>JBBRZT010000196.1:0-7455 GCA_038236395.1 Candidatus Acidiferrales bacterium
AGCTTCCGCGAACGCGAAGGGTGCCGCAGCTTGCGCAACGCTTTGGCTTCAATCTGGCGGATCCGCTCACGGGTTACAGCGAACGACTGCCCCACTTCCTCCAGCGTGTGTTCGCTGCCGTCATCCAATCCAAACCGCATCTTGATCACTTTTTCTTCGCGCGGCGTCAGCGTCTTCAGCACCGAAGACGTCTGCTCCTTCAAATTCAAATTAATCACCGCGTCCGACGGCGAAACCACCGCCTTATCCTCGATGAAGTCGCCGAGATGCGAATCCTCTTCTTCTCCGATCGGCGTCTCCAGCGAAATCGGTTCCTGCGCGATTTTCAGGATCTTGCGCACCTTGGACACCGGAATATCCATGCGCTTGGCGATTTCTTCGCTGGTCGGCTCGCGCCCCAGTTCCTGAACCAGTTGCCGGCTGGTGCGCACCAGCTTGTTGATCGTTTCGATCATGTGCACCGGAATACGAATGGTGCGCGCCTGGTCGGCAATCGCGCGGGTAATCGCCTGCCGGATCCACCACGTTGCGTAGGTCGAAAATTTGTATCCGCGGCGCCATTCAAACTTGTCCACCGCCTTCATCAACCCGATGTTGCCTTCCTGAATCAGATCCAGAAACTGCAATCCGC
This sequence comes from Candidatus Acidiferrales bacterium, assembly GCA_038236395.1. Taxonomy (GTDB): domain Bacteria; phylum Acidobacteriota; class Terriglobia; order Acidiferrales; family UBA7541; genus Acidiferrum. The sequence goes on from JBBRZT010000196.1 coordinate 632, forward strand.
GATTGGTATATTTTTTCGCAATCGATACCACCAGCCGCAGGTTGGCTTCGATCAATTCTTTCTTAGCCTGGTCAGCTTCCGCTTCACCGCGATGGATGAACGTCAGCGTCCGCTTCAGCTCGGTCAGCCCGACTTCGCTGGCTTCCTCGATATCTTTCAGTTCTCCGCGGCGGTTGCGCAATTCCTTGCGCGCCTCGGAAGCAACGTCGCCTTTAGCCACGTCCGCTCGGCGTTCCAGCCGCCCGGCTTCGCGCTCCAGCGATTGCAGCCGCTCGACCGTTCCGCGCATCTTGTCGATCAGCCGCTTCTTCTCCAGCGGATTAAAAACAATGGCGCGAATGGCTACCGAAATTTCCACGCGCGTGCGCGCTACGTCCCACTTGGCCCGGATGTACGGCTTCTTTTTGGACTTGGCCGTCTTGTCCAGCTTGAGGCCCTGCTTCAGCGCGGTGTCGTACAGCTTGGCGATCTTGTCGATGTACTTCAGCGTCTGCTTGGTCTTGTTGGCGATTTTTTCTTCGGTGAGCTCTTCGTCGTCAAAAACGACAATCTCTTTGATGGACCGCGCGCCCTTGCGCAGGTCCTCGCCTACCGCGATCAGTTCCTTGATCACAATCGGCGACCGCGTGATGGACTTCATCACCACCAGTTGTCCGCGCTCGATGCGCTTGGCGATGGTCACTTCGCCTTCGCGCGTCAACAGCGGCACCGTGCCCATTTCGCGCAGGTACATGCGCACCGGGTCATTGGTCTTTTCCAGCGAACCCGGCGTCAGATCCAGGTCGCCATCCTCGCTGTGTCCGCCTTCTTTTTCCACCACCACGGCGTCGTGATCGCCGCCCGGTTCCGCGGACGTTTCCACCGCGCGCGCCGCCTTGGCCGATGCCGCATCCTCGTAAATCTCGATTCCGTTGCGCTCAAACGTCGTCAGCAGATCGTCGATCTCTTCCGACGAATGCACTTCCGCAGGAAGCGAATCGTTTACTTCGTCGTACAGCAGGTACCCGCGCTCTTTGCCTACCGCAATGAGCTGGCGTACTGCATCGTATTTTTCTTCCAGTCCCGCTACCGCCACGAATTACCTCCCCAAATGTCGACCACCGAAACTTGTGATTCGCAAAACTCCACGCGGGCAGACAGCTTCGCGCTCTGCGGGGCTTGCCCCTGAATTTCAGTCGAATTTTTCTTGAATTGCCACTGCGCCCACGACACTTCTTGCCGCTTCATCCGCCCGGCGCCCGCTCTCCGCGCGATGAACCCGCCTGCCAGCCTGCAAATACGTCTATAGGATGCAGTTAAGGGTAAAACAGTTACGCGTAAAACCTTGTTACGCTACACGGTTAACTCCAAGCCCGTCAACGTATTAATTGTTGGAAATCGTAGGATATCTCCAAGGCACGGTTCGTGCCACCAATTCGGCAGTCCCGATTCTCAACTAATTAACGCCCCGCGGCCAGCCGCCGCATCAGTTCCTGCTTCTTTTCCAGCAGGCTGCGCATCTCCGTGGCTGGCGGGTTGGCCTCAATACTCCGTTGCACCTCCGCTAAAGCCCGCTCGGCCTGCCGGTTTTGCAGCGATTCGATGCAACTCTCCGCTTCTTCCCACGTCAACTCGCTGGGCTCCTCGAAAAGTATCTCGAACAGCATCCGCCGGTCGCGTTCTTCCAGACCGGCAGCGATTGCAGTCGCGTCCATCGCGATATCCGCCAGGTTGGCCGCGATCAGCGCCGCGAACACTTTTTCTGTCTCCAGTCCTTCATACAGCCGCGCATTTTTCAGCCGTTCAGCTAATTCCTTCCGAAAGTCGTCCGCCTCCGCCAGCATGCGGATCAATCGCCGCTCTACCGGCTTGGCTGCCCTGCCCACCAGTTCCGGCGCCACTTTCAATCCGCTGCGGCGTTCCGCGGCCGCTTTGCTCAAGGCCGCCCGCAGCACCGGCTCTTCCAGCCGCAGTTGCTGTGCGATGCGCGTGGCCCATTCCGATCGCAGCAGGCGATTGGGAATTTTCTGCACGTAAGGCAAAAGGTAATTCACCGCGCGCAGTTTTCCTTCACCGGTGGAAAGATCCATGTGCCGCGCCCGCCCGATCAGGTAATCCACATACGGCGGCGCCTCTTTCAGCAGCTTGGTGTACGCCTCTACTCCCATTTCGCGGATATAAAGGTCCGGATCGGCATTCTTGGAATACTTGGTGCCGTCGCCGCTGGTCAGGTTCATGGCAGGCAGCGCCAGCACCCGCACTTCAAAATCATTCTCCAGCAAGAGCGATATGGAGCGTTCCGTAGCGATTTGTCCCGCAGTGTCAGGGTCATAGTTCACGATCACCCGCTTGGTAAAGCGCGACAGCAGCTTGATCTGTGGCTCCGCCAGGCTGGTGCCGCAGCTGGCCACCACGTTGCTGATCCCCGCGCGCGCCACCGCAATGGCATCCATGTAGCCTTCCACCAGCACCGCGAAATCCGAGCGGCGCAGCGCTTCCTTCGCGCGATCCAGGTGATACAACAAATTGCTTTTCGAATAAATTGGCGTTTCCGGCGAGTTCAGATATTTCGGTTGGTCGTCGCCCAGCGCCCGGCAACCAAACGCCACAATTTTTCCCGACTCGTTAGCGATGGGAAACGTAATCCTGCGCCGGAAGCGGTCGAACATCCTGGTGCCCCCGCTCTGGTCCCGCGACACCAACCCGGATTCAATCAGCAGCGGCTCTTTATATTTCGATTTCAAAAATCGCAGTAGCGCGTCCCCGCCGCTCGGCGCGTATCCAATTCCAAATCGCGCGATCGCATCCTTGTCTAGTCCGCGATCCTCCAGGTACGCTCGCGCCGCCTTGCCTTCCAGCGTGCCGCCCAGTTGCTGCACAAAAAAAGTCTGCGCTTCGCGGTGCATCTCCACCAGTAGCGTGCGCTGCTGATTCTCTTTGCGTTCCTCCGGAGAACGCTCCTTCGGCCGCGGAATCGCGATTCCGCATTTTTCCGCCACGATGCGTATCGCTTCAGGAAACGCCACCTTATCCACTTCCATCACAAACTTGAAAACATCCCCGCCCACCCCGCATCCGAAGCAGTGGTAAATCTGCTTCACCGGATGCACCGCGAAAGAAGGCGACTTCTCCGCATGAAACGGGCACAACCCCGTAAAATTCTGCCCGCTCTTTTTCAGCCGCACGTATTCGCCAATCACGCGAACGATGTCCGCCTGCTGCTTCACGCGCTCCGCGAATGATCCCGCTTCCGCCATTTATGCCCGCAACTCCACAATCGTCACCGCTTTGCCGCCGCGCTCTTCTGTTTCGAAAGACTGGCTGTCGACCAGTGGATGCTTCGAAAGAAATTGCGCCAGCCCTTTGCGCAGCGCGCCCGTCCCGTGCCCGTGAATGATACGCACCCGCGAGCGATTCGCCAGCGCCGCTTCGTCCAGAAATTTGTCCACTCGCCCGGTCGCTTCCTCCACTGTGCATCCGATCAAATTAATTTCGCCGCCCACATTCTCGTCGGTAGGCTGAGCGCGAACGGTAATGCTCCCCCTCGTCGACTTCGCAGGACTAACCTCGCCCGCGCTTTCCACTTCGGTGATTTCGTCCAATCCCACCTTCATGCGCAAAGGACCCGCCTCAATTTCCGCCGACGATCCATCAATGCGCCGCAGCACCACCGCCTTGCTGAATCCCCGCACCCGCACACGCGCCCCGGGAACCAACTGCGCCGCCACAACGCTTTCTTTCCCAGCCGCAGGCGCACCCAGATCCTGCTGCGATTCCGAAATGGTCTGCACCACGGCGGCATTCAATTCTTCGCGCGCCTCGCCCCGCACCTCCAGCGATTTGCGCCGCGCCGATTTTTCCAGCGAGCCGCGCAATTCTCTTTCCTTTACCGCTTCCACCACCCGCGCCACGTTTTCGTCGAAGCGCTTTTGCATCTCCCCGAATTTTTCTTCCAGCTCGCGGATACGTTTCTGCTGGCGCTCCACCCACTCGCCGCGCAATTTCTTGCGTTCTTCTTCCAGCGCGTGCCGCTCCGCCGCCATCTGCTGCTGCATGCGATCCAGTTCATCGCGGCTGCGATGCAAATAGGCGATCAAGTCCGCCGCTTCCAGAGATTCCGGCGCCATCAAAGCCCGAGCCCGTTCGATGATGGAGTCGGCAATTCCCAATCGCCGCGCGATGGCAATCCCGCTCGATCCCCCCGGCACACCCACCATCAAGCGGTACGTCGGCCGCAAATTCACATCGTCAAATTCCACCGCCGCGTTCACCACGCCCGCCGTCGTCGAAGCCCAGGTCTTCAGCCGGTCGTGATGCGTGGTCGCCAGCACAATACAATTTTTCGAGCGAAATTCATCCAGCAGCGCCACCGCCAGCGCCGCTCCTTCTTCCGGCGCCGTGCCCGTCCCCATCTCGTCCGCCAGCACCAGCGACTCGGAAGTCGCCACCTCCAGCATCGCTTTCAAATTCAACATGTGCGCCGAAAACGTGGACAGATCCGCCGCAATCGACTGCTCGTCCCCGATATCCACCAGCACGCGATCGAAAAATGGCAGCACGGCGCGCTGCGCCGCTACCGGAATCGCCGATTGCGCCGATAGCGCCGCGATCCCCGTAGTTTTCAGCGCCACCGTTTTTCCGCCGGTATTCGGCCCGCTGATCACTAGCACCCTCTCTTCGCCGCCCAGCGCCAGCGTCATCGGCACCACCGCGCGGCCTTCCTTGCGCAGCTTGTTTTCCAGTACGGGATGCCGCGCCGCCTCCAGCCGCAGTTCGCTCGCGCTCGAAAATTCCGGCACCGTCGCATCAAACTCCTGCGCAAATCGCGCGCGCGCAAATACGCTGTCCAGCTCAGCAATCGTTTCCGCCGCCAGCAGCAACGGCTCCCGCAATCGCTGCAGTCTTTCTGTCAGCTCGCGCAAAATCCGTACAATCTCCACCGCCTCGTCTTCCGCCAGTTGCACCAGCTGGTTATTCGTCTCTACCGTCTCCAGCGGCTCCATGAAGATTGTCTGTCCCGTGGCGCTAGCGCCGTGGACCACTCCCGCCACGTTCCGCCGGTTTTCCGCTCGCAGTGGAATTACAAACCGGTCGTTGCGCAACGTAACGTAGTCTTCGCCGGCCTCGGCATTCTTCGTGCGCAAAATATGTTTCAACGTTTTCTGAATCGCGTCGCGCGTCTGCGTAATGTTCACGCGAATCTTCCGCAGCGCCGACGACGCATCGTCGCTGATCTCTCCGCCCGGCAAAACACTCCTCCGAATTACCGCCAGCGTATCTTTGAAATCGCTCAACTCCGCCGCGCGCGCCGCCAGCAACGGAAATTTCGTCTCTTCCTCGCGAAATTGTTGCCGCAGCCACCCGGATGTTTCCAGCAAGGTAGCCGCGTCCAGAAATTCCTTCGCCTCCAGCACCATCCCCGGCCCCGCAATGCGCTCCAGCCACCCCTCCGGATCGGCCAGCGCCCCGAAACCCAATTCCCGCCCGGCCCGCAGCCATTCCCGCGCCTCGCGAATCAACGCAAACGCCGCCGTAACCGCCCCGCGATCCGCGCCAGGATGCAGCCCATCCACAAATCGCCGTCCAGGCGCGCAAGTTGTTCTCTGCTGCAGCAATTCCAGCAGCTTGTCGAATTCCAGTACGTCCTGCGCCGTCCGCGCCATCTCGCGTTAAATTTCCTTCCGTGAACGCAAACTCGCCACCAAAAAATCCACCGCCTCGGCTGGCGCAGCCGCGCTCCGCACCATCTCGCCTTTTCCCTCGGCCCACGGATTCCCGGGACCCGCCTCCACTTCCCGCACACTTTTGATAATCGGCTGCCAGAATTCTCCCAGCGCAACCAACGGTTTCGCCGCCATCACCAACTTGTTCATCATTTCCCACACCACTGCCAGCTCCGCCAAAGTTCCCGTCCCGCCTTTGCACGCCACAAATCCGTCCGCCAGGCGAATCAACTCAAACAAGCGTTCCTGCCACGTGGCCACCCGCACCTCCACGTCCACCCACTCATTCGCTTTCGCCGCCGCAAAAGCATCCGCCGTCACCCCGTAAGTTTTGCCGCCGCCATCTTTCGCCCCGCGCGATACCGCCTCCATCGTGCCGCCGTAAGCTCCGCTGCACACCGCAAAACCCTTCTCCGCCAGCAGTCGCCCCAGCAAACGAGCCTCGCCGTATTCCGCATCGTTCTCTCGCGGACGCGAACTTCCAAACACTGTCACGATCAGCTCTTTTTCCATTTCCCCCTCTAGTGTGGCCGCTTATGTTCTCTGGAACGTTTCGCAGGCACCGCATTGAATTCCTCGATCATCGCTACGCACAACCCGGCCAACGCGTCGGTGGCCGCGTGATTTTTCCCGGACTGGTTGTTGCTCAAAAACGAAAACACCAATCGCCGCCCACCCGCCGTTTCCGCAAATCCCGACATGGTCCTCACGTGCTCAACTGATCCCGTCTTCGCATGCACGCGACCCGCCGCGGGAGTATTTTTCATCCGCTCTTCCAGCGTCCCGTCAATTCCCGCCACCGGCAGCGAGGCATAATAACTTTCAAACCACGGCTGCGACTGCGCCCAGCGCAGCAGCGCCACCACCGCCCGCGGCGTCACCATGTCATGCCGCGATAATCCCGAGCCATCCGTCTGGATCACATCGCCCGACGCAATCCCGACCCCCGCATAAAAACCCGCCGCGAATTTCATCAGCTCGTCGGGAGAACTCCACGTCGCCGCCGTTTGCCGCATCGCCGTCCGCAGCAAAACTTCCGTGTGCAAATTCTGGCTGATTTTATTTACCAGTTTCACCGAATCCCGCAGCGGTATAGACACATGCTCTGCCAGCACCGTCGGC
>JBBRZT010000197.1:0-7397 GCA_038236395.1 Candidatus Acidiferrales bacterium
AAAGTATCTCGGTGGCTGATGGCAACAACGAAACAATTCGCATCCGCAAATCCCTCGCGCTTAAGTACAACTCAGTTACATCTGAAAAAACCGCACCTCTATTTGTACAACAAATACTTCCGGCGCATCGCTTCAAACGCCGCCAGGTCCGCTTTCCAGCCGGCCACAATCTCCTCTGCTGGCGCGTTTGCCTCCAACAGCTTCACCGTTTCTGCGTTCCCGGTCAGCGGCAAAATCTTGGCCGCATCGAATTTCTCCGGATACAGTGTGTGCAACACGCTCGCAATCTCTATCCCCATGCTCATTGAGCGCACCACGCGCTTGTCCATCACTCGAATAGCCACTCCGCCGCATCGCTGTCCCGCATTCAGTCCCACCACAGGGATAAAATCCTGTGCCACAAATCTCAATCCGGCAACATGTCGTTCAGTCAGCCGCGCCGCAACGTCTTCCCCGCGCATCCACGGCGCGCCAAACTCCTCGAACGGCGTTTCCGTGCCTCGGCCGACTGAAACCCCGGCGTTCTGCAAAATCTCCAGCCCGGGATAAAGAATCGAACCCTTCAGCGTGCGCAGATTCGGAGACGGGGGTATCCAACGCAACCCGGTATCCTCATAGAAGTAATTTCGCTTCCAGCCCTTCATTTCGATCACGTGCAGATCGCAATGCATCTGGTTTTCCGCATTAAATAATTGCGCCAGTTCCCCAATCGTCAGTCCATAGCGCACCGGCAGCGAAAAGTATGCGGTGAAACTGGTCTTGTCCGCATCCAGCACTGGCCCTTCCACGATTTCGCCGTTCAGCGGGTTCGGCCGGTCCAGCACAAAAAATGCGATCTTTCTTTTCGCCGCTTCTTCCATGCAGTACGCCATCGTCGTCGTGTAGGTGTAGAAGCGCACGCCCGCGTCCTGCAAATCAAAAACCAGCGCATCGATCCCCGCCAGCATCTCGTCCGTCGGCCGCAGCGTGTCGCCGTACAGGCTGTAAGCCGGCAATCCGCTCACCGGATCTTTCGCTGACGAGATTTTCTCATCTCGGCTTCCGCCCAAGCCATGCTCAGGACTGAAAATCGCCACCACCTGCACTCCGGGCGCGTGCGTGAGAACGTCCACGGTGGTCTTGCCCTGCGCATTCACGCCGGTGTGATTGGTGATGATCCCCACATGCTTCCCGCGCAGTGGCGCGAAGCGCTGCGCTTCCAATGCATCCACCCCCGCCTGCACTCTGGCGGCCCGCGCAGCATGTCGAGTCCGAGTTTTTCGCCGTGTGCGTTGCGGCCCCGCGCCAAGCAACGCCCCCGTCATGATCAATCCACAAAGCTGCAGCGCCAAAAATCGCTGCCACACTCCGCTCCACCGCCATCCCCCGTATTTCATCGCTGGGCTCATATGTCGCAATGATATTCTGGAACACCTCTCTCGCGAGTTGTTTGTCGCGCCAAAGTGCGTGTGCTATATACAAAGCCAGAGCATGCACGGCCCCGGAAAAATTCACCTCCGATGAAGCACCGGCGCGCCCGCGTTCTATCGCTGCTCATTGTCACCGTCACTTTTCTTATGGCCTACACTGCGCGCACGCAAACTAATCCCTCCACGGTGAAGAAATCCGCCGCGCCGAAGCCTGCGCCACGCTCTCCAAAAACTTCAGGCCTGCGCGCGCTTTCCGCCGCCAACAGACAATGGGTGGAAGCCACGCTGCGCAAAATGACCGACGATGAAAAAATTGGCCAGCTCCTCTTCACCACCTATCACGGCAGCTTCACCGCCACCGATGCCGCCGCGTATCGAAAAATGATGCACGATGTCGACGACTTGCACGTCGGCGGCTTCATCAACGTCACGCAGATGTCGCCGCTGGGCATCATCAAGAGCCAGGCCTACCCGACGGCGGTCCTCACCAATCAATTGCAGGCCCGCTCCAAATTGCCTCTACTCATCGGCGCAGATTTCGAACGCGGCTCGGCGATGCGCCTCGACGAAGGCACCTCTTTCCCCACCGCGATGGCCCTGGCCGCCGGTGGAAATACAGCCGACGCCTACACCATGGGGAAAATCACCACACTGGAAGCCCGCGCCGTCGGCATTCACTGGATTTACGCGCCCGTTTCCGACGTGAACAATAATCCCGGCAATCCCATCATTAATACTCGCTCGTTCGGAGAAAGTCCCCAGCGCGTCGCCGAATTCGTCTCCGCTTTCGTGCGCGGCGTGGAAGAAAACGGCGGCCTCGCCACCGCCAAGCATTTCCCCGGGCACGGCGACACCGCCGCCGATTCGCACATCGATCTACCGGTGATCCGCGCCGACAAAAATCGCCTCGAGCATCTGGAACTAATTCCGTTCCGCTCCGCGATTGCCGCGGGAGTCGGCAGCATCATGACCGGCCACCTCTCCATTCCCGCTCTCGAGCCCGATCCCAACACGCCCGCCACGCTTTCGAACAGCGTTTTGACTGGCCTGTTGCGCGACGAACTTCACTTCCAGGGTTTGGTCGTCACCGATGCCATGGACATGGGCGGCATCACCACGCGGTTTGCTCCCGGCGAAGCCGCCGTGCGCGCCGTTCTCGCCGGCGCCGACGCGCTGCTCATGCCGCCAGTTCCCGACGCCGCCTTCGAAGCGCTGCAAGACGCGGTAAAGTCCGGCCGCATTTCGCGCCAGCGCCTCGATGCTTCCGTGCGCCGCATCCTGTCCGCCAAAGCGCGCCTCGACCTCAACAAAAACAAGCTCGTCGATCTGAACGCCATCAACGAGAAATTCGGCCGCGCGCCGTGGCAAAAAGAAGCGCAGGACATTTCCGATCGCGGCGTCACGCTCCTTCGCGACACGCCGAATCGCCTGCCGCTCGACGCCACAAAACCTTCGCGCGCGCTGCTGCTCGCTTTTTATGCCGACCCCGAGCCTTATCCCGGCGAAGACCTCGAGCGCGAACTGCGCTCCCGCTTCGATTCGGTCACGACGCTGCGTGCCGACACGCGATTTGTAAAAGCCGACACGCTAAAACTACCGCCCGCCGATTCCTACGACATCGCGATACTCGCTTTATTTGTCCGCGTCAGCGATCGCAAAGGCAACGTCGACGTGCCGCCCGACCAGGCCGCCCTCGCCGAACAAATTTTCCACGCCGGCAAGCCGGTAATCACCGTGGGATTCGGCAGCCCCTACCTGATCGAAAATTTCCCGCAAGCCCAAACCTGGCTCGCCGCTTTCGGCATCAGCGATGTCGCGCAAATTTCTATCGCTCGCGCGCTTTTTGGACAAATTCCCATTGGCGGCCACCTGCCCGTCACGATTCCGGGCATCAATCTGAAAGCCGGCTTCGGCATTTCGCGCCCAGTCGATCCCATGACCGTGCAGCCCACGGACGCCAAGGCCGACAAAGAATTGCAGTTCGCTTACAACGTCATCGAAAAAGCCATTGCCGACAAAGCTTTTCCCGGCGCCACGCTGGCCATCGGCTATCAGGGTAAAGTCGCCATCCACTCTTTCGGCAAGCTTAGCTATGACGCGCAAGCCGCTGCCGTTACCCTGCAAACGAAATACGACATCGCCTCGCTGACCAAAGTTGTCTCCACCACCACGCTGGTCGCCAAACTCGCCGAAGGCGATTTCCCCGTTCCGCTGGATTTAGACGCGCGCATCGACCGTTATCTGCCGGAGTGGGCAGCCAACCCCCAGCAGAAAGAATGGCGCAGCAAAGTCACCGTGCGCCATCTGCTGACCCACACTTCCGGTTTGCCGCCCTTCAAGGAATATTGGCGCACTTCGAAAGGCAAGCAGGACACGCTCGCCAGAATTTTTGCCGAGCCGCTCGACTACGAGCCCGGCACCAAAGAAGACTATTCCGACCTGGGCATCATTCTCATGGCCGAAATCGCCGAGCGCCTCACCGGCCGCACTCTCGACGACCTCGCCAAGGCTTACATTTTCGATCCGCTGAAGATGTCCAACACCATGTTCCGCCCGCCCAAAAAACTCTGGCCCCAAATCGCGCCCACGGAAATCGACAATAATCTGCGCCATCGCCTGCTACAGGGAGAAGTTCACGACGAAAACGCTTTCGCCATCGGCGGCGTTTCCGGTCACGCCGGCCTGTTCAGCACTGCCCCCGATCTCGCCGCGTTTTGTGAGATGCTGCTCAACGGCGGCAGCTACGCACACGAACGCATTCTGCGCCGCGCCACCGTCGCGCTCTTCACCGCGCCGCAACCGCTTTCGAATGGCACGCGCACTCTCGGCTGGGCAGTCCCCACGGAAAGCGGATCCAGCGGCCACTTTTTTTCGGCCCACAGTTTCGGGCACACCGGATTCACCGGTACATCCATCTGGATCGATCCCGCCCGCGATCTTTTCGTAGTGCTGCTCACCAATCGCGTCAATCCCACACGCGAAAATCAGAAAATCGCCCAAGTACGCCCCGCGCTACACGACGCGGTCATGGAATCGCTGGGAATCGCCACACCCGCTCACGCTTCTCACTAGTTTTTTACGCTCAAGCAGGACTCTCGCTGAGGTCGTTCCACTTTCCATGACCGGCTAGTCCGGGTAGATTCCCCGTTCCACTTCTCGCGCGGCCTGCTGCAAATCAGCGGGGTTCCCTAAATCGCGCCAGTAATATTCGTCCGCGCGAAACGCAGCAATCTTTTCTCCCTCGCCCGCCAGCCGCAAATAACAATCGATGATGGAAAAAACGCCCTCTTCCTTCATTAACGGCAACAACCGCGGCGAAATAATATGTATCCCACTAAACGCCAGCTCCTTAGTTTCTTTCGCGGGACGCACCATCGCCGCGTTCTGATCTCTCCGGATTCTGCGGCCGCAAAGTTGCGAGTTCTCATCAAAGACCAACTGGCGGCTGGAATCCCGCTCCTGCACCGCCAGCGTGGCCAGCGCTTGAGTCTCGCTGTGGAATGCCACCATGCGCTGCAGATCAATCGTGCTCACCACGTCGACGTTGTGGAGCACAAAAGGCTCCGCGTTGGAATTGCCATCCTGAAGAAAGAACAAGCCGGCCTTTTTCAATCCGCCGCCGGTATCCAGCAGGACATTCTCGCGCGATACCGCAATGCGCATGTCAAAATTGGCATACGCCTCCAGAAACGAAATCACTTGGTCGGCAAAGTGATGCACGTTGACGATCACTTCGCGAATTCCGAACGTGCGCAGCCGCGCCAGCGTAATTTCCAGCAGTGTCCGCCCACCCACTTCGACAAGCGCTTTGGGACGGTCATCGGTAAGCGGACGCAACCGCGTGCCCAGCCCGGCAGCCAGCACCATCGCTTTCACAGGGCCGCCTTTATCGCGCCGGCTTGATGCGGAGCGGCCATCACTTGCCCATCTTCTCCAATTCCAGGTGCCGCACCGCCACTTCAACACCCTTCCTCGCGCGAAAATGTTTCGCCAGTTGCTCCGCCAGGTAAACCGAGCGATGTTGCCCGCCAGTGCAGCCGAACGACACCATCACGTGTTTAAATCCGCGCTGACGATAACTGCTCACGCTGGCATCCACCAAAGAAGTCACGCCGGCAAAAAACTGGCGCACGCTTTCCTGTTGATTGAGATATTCGATCACCGGGACATCCTTACCGGTCAGTGGCTTGAAGCGCTCTTCGCGCCCAGGATTCGGAAGGCTGCGCGCATCAAACACAAATCCTCCACCATTCCCGGTCTCATCTTTCGGCAATGAGTGGTGAAAAGAAAAGCTAAAAATGCGCAACGTGATGTTTCCGCCTTCGGATTCCAGCCCCCGCAATTTCTCCGACGCCAGCATCCCCTGAAACGCAGCCATCAGCGTGGGCAACTCGATGGGCAGCGTAGCGTTGTGCAACATCCAGCGTACATTTTTTATCGCGTACGGAACGCTTTGCAAGAAGTGCGCTTTGCGCTCGTAAAATCCGCGAAATCCGTAAGCACCCAGCGCCTGCATGATGCGCACATATACGTACGCGTAGTAATGCTTCATGAATGCATCGCGATCGAGCTTGATGTAGCCCGCGAGCGCATCGAGATAATGCTCAAGCAACTCCTCGCGCAGCTTCGCCGGTAAATCCGCCTTGGCGTCGAACAACAAAGAAGCGATGTCGTACTGCAACGCGCCCTTCCGCCCGCCCTGATAATCCACAAAAAACGGCTGCCCGTCGCGCAGCATAATGTTTCGCGACTGAAAATCACGATACAGAAAATATTCCCGGTCCGCGGTCATCAAAAAATCGGTCAGGCGCCCGAAATCTTCTTCCAGCGCGTGCTCATTAAAAGGCACGCCCGCGAGGCGCAAAAAATAATATTTGAAGTAGTTCAGGTCCCAGGCAATCGACTGGCGGTCGAAGCTGCCGATGGGATAACACACTTTGTAATTCAGGTCGCGCCCGGCCTCCACCTGAAAGCGCGGCAAAATCTCCACCACTTTTCGGTACGCTTCCACCACAGCCGGGGCAATCGTTTCGCCACTGCGATTTTTCGACAGAAATTCGAACAGCGTGGTGTTGCCCAGGTCCTCTTCCAGGTACACGCCGTGGTCCAGGTCTTCGCCGTAAATTTCCGGTACCGGCAGCCCGTGTTTGCGAAGGTGCCTGGAAAATTCCAGGAACGCCACATTTTCTTCACGCACGCCGTACACGATACCGATCGCCGCGTTTGTCGCGCCGGAAAGACGGATAATCTGGCGCCCAGAACCGCCCAACTCGCCCTGCAGCGGCTGCACGCGCGTCACCGGCGAACCGAAATGCCGCTCAAACAACCGGTTGAGAATGTTTGTGAGTGCGATTTCCAAAGATCTGCCCCGAAAATCCGTGCGTTTCATGATAGCCGAATCCCGCCTGTGTCTTTGCAACTAGAGAATTTCAGGTTTCGTGAAGTTATTATCAGTTTGTCCGCCAGCCGACGCCGTTTTGGAGCGCTTAAGCCCCGGTCCACCGCCACGCGCGGCTATAATGCAACCGTGCCTGCAAAGCCCGCTCCAAAGCTCAAAGAAGACAGGCGCAGCGAACTGCGCAATCCGGCGTCGACAAATCTCGACCGCCTGAGCGCGTTGCAAACCGTGCGCCTGATGAATCGCGAGGACCGCAAGGTTGCGGCCGCGGTCGGCCGCGCGCTTCCCGCCATTGCTCGCGCCGTCGACGCCATCGTGAAAGCGATTCGTAGCGGCGGCCGCCTCATCTATGTAGGCGCGGGCTCCAGCGGACGCCTCGCCATCCTCGACGCCGCCGAATGCCCGCCCACGTTTGGAACTTCGCCAAAACTGGTGCAGGCCTTGATTGCCGGAGGCCGCCGCGCGGTGACCGACGCGGTAGAAGGCGCTGAAGATTCGCCCGCGAATGCCGAGCGCGATCTGCGCGCCGTCAAATTGACGCGCAAGGACGTGGTCGCCGGCATCTGCGCCAGCGGCACCACGCCATACGT
>JBBRZT010000198.1:0-7349 GCA_038236395.1 Candidatus Acidiferrales bacterium
AGAGTTGGCCGCGCCGGGTTTCTATGAAGTGATCGAAAAAAGAGGCCAGCGGCTTGTGCAGGGGCTTCGCGATGCCGCGGCCAAGGCGAACATCGCGGTACAGGTGAACGCGGTTAGCTCGCTGGCGACAATATTTTTCACTTCGGAACCGGTGCGCAATTATAGCGAAGCCAAAAAGTCAGACACCAAGCGTTACGGAGAGTTTTTCCGAAATATGCTGGAACATGGTATTTTTCTGGCGCCGTCGCAGTTTGAGGCGGCGTTTTTGTCGGCGGCGCATACGGACGCCGATATCGACAGCACGCTCTCAGCGGCAGAAGACGCGCTGAAGGCTTAGAGTATTCGTTTCCGTTTCTGAACGCAATCGCCAAAAGGAGAATCAACTCGATGGCCGAGGGGTTTGAATTACCAGAGACCGGCGAAGAACACGGCAATCACCCGCTGGTGCTGCCTGTTTCCGTAACACTTTCCATTCTTGCCGTGTTCATCGCGGCGGTGACTCTGCTCGGCCACCGCGCCCACACGGAAGAACTCTTGCTGCAGTCGCAGGCCACCGATCAATGGGCTTATTACCAGGCGAAAAACATTCGGTTGCACGAAATGCAGAGCATGGTCGACCTGCTAGGCGCCATCACCCCGTTGGACAAGGAAAAGACTGCCAAGCTGCAGGAGAAATACGCAAAAGAAGTGGAGCGATATAACGGCGACAAGGAAAACATCAGTGAGAAAGCCAAGGATCTGGAAAAAGAGCGCGACGTCATCAGCCACCGGGCCGACCGTTTCGACGGCGGAGAGGCGCTGCTGGAAATCGGGCTGGTGATCTGTTCGATTACCCTGCTAACCAAGCGCCGCGGTTTTTGGATTGCCGGCATCGCGGTGGCCCTTGTCGGCATTGTGATGGCGGGTACCGGCTTCCTCTTACACTAGTTCGGCCAGACTACGCATTTGCAGGAGGCGGAGTGCCGCGGAGGCGGACCACTTCCTGCATCAAGCTTTCCAGTCGCGTCACCAGTTCCTGGTGACGAATGTCGTCGCTGGCGGGCTTTTTGCCCACGAAGGTCAGGGTGCCGCCCGGTTCCAGGATGCATCGTTGCACTTCGTCCAATGATTCGAATCCCTGCTTGCGGGCGGCCGCTTCCAGTTGCGAATGGCTGATCAGTTCCTTCTTCAGGCGTTCGCTGCGGACTTCGCCATTTTCGATGAGCACATCGGCGTGGCCCTCGACGAGCTGATCGAGCTTTTTGTGGTCATAGAGAAAGCGGACCACCAAATAATTCACAATCAGGAGGGAAGTGGCGCCGATAATTCCGCCGCTGACCGTGTTGTCGTCGCCGATGATGGCGTTTTGCACCGTGTTGGAAAGTGTCAGCAGAACGACCAAATCGAAGGGGTTCAATTGTACTAACTCGCGTTTTTTCGACAGCCGCAAGCTGATCACCAGGAAAGCGTAGACAAAAATTGGCCGCAGGATTTTCTCGGCCAACGGCACCGCCAGAACGAACATATCCTTCCACGTCTCATGCATTTGCGGTCTCCTTAGCGATCAAATTCCGAATTCGGCATAGCTGATTCGCTGCGACAGCGTCCGTACTGCCGCAAAGGGCGGTACCTGTACGTTGGTACAGTCATCATTTCGCGCCTGTTTTGCAGGCGATTTCTGCAATCACAGTGAAAACTCCTATGATGGTTCTACGGTTATTGCCCGTCCGCCTGATTTACTAAGAACATGTTACGGCGAGAATAATAGCCAGTAAACGGACACCCATGTCTCATCCGACCTCTCCGGATCTCGACATCGCCACCGCCGCGGGCTCGTTGCCCGAGCTGTTCGAATGCGTCCGTGAGCTTATCGCCGTCCTCGATACCGAAGGAAATATTCTTTTTGCAAACTCCGCTTTTCGCGAAGTGCTCGGCCACTCTCCCGAAACTGTCACGGGCAAGCCTATCGCCGAGTTCATTCACGAAGATTATCTGGACCTGTTTCAGGCTGTCCTTTCCCGCCTGGGCGCGACGATGGAAACCAAGGTCAACGTGCGGTGCCGGTTACGGCATCAAGACGCGGGCTGGCGGTGGTTTGACGTGGAAGCGCGCCGTCATCCGAGCCAGAGCGAAGCCGGAATTGTCTTAAGTCTTCTGGAAATAACCGACCTGCAGCGAATGGAGGCTGAGCGGCAGGTCATTTTCGAAGTGATTCACGCATTGAACCAGACTTCCAATCTTGACCAGCTGCTTCGCCACATCCATCAATCATTAAAAAAAGTCTTGTATGCCGAGAATTGCTTCATCGCTATGCACGATGCCGAACGCGAATCGTTTCATTTTCCTTTCTTCGCCGACCGCTTCGACTCGGCGCCTCCGCCGCAAAAGGTGGGGAGAAGCTGCACCGCGTTCGTGTTTCGCACCGGCCGGGGAATGTTGATTCCTCAGATGGAATTCGACCGGCTGGCGGCCAATGAGGATGTGGAACTGGTGGGTTCGCCGTCGCCCGCGTGGCTGGGAGTGCCGCTGAAGACTCCTACTGCAACCATCGGAGTGCTGGTGGTGCAGCATTATGAAGACCAGAATGCCTATGACATTCGCGACCTGGAATTTCTCGATTCCGTCGGCGGGCATATCGCGCTGGCGATTGAGCGCCGCGCTTCCGAAGACGCCTTACGCAAGAGCGAATCGACCTTCAGGCTGCTCTTTTCGAATAATCCGCTGCCCACCTGGGTAGTCGACTCCGCGACATTGCAGTTCTTGCAGGTGAATGACGCCGCTGTCCGCCAGTACGGATATACCGCAGAAGAGTTCGAAGGCATGACGCTGTTCGACCTGCGTCCCGAAGAGGAACATGCCGCACTGCGCGAACATCTTCGGGAATGGAACGGACTGGGCCATTACGAAGGCATATGGAAGCATCGCAAGAAAGACGGCAAGGTTATCGAGGTAGAAGCAGTTTCACACCGACTCGATTATGCGGACCGCAACGCTCGTCTGTTGGTGGCGCAGGACATCAGCGAGCGGCATGCGCTGGAAGAACAACTGCGGCAAGCGCAAAAAATGGAAGCCGTGGGTCGCCTTGCGGGTGGCGTGGCGCACGACTTCAACAATTTGTTGATGGTAATCAAGGGCCATACCGAACTGCTGCTGAATGTGTTGCCCGTTTCCGCCCCGGCCCAGAAAAAGATCGAACAAATTGAGCGCGCCGCCGATCGAGCCGCCGCACTAACCCGCCAGCTCCTGGCGTTCAGCCGCATGCAGGTCTTGCAGCCGCGAGTGATGAACGTGAATGGCGTCGTGGAAGAAATGGGAAAGCTGTTGCCGCGTCTGATCGGGGAAGACATCGACCTGATCCTGCGAATCAGCGCTGACCTGGGAGTGATTCGCGCCGACGCCAGTCAGATGGAACAGATCATCATGAATCTGGCTGTCAACGCGCGTGACGCCATGCCGGGCGGCGGGAAGTTACTGATCGAGACTTCCAACGTGGAATTGGACCATGCCTACAGCTTCGTGCATCCGTTGGTGCCGCCGGGGCGCTACGTACTGCTGGCCGTCTCGGACACCGGGACGGGCATGGACGCCGAAACCCAGGCGCACATTTTCGAACCCTTTTTCACCACCAAAGTGCAGGGCAAGGGCACGGGACTGGGACTGGCGACCGTTTATGGCGTGGTAAAACAAAGCGGCGGATACATCTGGGTTTACAGCGAAGTCGGCAAGGGAACGTCCTTCAAGATTTATTTGCCGCGAGTCGACCAGGTGGAAGAAGAGGTTCTGGATGAAAGTTCGACAGAGGCTCCGCGCGGGGCTGGCACGATTTTGCTGGCAGAGGATGAGCAGGAAGTACGCGAAGTAGCGCGCGAGTTTCTGGAGTCGGGTGGCTACACCGTTTTGGAAGCCCGTGACGGAGCGGACGCCCTGCAGCTTTCGGAAAAGCACGCGGGCACGATCGACCTGCTGGTCACGGACATGGTCATGCCGGGAATAACAGGACAGGAATTGGCGGCACGGCTACAGGCCAAACGCCAGGGGCTGCAGGTGATCTTCATGTCCGGTTACAGTGAGTATGCGGCGGCGGAGTCGGTACATTCCGATCCGGCGCTGCGATTGTTGAGCAAACCATTCAGCAGAGCTTTAATTCTGCGGGCCGTGCACGATTTGTTGAGCGGCCCGCGAGTAAATTAATTTCCCGCCCATTGCTAACGACGGAATCTTCCTCCTACAACTGTTGCCGATCCTCTTTTTCGGGGAAAATTCAATTCGAGGCGATTAAATTGCGAATCTGTTGTTCGAGGGCTTGATTGTATTCGCGCTCGAGTTGCAGCTCGGTTTGGAGTTTTTTCACCAGTAGCTCTACGCGGGCGATTTCTCCGCGAAGCTTGGCGATTTCCGAAGACGACGGGGACGCGGGCGCCGCGTGCTGACTCGCGTGAGAAGACAGCTGGACCGGTTGAAGCTCGGCTGAGGTTCGCGCGGGGTTTGCCGTAAATGGCGGCAGCAGAGGAGTGAAGGCTTCTGCGAGTGCGCGAGGCCATGCCGGTTCAAGAGACGCCGGTGCAACTTGTATAACTGGCGGAGGCGCGGTGGGTATTACTGCCGGTGGCGGAGCGAACAGACTCTGCAGCGCAGACGAGCTGGCGCGTTCGCGCGGCTCGGGTGCCGACGTTTCTTTGGGACCTAGCAGAGTTTTTACGCGTCCGATGAGCTCTTGCGGTTGAAAGGGCTTGCGGATCAGCTCGTTGGCCTGCACGGCGACGGCTTTGTCAGCGACACTTTTGTTTACCACTCCAGACATCAGCACCACCGGGATGCCGCCGAATTCGGGGTGTTGTTTGATCTGGCTGCAAACTGCGTAGCCGTCCTGGTCGGGCATGATCACGTCGGTAATCACCACATCCGGGCGATTTTGTTCGAATTGCGCCATTGCAGAGGCGGCGTCGGCGCAGGTGATCACGTTGATATTTTCGCGGCGGAACGCAATCTTGATGACTTCTCGCATCGTGGCGCTGTCGTCGATGAAGTACACCGTCGGCGGGCGCTTGACGGGAGCCTCGCTGAGCGGCGGCATGGTGATGGCTTCTGATTCGCTCATAGTGCGTTCCTGTCCGCCATGTCGTGCACAGCTTCGTCGAATTCCCGCATGGCATCTAGCATTAGGTCCGTGGCCGTTCGCAGCACGGTGCGCTGCAAGGAAGTGTTTCCGTATACAAATTTGTAAATGCCGTCGATGCCCTGCACGCCTTTCAAAACATGAATCACCGCTTCGTCGCCAAAAAGATTGCCGCACTCCGCGTGAGAGATTTCTCCACCGTCAAAAAACAGCAAGGCATCGGTTTCTCCGGCATTGATGTGCAACGCGCCAGTCTGCCGAGCGTGGCCCAGCATCTGAATCACGCCGGGGAGATCGTGATGCATAAGATTGCCGCTGAGGCTGGTGTCCGACTGCGCCAGCATCTGCGTGGGGTGAAAACCCTCGGCTTTGCTTTCGATAATTTGCCGGACATGCGCGGCAATCGCGGCCGGTGGACGGTGGCGGTCGATGTAGTCGTCGCATCCAGCCTGGAAAGATTCCATCAGCGCGCCCTGGCTGCCGTCGCCGATGGCGATGATCGGAAGCTCACTATTTTTTGGGTCGGCGTGAATAATACCGGCGATCTCGAGTGCTCCCATTTCGCGCATGTTGGTGGCGCACAGAACGGCGGCGGGCATGTCATATTCCAGAGTGGTCAGCGCAAACGAAGCCTGATTTGCGGCCACTACCTCGAAGCCCTCGCGCTTCAACGCGTCCGAGATGCGCTTTGCAAAATAAACGTTACTGTCAATGAGCAGAATTTTGGCGGGGCGGCCGGCGATCATCATGAGGTGGCCTCCTGCAATGCCAATGGAACCCGCGCCGGAGTTGTTGCGCCAGGTCCGGGCGTGAGTGAATCGATATTCAAGACTTCAATGACGTCTCCTTCGTGCGATATCCAGCCCGAAACATGGGCGGCATCGGATTCGCCGGCGGGAGACATATCGGCAGAGATCAACTCGCATTCTCCGGTAACGGGCAACGCGACCCACTCGGATTTCGCGCCGTAATTGCGCACCGCAATGAGATAAAAGCGTCGAGTCAACAGGCTCTTACCAATCAGTTGGTCGGCCACGTCACACACCGGAACGATCCTGCCGCGACGGAGAATCACGCCTTCCACGGTTTCCGTGCGATGCGGGAAACGAAAGACGCGGCTGGGAGCGACAAGCTCGGCGATTTGTTCTGCAACCATGGCAAAACGCCGGTCTCCGAGCCGCAGGAGCACGAATGATTGCGCGCCCAGATCATTCCGCGGCGTCATGGATCGGTCCTGTGGAACTTTCCGCAATCTCAGAAGCCAATGGCGCGGGTGCCATTGAACGTTCGAGTAGCGTGATTTCTTCGGAGGTCAAAAAGCCTTCGGGCCTGACCACGGGCACGACGTTCTGATCCAGAGCGGTTACGCCGCGATACCAATTGCGCTCTTCGTTGCAGAACGCCTGCGGCAGCGCCTGAAGGCGCGTCATGGTGGTCATTTTCTCGATTCCGTCGATAAGTAAGGCCGTGCGCGTGCGGCGCAAAACAAAAACCAAAAGGCCGGAGGTTAACGGCAGCCCAAAATGCAGCGCGCCATTCACCACAAAGAGCGTTTTGTCGCCACGGCGTACGATGTGCCGAACTTTTTTCAATCCCGGAGCGCTGATTTCGGTGGCCGAGCCCGCCAGGCTGTCGACGCTGCGCACTTCCTGCACCGAACCGGACGACACGGCGAACAGCTGCCCGCTTACGCGGAACAGAATGATTTGCTCGGTATGCGGAGCCGTGGTCTTGGCCGCGGGTGGGAAACGCATCAGCGAACTCCCGCTGGTGCGTTTTGGCAAATGGCCAACACCTGCTTCTCAATGGCGGGATAAATGTCGTCGATGCCGAGAACGCGATCTACCGCGCCGGTCTTGATGGCTTCCGCCGGCATTCCAAAGATTACCGAGGTGGCTTCATCTTGAGCCAATACCAGGCCGCCCGCCGCTTTGATGGCGGTTACGCCGCCGGCTCCGTCGTTGCCCATGCCGGTAAGAACCACGCCCATGCTGAGCGGGCCGGCAAATGCCGCGACGCTTTCCATAGTGATGTCGATATTGGGTAGATAGCCGTTGATGCGGCCGGAACTGGAGTCAAGTTGGATGCGGCCAGTAGACAGCACGCGCAGATGCTGTCCGCCGGGGCAAATGTAGAAAGTGCCGGGCACGATCGATTCGTTGTTTTCGGCTTCCTTCACGCGAATGCTTGTGAACTCTGCCAACTGCGCAGCATATTGAGTGGTGAACGCCGCCGGCATGTGTTGAACGAGAAT
>JBBRZT010000199.1:0-7336 GCA_038236395.1 Candidatus Acidiferrales bacterium
CTTTTCCAGCAGTTCTTTCGCGGCCGGATAATCGCTGGACAAAACCGCAACTTCAAATCCGAACCGCGGCTTCCAGTCGATAGGCAAAGGGTCTGCGGTCGGCGCTACCGAATCATCGCCCAGCACCTTGTCGTCAAAATCGATTCCGTTGGCTTCCAGTTTCTCCAGCAGATTCACGTGTACCGAGGGATTTTCGCCCGCCCACAGAATTACAAATGACCCTTCCTTGCCGAATTCAGACATGCATGCCTCGCTCTAAATGGATGCGCCGTTCCGCGCTCCTGCTGCAACATGTTGCGCAAAAGCCGGGCCGGCTTGTGCGCATCATCTATCGACGCAAAAGAAGTCTACTATACCAAGCGCCGAACCCGCAGACGACGCCGAACGACCAGACGCCTGAGCCTCTAAGTAGAACGATCTAAAGCCCTCCCGCCCCGCCTGCGTCTTTTCCGCGTGCTGCCTCGTATACCTCTGTACAATGAGCGCGACGTTCCTATTTCCGGCCATTTCGAACCACAATGCTCACCAAGCGGCGGCGCTGCCGGCCTGTTCGTTTTCTGTGCTGATGAAGGTCGAAAACCAAGCCCTGGCGCGTGGTCTGCAGCGCCGCGATCCCGACCTGCTGGACCGCCTGATCGAGCAATACCAATTCCGCTTGTTTCGCTACCTTGTTTACATCACCGGCGACCGCACCCGCGCGGAAGATTTTTTCCAGGAAACCTGGATTCGCGTGCTCGAACGCGGGCACCAATACGACGGCAAATCGCGCTTTGAAGGCTGGCTCTTCACCATCGCGCGCAACCTGGTGATCGACTGGCAGCGCCAGCGAAAAATACAGAGCCTCGACGCGCTCACCGCCCCGGATCAGGCGCACCCGCTCCAGGTGAAAGATGAGCGCGCCACATCGGCACTCGATGCGGTCATGAACACCGAGCAGGATGCCCAGGTGCAGGACGCCATGAGCCAGATTCCCGCCGTTTACCGCGAAGTGCTGCTGCTGCGCTTTCAGGAAGAATTGCAGATTGAAGAAATCGCCGCGGTGCTGGGCGCACCGCCCTCCACGGTAAAGTCCCGCTTGTATCGGGGACTGGAAGTCTTGCGCAACACACTGGAGCCGCGAATCTCATGAACGCCAATATCCATGAACGCGCGCAGCAACTGATTGCTCAGGATCGCGTCGAAGGACTCTCCGCTTCCGACACCGACTGGCTTGCCGGACATTTGCAACAGTGCGCGGATTGCGCGAATTTCGCGCAGAGCACTTCCGCGGCGTTGCGCGCGCTGCGCTCCATCCCTGTTCCGGTGCCCGCAGGCCTGGCGGAGCGAACGCAATTTCGTGTCGGCTTGCGAGCGCAGCAGCTTCGCCAGCGTCAACCGCGCCATCGCGCGCTGTGGATTGCCGCCGGTGTTTCGTGGGCTACGGGAGTGGCCAGCGCGCCGCTGGTTTGGCGCATGTTTGCGTGGCTGGGCGACCATGCCGGAGTTCCCAATCTGGTGTGGGAAGCCGGATTCGGATTGTGGTGGGCAGTGCCGGCGCTGGTCGCGGCCGTCGTGCTGCTTTCCGAACACGAAAAGCAGTCGCGCGAAAGTTTTTGGCTCCGGCGAACTGAGTAACCGGGCGAATCTAAATTCGTGAACATTTCGGCAGCAAGCGAAGTGCGTCACAGGAACTGAAGAGGTCACCGTCATGTCGGATTTTCAAGTGAACACTACATTCAGCGAAAAGATGCGCCGCATTCGTTTTCGCCGCGCCAGGGAAACGACCCATTTCGGCGACGAATTTCGCATCGTGCCACGATGGCTGATCGTGACCATCATTGTCGTATTCTTTGCGGCGCAGGTAGGATTCCTCGTCGCCAATCTCGGCTTTCATGCCATGAGCAGTCCGCCGGGCGAACCGTTTCCATTCCCCAACAACGCGCTGCTCTCCGCTCTCAGCATTGCGGGAATGATCACCGCCGCCGCCATTCCACTGTCCGTGTTTTTGATGTTCATCGGTTACGTGAATCGCGACGCCAAGCGCCGGGGAATGAATTCCACGCTGTGGACGCTGCTGGTAGTGGTCTTGTCGCCGGGCTGGCTCGCGCTGGGATTCTTCATCTATTTCCTGATGCGCGAACCGCTGCCATATAACTGTCCGCAGTGCAGCGCAACCGTCGGCGCGCGTTTCAATTACTGTCCCAACTGCAAATGCAACCTCCGGCCGTCGTGCCCGCAATGTAAGCGGGAAGTCGGTGAGCTAGATAAGTTTTGTCCTTATTGCGCTACGGAATTAACTCCCGGAAATGTTTCCGGCGCGGGAACATTCCCGCAAGACACGCCCATCGTCCGGAGTTCGATGTAACTACATCATCTCCACAGCAAGCGCCACGGCGTTGCCGCCGCCCAGGCACAGCGCGGCGATTCCGCGCTTCAGGTTGCGCCGCTGAATTTCGTAAAGCAGCGTCACCAAGATGCGCGCTCCCGAAGCGCCAATGGGATGCCCGAGGGCAACCGCTCCGCCGTTCACGTTCACTTTTTCGGGATTCAGGCGAAGCTGGCGCGTCACCGCGATCGCCGCTACCGCGAACGCTTCGTTCAACTCGATCAGATCGACATCCTTGTCGCGGTCCCAACCAGTCTTGCTCAATAATTTCTCCACCGCTTCGACCGGCGCCATCATCACCCACTTGGGCTCCACCCCACTGACCGCTTGAGCCACGATGCGCGCCATCGACTTTTTGCCCAATGTTTGTGCGTGACGCTCGCTGGTGACGATCAGCGCCGCGGCCCCGTCGTTCGTTCCGGGAGCATTCCCGGCGGTGACCGTTCCATCCTTCTTGAAGGCCGGCTTCAATTTGCCGAGCGCCTCCAGCGAAGTATCTTCTCGCGGCGACTCATCGTATTTCACGACGACCGGAGCGCCCTTCTTCTGCGGAACCTCGAGCGGCAATATCTGCGCCTCAAAAAAACACGATTGGCGGGCGCGCACCGCCTTCTGGTGGCTTTCGAACGCAAATCGATCCTGCTCTTCACGGGTGATTCCGTATTTTTCCGCCACCAGTTCGCCAGTCATGCCCATGTGAAAATCTTCGTAGGCGTCCCACAAGCCATCATGAATCATGGAATCGACCAGCTTGCCGTCGCCGATGCGATAGCCGGTGCGCGCCTGCGGCAACAGATACGGGCAGTTCGACATGGACTCCATCCCGCCCGCCACCACCACTTCCGATTCGCCCAAAATCACCGCTTGCGCGGCCAGCGCGACCGCTTTCAGTCCCGAACCGCACACTTTGTTGATCGTTAGCGCCGCCACCCGCGGATCGCAGCCGCCCTTCAGAGCCGACTGCCGCGCGGGATTCTGCCCCAGCCCGGCCTGGACCACGTTCCCCAAAATGGCTTCGTCGATTTGTTTCGCATCGAGGCCCGCGCGGCGCGCCGCTTCCGCGACAACCTTGGCGCCCAGCTCAACGGCGGAAAAACTGGAGAGCCCGCCCTGAAATTTGCCCACGGGTGTGCGAACGGCGCTTAGAATTACGGGAGTTTCCATTTTCAATCTCCGGAAAAGCGGCAGCGAATAAATGTTTTAGAAATTTTGCTCGTCCGCGCTCGGTCCATACAGCGCAGGCACGGGAATATCCAGTTGGCGCAAATACATAGTGAGTTGGGCGCGATGATGAATGATGTGGTTCAAGCACATCACCCGAATCACGTTGTACTTGGGCATCGCGAAGAGCGTGTTCCCTTTCCATTTCAACGTCCAAGTTTCTTTGAGCTGTTCGTCCGTAACCTTGGCGATGGCTTCCCGCCCCTTTTGACGCTGCTCGTCAAAAACTTTTAGCAACTCGGAGGCGTTGTCCACTTTGAGGCGCGGACTGCCCTCGATTTCAAATTCCGACGTGTTGACCGTGGTTATCAGAAACTGTGGCAACGTGGCAATGTGCGAGGCCATCCATCCCAGCGATCCCGATTTGGCATGCGGCTTCCAGTCCCATTTTTCCGCGGGCACACGCTCCAGCGCCTTGCGGGTGTTGGCCATTTCCTGGTCGTATTCGGTCAATAGCATTTCGCTGATAGGCATTAGGGACTCCTTGAAGATTCTGCTCCGAAGTTAGTGGGAAATTTAATTGTACTGGAACAATGAAATGCGAAGCAATTTTTGCGAGTTCACCTTGCGTTTTTCGCGCGCGCGCCGGAGAATCCCGCCATGGCTCACCAGTTCACCACTTCCTACACCAAAGATGCCATCGACCTCTTTCGCCATTACAAGCGCCTGGCCGACAACGCCATCGCCCAGTGCCCGGACGACAAGCTCTGCGCCGAAATCGATCCCGAATCTAATTCCATCGCCATCATCATGAAGCACATGGTTGGAAATATGCGCTCGCGCTGGACCGATTTTTTGACCAGTGACGGCGAGAAGCCGGATCGCCAGCGCGATACGGAATTCGAAACCCCCGCCACAACGCGCGAAGAGCTGCTCGCGTTGTGGGATTCAGGCTGGAAACTGCTATTAGATGCGTTGACTCCTTTGACCGATACCGACCTTTCGGCAACCGTTACGATCCGCGCCGAACCGCATTCAGTGACGCAGGCAATCAACCGCCAGATCGCTCACTATTCCTATCATATCGGCCAAATCGTGTATCTGGCTCGGCACTTTGCGGGCAGCCAGTGGAAAACACTGACCATTCCAAAGAACAAATCGACCGAGTTCAATGTGCGAGTAGTCTCGGGAGAGGCATCGCAACGCTAACGTATCGGCCAATCCGTAACGCACCAGATTTCAGGCGCTCCAGCCTTCGCTTCCTCTTCGCCCTCGATTCCACTAAACTATGAAGTACATGGCCACACTTTTCGACATGGGATTGCCCGCTGCAGCAGAGGCGCCCGCCGCTCCGTTGCGGGCCGAACTTAATGTAAACGACGCGCAGAAGCGCGCCATCACCCATGGATCGGGTCCGCTGCTGGTCATCGCCGGGGCTGGCACAGGAAAAACACGAGTCATTACCGAGCGCATTCGCCATTTGCTCGAATCCGATCCGGAATTGTCGGGCGAAAACATTCTGGGCCTGACGTTCACAAAAAAAGCCGCCGGCGAAATGAAAGCTCGCGTCGTGAAAGCCGTCGGCGAGCGCGGAAAAAAAGTAACCCTGGCCACGTTCCATTCCTTCTGCGAAGCGTTGTTAGTAGAAATTGATCCGCAACGTGTCATCCTCGATAAATGCGATCACTGGATTCTGCTGCGGCGGAATCTGGCGCGGCTGCGCCTGGAAAAATACCGCCGCATCGCCGATCCCGGTCAATTCCTCAACGACTTCGTGGACTTTTTCAGCCGCTGCCAGGATGAGCTGGTTTCCTTCGCCGACTTCCAGCGATACGCCGATGGCCTGGCCGCGAAACTTGAATCCGAACGCACCGGCTTGGACGAAGACACCTTCGCCGAGCGCGCCAGTCACGTTGCGCTGCAACAGGAACTCGCTCGCGCCTACAGCGCCAGCGAAGATCTGTTGCGCGAGAAAAAATGCGTCTCCTTCGGCTCGCTGATTACCGGAGCGGTTGAACTCCTGCAAAAAGACCACGCGCTGCGCGAAAAATTGCAACAGCGCTACCGCTACATCCTGGTCGACGAATTTCAGGACACCAACATCGCGCAAATCGAACTGCTCAATCTTCTTTGCGCCGAGCCGCGAAATATCTTCGTAGTCGGCGACAATGATCAGGCCATTTACCGTTTTCGCGGCGCTTCCTTCGGCAGCTTTTCCATTTTCGAAAAACGCTTCGCGGGTCTAAGGGATAGCGACGACCCCGGCCGCTATCGCGTCACGCTCACGGAAAACTACCGCTCCACGCCGAATATTTTGCGCGTGGCGACCCACGTGATCGGACAGAACGCCCGCAGCGACCGCTTCCCGCCCAAAATGCTGACCACTTCGCAACCCGAGGGCGAAAAAATCCGCATCGCCGAGCTGGCCACCGCCGAAGAAGAAGCCCGCTGGGTCACCGGCGAACTCGACCGCCTGCACCGCGCCGGCCACCGCTGGAAAGATTTTGCCGTTCTCTATCGCCAGCACGCCCATCGCGACGAACTGGTCGATGAGCTTTCGCGCGCGAAAATTCCCTTCGTCATCACCAAGCTTTCCATTCTCGAGCATCCGCTGGTGCGCGATGTACTGGCCTATCTTCGGCTCATTGCTACGCCTTACGACGACGTGGCCTGCGCGCGCGTGCTCTCCGCTCCAGCGTGGCATCTGGAGCCGCGCGATTTGCTTCGGCTCACTGAGCGCGCGGCGAGGAAGCGCGGCGCCTCGCTGATCGATGTGGTGCAAACGCCGCAGACCGAGCTGGCTTTTGATTCTTCGCAGGCTTCGCTGCACGTGCTGCTGACTTTTCTTTCCGCGCAGCGCAAAACCATGCACCGTCGCAACGCGCGGGAAATCCTGGCCGAAGTCATCGAGTGGCTCGAAGTCGACGAGCGCGCCGCGCGTCAGGATCGCAAGTACGTCACGCGCCTGGCCGAGTTCCTGGTCGAGTGGGAACCCAAGAGCGACACGCGCCGCCTTCCGGAATTCCTCGAATACCTGGATTATTTCGAGCAGGCTGGCGGCACGGTGAGCCTGGATGACGACGTTCCCGGCGACGCCGTGCAGTTGATGACCGTGCACGCTGCCAAAGGCCTGGAATTTCCCCACGTGTTCCTGCTGCGCCTGAACAACAAGGCCTTCCCCGCGACGGAGCGCACTCGAGTGTTCGAATTCCCCGCCGCGCTGATGAAAGAAGGCGCGCCCGCGGAACAATTTCACATTCAGGAAGAGCGCCGCCTGTTTTACGTGGCGCTGACCCGCGCGCGGGAACGCCTGACCATCACCGCGCTGACCGATCGCAAAGGCAAGATCCCGACATTCGTCGAAGACATCGTCATGGACCCGGCGGTGAAACGGCGCAACGTAGTACAACTCGCGCCAAGACTCGCTCCTCGCGAAAAAACAAACGACTCGGGTGCTCTCGACTCGGCTTCCTCGCTCTTCCCGCCGCCGCTTGACCCGCCCCGCATCTTTTCGCGCATCGCCAGCTGGGCCGAGACGTTTCATCCGCCATCAGCCGAGCCCTTGAAGCTCAGCCCCTCGGCGCTCGATAACTATCGCCGCTGCCCCCAACAGTATTTATTCGGACGCCTGTGGTCGCTGCAGGAAGGGCCGCGCGGCACCATGACCTTCGGCCGCGTGGTGCACGACACCATCCGCAGAACGCTGGCGGAACTGCGCAAGGGCAACAAGCTGCCGTTCGAGGAAGTGCAAAGAATATTCGAAACGGAATGGAAGTCCGCGGGCTTCGAAGACGACTACCAGGAAGACGA
>JBBRZT010000200.1:0-7319 GCA_038236395.1 Candidatus Acidiferrales bacterium
ATGTTGTCTTTCTGGTCTTGCGGCATCTGATCCATTCGCGAGTTTTTGCTCATCTGCCGTTCGAAAAAGCTGCGCCAGTCCGTTTTCTGCCCGAGCAATCCGGACACCACGATGGCCAACAAACACAATGTTACAAATGGGGCGACCCACGTCGGCCGTCGCGCTATATCTGTAAATGTCGCCTTGGGGCTTACGATGACGCCCGTCATTCTCCCTAACGCGCCGATTTCAGGCTGGCTTTCAGGCGTTACTGCCGGGATGGTGGACATGGACGCTCCTTGTCGCGATGCGCTGCGGCTGTGCGGCTCGCTTACTCCGTTCAGGGCTCTATCGCGGTCGGCGCAGAGTCTAGCTCACCCGGGCTGGCATACGCAATTACGGCGGATTTATCAAAAAATTACGCGCTACACAATAAATTTAGGTTCTCGGTAGAGCGGGAACCGAGGAAAGCAGCTCGCGCGTGTACCCTTGCGTGGTCTGATACAGCACTTGCTCCGCGGCGCCCACTTCCACAAAGCGCCCGGCATGCATCACCGCGATGCGCGTCGCCAGTTGCGCCACCACCGGCAGGCTGTGCGAAATAAAAACGTAGGTCAGCCCCAACTCGCTCTGCAGTTCGCGCAACAGCAGCAACACCTGCGCGCCGACGGAAACATCCAGCGCCGAAACCGGTTCGTCGGCCACGATCAGCTTCGGCCTCAAAATCAACGCTCGCGCGATTCCGATTCGCTGTCGCTGCCCTCCGGAAAATTCATGCGTATAACGCCGCAGCGCGTCCGCGCCCAACCCCACTCGCTGCAGCATGGCCGCGGTGCGCTCCAGTCGCTCGACCTTCGATAATTTTGGCTCATGAATCGCCAGCGGCTCCCCGACGATTTCGCCTACCCGCATTCGCGGATCGAGCGACCCGAACGGATCCTGAAAAATCATCTGCATCTCCTGGCGTTGCGCGCGCATTTCCGCGTGCGGCAGCGCCAGCAGGTCGCGCCCTTCGAATTCGATCCTCCCGCCGTCCGGTTCAATCAAGCGCAGCAGCATGCGCGCCAGGGTAGTCTTCCCGCATCCGCTTTCGCCCACCACCGCAAACGTTTCGCCCCGCGCCACTTCAAAACTCACGTCGTCCACGGCGATAAATCGCTCCCCCTCGGACTCGCGCTGGAACGCGCCTCCGCCGCGCCGGTAACTCTTCTTCAGTCCCCGAACATCAAGCAGGCTCGGCATCTTTATTTCACCGCCGCTTCGCGGCCCACCAGCACGCATCGCGCGTGATGGTGGTGCCCTGCGTCGCGCAATTCAGGCATCGTCAGTCGGCATTCCGGCAAACGCACCGGGCAGCGCGGTTCGAACGAACACCCCGGCGGCAATTCGGTAAGCTGCGGCACCGTCCCAGGAATCGGCGAAAGCTTTCCGCGTTCCAGCGTCGGCGACGCGGCGATCAGTCCCTGCGTGTATGGATGCCGCGGCGTTCGCAACACATCTCCCACGCGCCCCGCTTCAATAATGCGCCCCGCATACATCACCGCCACGCGGTCGGCCACCCGCGCCACCACTCCCAGATCGTGAGTGATAAACAACAGGCCTAGTCCGAGCCGCCTCCGCAGGCCGTCCAGCAATTCCACAATTTGTTTTTGCACCGTGACGTCCAGCGCGCTGGTCGGCTCGTCCGCAATCAACAGCCGCGCCTGTTGCAATGGCACTCCTGGCTGGCGATGCTCCAGCTCGGTCACTTTATTTTCGGGATCACTCAATCCCGCGGCAATCGCCATCGCAATCATCGCTCTCTGCCTTAATCCCCCCGAGAGCTGATGCGGATACTGCTGGCTGCGCTCCACAGGCTCCGGCACCGCCGCCAGCCGCAGGGCCTCCAGCACCCCGTCTCGAATTTTCTCGCGCCGCATTTTGGGAAAATGCGCGGTAATCGCTTCGCCGATTTGCTCGCCCACGCGCATCACCGGGTTCAACGAGGTCATCGGCTCTTGAAATATCATCGATACTTCCAGCCCACGCAAGCGCCGCCAACTCGCTTCGTCCAGCGTCGCCAGATTCCGCTCACTTGCGTGTGGAGGAGAAAGCATTGCCTCCCCGCTGACTCGCGCCCCCGGAGGCAGCAGCCCCATCAACGCCAGCGACAGCATGGTCTTCCCGCTCCCCGATTCGCCCACCAGTCCCAGCGACTCGCCCGCGCCAATGCGCAAAGACACGTCGTTCACCGGGCGTATCCATCCCCGCACCGTTGGCAATTCCACTGTAAGCCCGCGAACATTCAGCAGTTCGCTCATCGCTCCGCGCTCAAGCCCTCATACCCATTCCGACAGTTTAGACACGAACCCCGCATGCCGGAACCCGAAAACGCGCCGGCATTTCCAACAGATCTGTTATGTGGATGTGAAGAGCTATATTGCGAACTAAACTAACGCTGTGAAACGGGAATCACGAATTTAAGCGCGGTAGCCGTGGCTGAAAATCCCACTACCTTGATGTCTTTCAGTCCCCCGGCACGCCCGGCGGCCAGCACATCGCCCTCGGTTACTTTCCCCAGCCCCCTCGGATTTCCCTTTGGATAAACCACCCACAAAGCAGCCGCGCCACGCATGGCTTTCGCGATCTTGGAAATCCGAGAAAGTTCCTTCTGAGTCTCCGCCTTGAAAAAAATCCATTCGACATCCGCTGGAACGCCGCTTTCGGAAACCTTCTTTACCGCCTTGGTCAGGTCGCCAAGCTCTTTGAGAAATTCTTCATCCGCTTTTCCAAATCCAACCAGCGCCACCCTGGCGCCCGCTTTCACCCCAAGTTTTTCGATTCGCGACTTGGGATGCAGAATCTTCTCGCACCACTTCTCCGCCGTTCCCTCGCCCAATTCAAATACCGTCAGCCCCTCGGCGGTGCGCAATTGCAGTTTCCCATTCACCACTTTGGCCGACCGAATCAACGCGAACGAAATCTTCAAGCGAAAATCGCCGCGAAAAATAATCTCGCTGGTCTCCAGCAGCGCCTTGCCGTCCGACTCCAGCTTGCCGGATCGCACCCGGCATTTCATCTCATTGCCCATAGAAAATCTCCCGTGTAATTCCGGAAACGCATCGCGCGCCTTCACCGTCCCGCACCAGCCGCAATAGTAAACTATTCGATTCGTGCCTACCGCAACCTCACACCGCGTGGACTGGACGCTCATCTGGGCGCAGCGCGGCTTCCGCTATTTCTTCGTCGCCATGTTCGTCTCCCTCTTCGGCGGCGGCCTGAACTTCGCCGGCGTCAGCTGGTTCATCATGGCCGCCACGCACTCCACCGTGAAAGTCAGCCTGCAGGTCATCGTCGTCACCCTGCCAGGTTTGTTCATCCCCTTCATCGGCGGGGTGCTGATTGACCGCTTCGACCGCCGCTATCTCGGCGTTGCGCTCGACCTGGCGCGCGGCGTCACCGTCCTGGCCACCGCGTACGTCGCATGGCACGGCCACCTCGAGCTCTGGCATCTCTACCTCATGACGCTGGTCACCGGCGTCGCCTCCGCCATGTATTGGGCCACCGTCAACGCGCTGGTGCAGGAAGTCATTCCGTCCAGCCAGTTCACCGCCGCCAACGCCGCCGTGCTCATCGGCGTGCAGAGCGGCCTGCTGATCGCCGGAGCATTCGTCGGCTTCACCTATGACCGCGCCGGCATCGCCGGCATTCTGGCCATCGACGGCGTCACTTATTTTGTCTCCGCGTTTTGCCTCTACCAGGTGCGCCGCGGCTACGTCTCCCCGCGCCAGAGCCACGGCCAGAAATATCGCGAATATTCCGAAGCCACCGAAGCTACCGCCGAAGCTCTGGCCACCGGGGAAAATCCCGAAGTCGCCGAAGCCGGCATTTCGCTCGCCATGTACGCCGACCTCCGCGAAGGCTTTCACTACCTCAAGCAACAGCCGCTGGTGCGCGCGTTGGGCGTCACGCATTCCATTCTGATGGCTGGAGTGGTCAGCGCCAACGTCGTCCTCGTCGCCTTGACCAGCGACGTTCTTCACGCCGGAGCGCGTGGCCTCGGCTACCTCGAATCCGGCTGGGCCGCCGGCGCCATCATTGGCGGCTTGATCGCCACGCAGTTGCGCGAAGACTTGCGCATTGCTCTCTACGTCGCCGCCTTCGCCTGCCTCGCGCTGGGACACATGGCCGCCCCGTTTGTTGTTTTCCTGCTAGCCGCCACGGTGTTGCAAGGGCTCTTTGGATTCTGCCGCGCGCTCGGCGGAGTAGTAGCTCAATCCTCATTAATGTCCATCGTGCCCCGCCATTTCATGGGCCGCACCCAATCCGCCATGGCCATCGTCACCACCGCCGTGCAGTTGGCCATGTGTATTGCGCTGGGCTGGATCGCCGAACGTGCCGGCATCGTCGCGGGCTACACATTGCTCGCCCTGCTCTATGCCGGCGCGACGCTCACCGCTTTCCACGCCCGCCAGCTGCTTCGATCGGCGTCGCAAGCTCAGTCTTAAAGCCCAGGCTTAAATCACCGGAGCTTCGCGGTTACACTGGAATCTGGAAATCTTGCCGAGGTTGAAATGGAAATCACTACCATCGCTCCATTCCTGAAATATTTCGACAACGTGCGCGAGCGCACCATGCGCGTCGCACTTCTCGTTCCGCCGGACAAAATCGACTGGACCTACGCCCCGGAAAAATTCACTTGCGGCGATCTATTGCGTCACATCGCTGTCACGGAACGCTTCCTCTTCGCTGAAAATATTCAGAATCGCCAGGGCCGCTACACCACCCACGGCAAAGAACTGGCCGCCGACCTCGAAAGTGTTCTGGAATTGATGAAGCGCCTGCACGCCGAGTCTCTGGCAATCTTCGCCAAGCTCTCCGACGAAGATCTGCGCCGCAAATGCAAAACCCCCGGCGACGTGGACATACAAACCTCCAAATGGCTGCGCGCCATGGTCGAACACGAAGTCCACCATCGTGGCCAGATTTATCTCTATCTCGGATTACTCGGCGTGCCGACGCCGCCGCTCTACGGACTCACCTCCGAAGAAGTACGTGCCCGCAGCGCTGCTGACTAGGTTTTTGTAGGTGTTGGTTCCGGCAGACCTGGCGCAGTGATCTTCACGGTAGCTTTCGCGCTCGGATCGAGCGGCGCGCCCGCCGTCCCGTCCGCCACCGGAAATTCTTTCCCCGCCAGCAAATCCATCGCCACGTGATACAGCTTGGCGCGCAACTGGTAACGTTCGCTCGCGCGCGTAATATATCGCACCGCCAGCTCGATCCCGCCAATCACCGGCCGTACATTAATCGCCGGCGCGGCCGATAGCACGCTCATGTCCCGTGAACGCGCCGCATGCTGCCACTCTTTCTCCGCCAGCCCGGCGGTTTCTGCCGTGGCCTCCTTCACTTTCTTCTGAATTGCATCCACGACCGGAAACGGATCCTGCCCCGCCGGCAAAACAATCTGCAGCTCGTCCCACATCCACTGCCCCGAAGTCGAAAAATTAAAATAGTGCCCTTCGATGGCAAAGCTGTTCGTAAACGTCACGCGCCGCCCGGTGGGATGCCCTGAATCCGTCCAGTTCCCGGTTTCCAGCAGCACCGTATGGAACATTCCCAGCTCCACCACTTCGCCGGTCACGCCGTTTATCTCCACCCAGTCGCCCAGCCGAATTCCATTTCTGCCCATCAGCACGAACCAGCCCACAAAGCTGATGATGAAATCTCTCAACGCGATGGTCAGGCCAGCGCCGGCCAGCCCCAGAAATGTTCCCAACTGTCCCGGAGGACCAAAAATTACCAGCAGCGTCAGCAGTACGGCAAAAATCTGCAGCGTAAGGCGTACCACCGACCGCAGGGTATCCAATTGCCGCCGCGGCACCGGCAGCCTCCCCAGCAAACTCTCCAGCCAGCTGCTGAAAAAAATCGCCAGCAGCAAAATCAGCAAAATAATCGTGCCGCCCCAGATCGCCAGCCGCAATGCGGCATTCTGCTTCCCGGCCACCACGCCGGCCCATCTGTCGTATACGCCCGCCAAATCTCTATACGTTTGAACGCGCTTATCCAGAGTCGCTAGCTCGTTTTGCTGCGCCGATCTTTGCTTGGTCACCTTGACCACCACCGCGGCTTGTTCGTGGCTGCGCGCCACGGGTTTCCCAACAGACACTTTCACTCCCGCGGCATGCTCGGCAGGAGATTCACTCCCACTTTCTTTTTCATTCACGACTCCGGTACTCGACTGCTTCGCTCCAATCTTGGCCACCAACGCATCGTGTTTCCCGGCAAGTCCGGCGGCAGCAGCCAGCGAATTGTCTCGCGCTTGCACCAGGCGAAGCCGATTCCGCCGCAACTCCCACCACTGGCTCAATCGGTGAACGACTCCGCCTGCTTGGGCTGCCTTAGCGTTACTGGAATTCAAGCCGGAAGCCTCCTTCATCGCGGCTTCATGTTCCTGCACCATTGCCTGGATACGTCCCTGCGGATCGCCGCCCGCCCGCATCAAATCCTGACGGGCATCGTCCACCTCATCCTGATCCAACTCCAGTTGCGCCTTGGAGATTTCCAGCTCATCACCCAGCGACGTTTTTTTCGCTCCCTCCGCTTTATTTTGCAATGCGGTCAAGCGCGCGATTTCCGCTTTGTCATGCTCCAGCGCCGCTTCAGCTTCGGCAACCCGGGTCTTCAGTTCTCCCGCCTCGGCACTCAGCACCGGTGGATGTTCCGCCGCATTTCTCAACGCCGACGCAAACGCCAGGTCCACCTCGTGGTCCGCCAGCCTTAGCGACTCTTTCGCCAGCACCAGTTCTTCGTCGCCGAAAGCCAGCGCGGCCATCCGCTGGGCCGTGGACAATGCCGATTGGTCGATTGCTGCGCTCTGCGCGCCGGGCGCTTCCGGATTTATGTCGCTCGAATTTACGGACGGCGGACCGCTCGTCTGCCCGGTGCGAAACAATCCATACGCCGCTACGGCCAGCAACAGCGCCAGCACCACCGCCGCGATTCTTTGATTCATGCTCATAGGTTCAACATTTTATATGTACTGCCCGCCGCGTGCCCATCAGATGTCTCTCGCGTTTTGACTCAGCAACGTCCAAAACCGAAACGCCCCCAAAAACAAAAACGCCCCCGGGTCACCGGAGGCGTTGTACTCCACAACTCAATTGCTCGTCTACACCTGCTTCTATAGATAGTCCCTCGAAGGCCCCTCCAGAAACGCCCGTAGCTTCCGCGAACGCGAAGGGTGCCGCAGCTTGCGCAACGCTTTGGCTTCAATCTGGCGGATCCGCTCACGGGTTACAGCGAACGACTGCCCCACTTCCTCCAGCGTGTGTTCGCTGCCGTCATCCAATCCAAACCGCATC
>JBBRZT010000201.1:0-7216 GCA_038236395.1 Candidatus Acidiferrales bacterium
TAGACGACCTTTCCATACAACGTTTCCCATTTGGCGATGTATTCCTTGCTGTTCACCAATGGAAAAGCCGCGCCGGGAACCACCGGAATATCGGTGCGCCCGATAATTTCAAGTAATCGCAGGGCGTGCTGGATTTCCTCGTCGCGCCACGCGTCGCCGGTGAGTACGGTGATGCCTAGCACATCGGTTTCGGGAGAATTTACGAGCGCGAGGATGGCTTGCATGTCCGTGCCGCCAGGACCGGCGCAATCCTGATCAATGATGACTTTGCGTTTTCCTTGAGCCAAACACGCGGATTGCAAAACGACGGCCAGCAGGATCAGGCCGGCGCAGCGCAACACTGTTTTCACGAACGGCATAGATTTTCCTTTCGAGGCTTGATGATTCCGCTGCCGATCAATACATGATGGTACGCGTCAAATGATGAGGCCAGGAAGTGGTGTGATAGTGAGTCCATAGCCGCGCATCGATTTGCGGGACGATGACTTGTTTTTGCGGGCCGCGTATTTTGTTGATCTCTTCTGTTAGCAAAGCCGTGGCGTATAAGCAATGCGCACGAATTTCAATTTCCTGCGTGGAATCGCGCCCGATCAGTTGGTGCCTGTTGATGGCAGACTCCAGTTCCTTCGAGTACGAAGTTATACCCAGCAAGCGCAGCGCCACTGGAACAATGTAATCCGCGAACGCGCTCATCTTTTCGGGATCATCCAGGCGGAATTGTCCGGAGCCATGCAGCGTGGAGTAAAGCATCCACACGCCCAACTGCGCCAATTTATAGAATTTGATTTCGTGTCCGTCAAACATGCTGACGTCATTGAAACGCGGAAACTCTTTCACCAGCCGCTCAATAATCCCGTTTCCGTTGTCGTACAGTCGAGGCGAACACGCTTGAATAAATTTGTGAAACCGACCGTCGTATTTCTCGGCTAGAACGGCGCCGACTTGATGCAGTACCTCTAACTTTTCATCAAGCATCGGCATCTTGATGTTGCCCGCGAAGATGCCATCAAGCTCTTCACGAGACACTTTCGACAGAAATTCCCCTTCCAGTATGGGGGTCCCGAAATCCAGAGCTTGCTTCAGGCAAGCAAATTCGGCTTCCGAGTCCGACCAGTGCCGTCCGTCAAAATCAACCTGAAATTTCTCGCCGGTCGAGAAATCGGTAAACGCCGTGTCGATGGAATCGGCGATGAGAATGAAATCGACGGCTTCGTTACGATCGCCCGCGCCAATTCCGAAAGGAAGCGTGAACTCGGGGAAGGGCAGCGCCTCATAGGCCATCCAACCTGCTACTTCCGCAATCTTGTCGACATTGGTGCGCACGTCGCGCGACTTCTCGATCACCGGACGCAAACTATCGAGAACCGGGCTGCCGCTCAGAATGGGCCAACGCACAGGATTTTCGCCGTAGCTTCCCGGTTGCTGGAGCGGCCTAGAACTGGAACCGCACGCCGAATTGCGCGGCAAACGGTGTGGAACCCGGCGAAATTTCATCAAGCACTCTGTAGCCGGGAGTGTTGCTCGGAGAGGGAATCGCGGTGAGCGGCGGGCACGACTGCGTGATGCTGCCGGCGATCGGATCACACGATCCAGGTAAACTCACGAATCCCGTATTGTCGGGATTCGAATATAGATTGCCGCGATTCGTGACGTTGTAGAGATCCGCGCTCAATCGCAGCCGGTAGCGTTCGCCTAGCTTGAACTCATTGGCGATACGCATATCCCAGGTGAAAAAATCAGGTTGGCGCGCCGGATAGCGTGACAGCAAAAACGGCTTCCCGCTGCCGAGCTGAACCGAGGGACGATCGTTGAAGGAGAATTGGTTGACCACGCCATCCCCGTTGATGTCCGTTGTGACGTACGCGGGATACGCCAATCCGCTGTGAGCGATGAAGTTGCTGCTCCAGGTGAAGCCCCAGGGAAGATCGGCAACGATTCCGGATTTGAATTGGTGCGTAATGTCTAGCCCGTTGCGTCCATAATCGATTTCGATATTAAAGGGGTCCTGTGCGCCGAAGAACGTATCGGTATCGCGCTCGCTCGAAGCGTTATCGAAATTCCGAGACCAGGTGTAATTCGCAAAGACTTGAAAGCGATGGGAGAATCGTTTGTTCACCGCCACCACCAGTTCGTGATAATTTCCGTGGCTGAAGCTAGCCAGCTCTCCCACACCGAAGACGGATAGCGTGCAGTCTGCCGGCACCGCTCCAAAAATCAGTTCGCCCGTGGCGTCGCAGGTTCCTACATCACCCGGCAGTCCTGCGAGCAGCGTCCGCCCGAATTCGTCAGTGCCCGCCGAAACGAAGTTGCGTTGCCAGTTCGAAGTGCTGAAACCTCCGGTCTTCAATCGCGAGGAGTGCATGTAGGCGTAGTTGACCGACACCATCCATCCGCTGGCTACCTGATGCTCCACGCCGACGGTCAAATTCGAAACGCGCGGATTGCGAAACGCCGGATCGGTGTAATTGATGGAAGGGCATCCAATGATACTTTGCGTGCACATATCTTCGACTCCAAACGGAATACTGGAGGGGTAAATGTACGGAACTCCACTCCCCGGACTGCAACCGAATTGCGTAGGGCAAAACAACGTTTGTGCGGCATCGCTGCCGAGGGTGGGGAAGAAAATCGTTGGCGTTTGCGCGTAGTACAGACCCCAGGCGGCGCGAACAGTGATTGGATGGGTAGTTCCTCCAACGTTCCAGGCGACTCCGACTCTTGGCCCCCATTGTTCGTAGTCATTCGGCACGTCCTGAGGCACAGGTACGAGATGGCTGTGAGATCCAACGCCGACATACACCTGCTGTCCGGTGATTACCGTCTGAGTCTGCGGGTTTCGGGTACCGTCCCACCGCAAACCGTACGTTACTGTGAGGTGCGGCGTAACTTGCCATTTATCCTGCGCGTAAAGCCCAATCCCGGTCTGGTAAGCCGGCTTGAGCTTACTGGCTTGAAATGGATCGAGGCCATTCAGGCCGAAGCCCTGAAAGTAAAAATTCGGATTGGTGCCTGTAGGGATGGGGTTACCCGTCGTAGCGGTATAGTCTGCGCAATAGGACGCCGCCGGATCGGGATCAAAATCGCATAGCGAACCGAAATTGTATCTGCCGGCGCTCCATCCGGCAAAAACGTCTTTGCGGTCGACGAAGGAATTGACGTCGCCGCCGAATTTTACGTCGTGCTTACCGAAGGAGTAGGAAAGATTGTCTTGAACCTGTAGTTTGCCGTTGTCGTTGTTGCCGGGCAGATAGAAGCGCTGTCCAAATTCGCCAGTTCCGGCGATGAATATTTCTGGAGCGTTAGAGAAAATGGGCTGGCGCTTGCGGGTTTCACCCTGAATCAGTACTCGCGCTTCGTTTACTTTTCTGCCGAGCACAGTCGTCAGCGAGAAAACGCCGCTGATGCCTTGATTGACGAAGTCCTCGGTGTCGCCGAAAGCGTCAAAAGTTTCGGATTGTCCGTGTCCGCCGGTAAAGCCGCGCGTGTGATTTCTTGTTCCTAGGCCGCGAATGCTGAAATGATTCGCTTGCGTGATCTGATAATCGTAGTGACCTAACAGAGCGAAAGTATTCTGGAACTGCGTGCTCGGACCCTCCAACGCACCCAGGTTCGGCACTCCATAGCAGCCCGGCAAAAGGCGCGTGACGCCAAAAGTAATGTTCGTGCAGCTCGCACCGAGTTGGTCGTCAGGATTGGCAGGCGCTTGAATGACCGGACCGGCATCGGCCTCGCAAGCAGGATCTCCGTGACACAGAGTGGTGGTCAGCGGGCCATGACTGCGCTGAATATCCGTCGAGAGAAACAGCCACTGGCGATCCTTATGTATCGGGAATCCCACGGAAGCGCCGAATTGGTTTTGCTTGTCGATATTCGGCGGAGCGCCGAGCGCATCGACCTTGGTAAGGCCGCTGCTGCGGAAATATTCGTGGGCTTCGCCATGGAGCTCGTTGGTACCGGACTTGGTAACCACGTTCAGCAGGCCGCCGGTAGCGCGGCCGAACTCCGGAGCAAAACCATTGGTAACCACCTGAAATTCCTGAACGGCTTCAATCGGAATGGTGATGTTCTTTGTCTCCAGGGACCCGAAATTTTCACCAAAGAAATTATTGGTGGTGTCGGCACCGTCGACAACCAGGCCGTTATAGTCGCTCTGCTGACCGCCCAGTCGGATGGCGCCTCGAAGACCTGGAGTGACCTGCGCCGACGGTGTCAATTGCGCGAGATCGCGGTAGTCCCGTCCGGGGAAGGGAAGATCCTCGAGACTCTTGGTGTCGAGGACTTGAGAGATGCCGGACGTGGAAGTATCCACGATACCTACAGCGTCGGCGGTGACGGTAATGCTTTGTTCCGCCGATTTAACTTTCATGTGGGCGTCCAAGGCCAGCGACGATCCGATGGCCACCACAATTTGCTTGACGGTGTAGGTGTTGAAAGCGCCGGACTCAAATGTAACGGTGTATTGGCTCGGAACCAGAACTTCAAAGTCGTACGCGCCGTTTTCGTCGGTCATCAGTTCACGACGCAGGCCGGTCGCCGGATTCGTCAGCGTAACTTTCACGCCCGGAACAGCCGAATCCGAAGAGTCATATACGAACCCGTGAATGGCGCCGCGATCCAGCGTTTGCGCCGCGGTGTGGATGGCGGCCAGGAATACCAGTGACAGCGCGAAAACTGCGCACTTCTGAAATGATGGCTTCATCTTAGAACCCTCCAAGACTCTTAACTCTCTGCAACCACCGCAAAACCCGGTGCTACTTACTTGCCCTGAATGCGCGATACAAAGAGTTGTAAAAATCGATCGGCCTGCACTTCGGTGCAAACCTTGGCGTTGGGCTCCACCTTGTCCAGGCCTTCGATCATGTAGCGATCAGCCTCGCCGGAATTTGGCGGAAAGTGATGGAGCACGTTGCGCTCGATCTCATTGCGCCGATTCGCCACCGTTTCCCCACGAGTGAACTCGCCGCGCGTTTCGACTTCCACGCGCATCGCTGGGGCGGTTACCAGCGTGGAGTCAATCGCCACGCCGACGGCCAATGGGTCGTACATCGGCGTGGCGGTGTCGCCATATTTTTCAGAGAGCTCCGCTAGAAATTTGGCCACCTTGTAGATGAAATCATTCATCGGCCCGTGAGTGGCTGCCAATTGATCCAGTTGTTTGTGGCCCAGCATGGTTTTATCACCAACGTCCAGACCCACCATGGTCACCGGCCAGCCCGCCTGAAAAACAATTTGCGCGGCTTCCGGATCGTTGTAGATGTTGGCTTCCGCGGCGGCGTTTACGTTTCCGCCTTTGATGGAGCCGCCCATCAGAATCACTTCTTTGACCAGCGGAACGATGGACGGATCTTTCTCGATGGCCAGCGCAATGTTGGTCAGCGGCCCCACCGGAACCAGAGTAATTTCATGGGGCGACGCGTGAATTAATTCGATGATCAGGTCCGGGCCAAAGCGCGGATCCACTTTGCATTTGCTGGGCGGCAATTCGATATTGGCCAAGCCATTTTTGCCGTGCCAGAACTCGGCGGTGATCAATTTTTGAAACAGCGGATGTTGCGCGCCGCCAGCAACTGGAATGTCGCAGCGGTTGGCGAGCGAAACCATGCGCAGCGCGTTTTCAAGCCCTTGCTTTGCGGTGGTGTTGCCTGGCACGACCGTTATGGCCCGGACGTCCAGCTCCGGAGCATTCAACGCCAGCATCAACGCCATGGCGTCGTCGGTTCCTGGATCGGTATCAAAGATAATCTTGCGGGTGGATGCGAAGGTGGAAGCTGCGAGCAAGGTGCAGGCAAATCCGATTCCAGCCAGAAGCCAAAATCGCCTTACGCAGTGCGGATTGCATGAGTGAACACTTATGAAAGGAAAATATCGCTGAATCGACGCAGTTACTGGCTCGTTGTCCCGCGGAAGGACAACGGACGTACCAAAAGCGCTGCTGTCTTGCGGCAGAACCAACCCCTTTCCAAGAATTGTGCGTAAGGCTACGTTCGACGACGAGGAGTGTCAAGGCAAAAGTAGTCACAATCGGCATACGCAACAAAAATATTTGTAATGCAACACTGCAGAAATAATTCTCGTTGGCCGACGGAGCGAAACCTGTTTCGTCGTCTGCGCGTGAAATGCGCCAAATGTTACTATTCGGTTCGCGTATGTGCCGGAATGGAACGAGTCACTCTCGCTGCGTACTTCTGATCGGGGCGCTCGTGTTGTTCGCGAGTGTTGTCGGGCAGACTCGTGGTTCCCCGGTCCCGCAGTCAGTTGCTGCCAAATCACCCACCGCGCGACGTGGGCAGACTCCGCCGGCTGCAAAGCCTAACGACGTTCAATTCCGCGAGGTCACTGAATCGGCCGGCATTCACTTTCGCCACGAACGCGCCGCTTCCGATCAAAAGTTGTACCTGGAAACGATGGGAGCAGGCGTGGGCTGGATCGACTACGACCAGGATGGGTTCCTGGACATCTTTTTTGTGAACAGCGGCTACACGCCGTTTTTCCATCCCGCCCAGCCGCCCCAACCAGCTCTATACCACAACAACGGTGACGGAACATTTACAGATGTCACCGCCAAAGCCGGCATTCACACCGACGGAACATTGTTTTTCGGCGTGGCCGTCGCCGATTTCGATAACGACGGCTACCCGGACATCTATATGACCGGCTACCGCCGCTCCGTGCTGTACCGCAATAATCGTGACGGAACGTTCACCGATGTCACCGCAGCCGCCGGCGTGGCCGACGAAGGCATGTGGGGAACAGCGGCCGGATGGTTTGACTACGACCGCGACGGAAATCTGGACCTACTGGTCACTAATTATGTGCAATACGACGTCGATCATCCGGTGTCTTGCGGCGGAAACAAGCCGGGTTACCGTGCTTATTGCCACCCCGATAGTTTTTCAGGCGCATCGCCACGGGTGTATCACAACAACGGCAACGGAACATTTACGGACGTTACGAAAAGAGCTGGCCTCGAGAATCGCGACGGCAAAAGCCTCGCCGTAGTCCTGGCCGATCTGAACGGCGACGGCTGGCCCGATATTTTCATCGCTAACGACACGCAGCGCAATTTTCTGTATCTCAACAATCGTGACGGCACATTTCGCGATGCCACTTATTCGAATGGAGCGGGCTTCAGCGAAGACGGCAAAGCGGAAGCAGGCATGAGCGCCGACGCCGCGGACGTACGCAATAACGGCTTTTACGATTTGTTCGTGAGCCA
>JBBRZT010000202.1:0-7166 GCA_038236395.1 Candidatus Acidiferrales bacterium
GCCGCGCCAACGGCCTCGCCCTGGAAGTCTCCAGCACCCCAACAGTCTTCTTC
The DNA here is from genome assembly GCA_038236395.1 of Candidatus Acidiferrales bacterium. Taxonomy (GTDB): domain Bacteria; phylum Acidobacteriota; class Terriglobia; order Acidiferrales; family UBA7541; genus Acidiferrum. The sequence goes on from JBBRZT010000202.1 coordinate 54, forward strand.
AACGGCCGCCGCACGGTCGGCGCCGACCCACACCTGATCGAACAAAACCTGAACTATGAATTGGCCAAGCGGAAAACCGCGAATCATTAATTCTAGATGTGAAGAATTGCAGGTCGGAAAGTAAGCAGAGCAGAAGCAGCCGCGGCAAACAACAAGCGTAATCGCATCAACAGCAGGTCCAGATACAGCGCAACAGAGGTCCTTATTCTGTAGTTAACATAATATCCGTTATGAGACCCAAATCCTTGGCGTAGCAAAGCCAACGTGGTAGCGGAAAATTGTGTGGTATGTACTGCGCTGCGCTGCGCTGCGCGGCGGTGTTCGGAATTTCTCGGAAGGGACTGAAGATGGTCGCTACGGATTGCCTCATTCAAATCGTTACAAACAACAACCAATCGGCCCCGACTCGTACCTCATCGGCTCAAAGCTACTCTTTTGATTTTGATTTTTGGTTACGCTGAATCTCTTGCCATTTTTACCATTGTGGAACATGTGCCGTTTTGAACAGCTTGTCCTCCCCAGTGCGCTCAGACTTAAATGGGGATAACCTAATATGGCCAAGATACGCACGCTCCTCCTCATCGACGATAACCTCGCTCACGGGCATGCCTTTCAAAACTCGTTACTTAGCGCCACCGGGGGGCCCTTCCGGGGTGAATGGGTCAAAACGCTCGCGGAAGCCTTCGAGACACTCGCGCATAAACAAATTTGGGCAATCTTTCTCAACTTGTGCCTGCCTGGCGACCAGGGCCTTCCTCACTACGATGCGCTTCGTAAGGCCGCACCTGGCGTACCGACCTTGGTACTCGCTGGCATTGGTGACGAAGCCATGGTTACCGAAGCCCTGCGACGCGGCGCCAAAGATTTCTTATTGGGGACCCATATCGACAGCTACTCCTTCGGACGTGCCATCCGCCACATGGCCGAACGCGAAGTCGCGGAAGAAGACTTGTTCACCGAAAAGCAGCGCGCTCGAGTCACTCTCGACTCCATCGGCGACGCTGTCCTTAGCATTGACATGCTCGGCAATGTTACCTATCTGAACGGTGTAGCGGAAAAAATGACCGGTTGGTCAAAGGAGGAATCCTTTGGCAAGCCGCTCGCGCAGGTGTTTAAAATTATTGACGGCGTCACTCGCGAACCATCACCGGATCCCATGGAATTAGCAGTAGCGAGAAACAAAACTGTGGGACTTACGCCCAATTGCATTCTCATTCGACGTGACGGGTTGGAATCGGCCATTGAAGATTCCGCCGCTCCGATCCACGACCGCTCCGGTTCGGTCACCGGTGCCGTAATCGTTTTCCGCGACGTGACCACCTCCAGGGCAATGGCAGGTGAGATGATGCATTTAGCCCAGCACGATAACCTTACCGATCTCCCTAACCGCACGTTGTTGAAAGACCGCCTTGCTCAGGCAATTGCGACCGCCCACCGCAATAGCACCCATGTTGCGGTTATGTTTTTGGATTTGGATCACTTCAAGCACATAAACGACTCTCTGGGTCACACCATCGGCGACAAGTTACTTCAATCCGTTGCGGCGCGCCTGCTAAGTTCTGTGCGCAGCTCTGACACGGTAAGCCGCCAGGGCGGGGACGAATTTGTGTTGCTGCTTTCCGAAATCAAACATTCCGCGGATGCGGGTTTCGCGGCTGGCAAGATTCTTACTGCCCTCAGCGCACCGCACCGGTTGGATCAGCATGATGTGAGTGTCACGGCAAGTATTGGTGTAAGTACTTATCCGGAACAGGGCGACGACGCAGACATTTTAATGAAGAAGGCAGATAGTGCGATGTACCGGGCGAAGCAAACAGGCCGTAACAATTGCCAGGTTTTTACGGAAGAGATGAGTTTCCATGCTGTTTCAGCGGCGTGACCAACCATAAGACAACAGACGCGCTGCTATTTAGATGGGCATTTTTGCGCCTGGCAGGCTTGCCCTTCGCCCTTAATTGCGAATCAACTCCCAGGCCTGCATTTCAGCGCGCCGATTAGCGTCACTCACGCATTCCGCCAGTTCTTCCTGCGCTCTGGCGTGGCTTTCGTCCGGCGGAGTATTCTGCCTGATAAATTCAATTTCGCGCCCGAACGATACATCTTCCAGCAACCACGAGTTGCACGATTTCAGAAATGCTTGAATCTCTCGCATACAGTCACCACCTCCACGATGTATTTGCATCAGGCCGGGGGACCGTCATGAATGAACCCAATCAACTGATCAACTGCATCCATTCACGTGTCAGCGTAGTGAATTTGAAATTGATCGCCAATCGGGTATTCGCCTTAGCATCTAGTAGGAAGTACTAAGGGCGCTATGATGCGAGGGTTTAGTACTTTTCAGTTTCTAGAACGTGCCAACGCAAACCGCACACCAGTTTTGGGTTTTCGTCTTCGACATTTTTGAGCGCGACACGTCCAGAAAGCTGTAAACGACATCGCCATCCTTCATAAGCAGCCTTTTAAGGGGATTTAGCGGGTGGATGTTGCTACCGGCGTAGCTACCGGCGTCGGTTCCAGCAATTGCTCTTTGCGGTACACCAGCGAGTTAATATCGCTCGGCGCCAGTTCGAAGCCATGCCCGTGCGTAATCGCGTCCGTGGGACAAGCCTCTACGCAATATCCGCAGAAGATGCATCGCGAATAATCAATGTTGTACACGCTCGCATACCGCTCGCCCGCGGAGATGCGATTCACATCCGTATTCTCTGCCGCCTCAATGTAAATGCAGTTCGCCGGGCACGCCGCCGCGCACAAAAAGCAGCCCACGCACTTCTCCAGCCCGCTTTCGTCGCGGTGCAGCACATGAATGCCGCGATATCGCGCCTGGAAATGCACTTTCTCGTAAGGATAATTCTCCGTAACCGTTTTCCGGAATATATTGCGGAATGTGACGCTGAAGCCCTTCGCCAACGTGCTAAACGTTTCAGCTACTTCCCGAAGTCCTGATGCCATACCCGCAGTCTAACAAACGCCCGTTCCTCGGGCAAATTACAGCTTTCCCACCTAATCCGCCGCCGTCTTAGCCTTCCCGGCCAGCGAATCAATAATCTGCTTCCCGTGAAATCTCCCGTTCTCAATAAAAATCTCACTGGTCTGCTTCCCACCGATCACTACGCCGGCCAGAAAAATCCCCGGCACATTGCTCTCCAGCGTGTCCGGGTTCAAATCCGGCTTCCACGTCTTCTTGTCCAGCGTCACCCCAAGGCTCTTGATAAATGTGTAATCCGGGTGATATCCCGTAAGCGCGAACACCTGCTTGGCCGGCAGCCGCTTTTCTCCGCCGTGCTTCTCGATAACCACCACCTCTTCCTCGGTAAACTCCTTCACCCGCGTCTCAAACATCGCCGCGATCTGACCGGCCTTAATGCGGTTCTCGATATCCGGACGCACCCAATACTTGATGGTCGCCCCCAGCTCCGCGTCGCGATGCACCAGCGTCACCCGCGCGCCATTGCGATACAAATCCAGCGCCGCCTCCGCCGCCGAATTTTTTCCCCCGACCACCACCACGTCCTGTCTCCAGTAAGGATGCGGCTCGGTATAGTAGTGCGACACGTTCGGCAAATTCTCGCCCGGCACCCCCAGCATGTTCGGCAGATCGTAATACCCGGTAGCCACCGCAATTTTCTTCCCGTGATATTTGTTCACTGCGCCGTCTTCCGCCCGGGTGGTCACCGTAAAATTTCCGTCGCTGCCCTCCAACCCCTCGATCATCTCAAACAGCCGCAACTCCAGCTCGAAATGCTCCGCCGCTTTCCGGTAATACTTCAACGCCTCCACCCGCGTAGGCTTCTCTGCCGCGCACACCAGCGGCAAATCCCCAATCTCCAGCAACTCCGGCGTCGTAAAAAAATACATGTTCACCGGATAGTGAAAAATCGAATTGCAAAGCGTGCCCTTATCAATTACCAGCGGACGCATCCCGGCCCGCCGCGCCTCAATCGCGCAAGCCAACCCGGTCGGCCCCGCCCCAAAACAAATAATGTCGTAAGTTTCCATAGAAATTCAGTTTGCAGTCTCAACCGCACAAATGCAAACCACGCGCATCACGCTTGCACCTGCAGCGATACACACCACTGCCCGCCGTTTCGCTCCGACGAAGCAAGAGTCAGCAACCATGAACAAATCACAACAACGAGTCATTCTGAACCCCTGCGAAGCGGCGCATGAGGAATCTGCTGTTTGGATCTACGCGCAGAACCATGTTTCCTACCCGTCACTCGCCAGACAGCCTTTTAGCTGTTTCAGTGAGAGGAAAAAATCAAACCTTATTCGATTCGCAACGCGCTCATCGGCGAAATCGAAGCCGCCCGCCCCGCAGGAATAATCGCCGCAAAAAACGAACAAATCGCCAGCGCAATCGCCGCCATCCCCAGCGCCAGCGGATCCCACGACGACACTCCATACAACTGAGCCGCAATCAACCGCCCGGCGCCTATCGCCAAAGGTATCCCCAGCAGCAATCCAATCAGCACGCGCTGGAACGCTCCGCGCAGCACTAGCCGGATCACCTTCATCCGATCCGCCCCCAGCGCCATGCGTATCCCGATTTCGTTAGTCTTCTGCGCCACGGTGTAAGCCGTCACGCCGTACAGCCCCACCGCCGCCAGCAGCAGCGCCACAACCCCAAATAAGCCCGCTAGGCTCGCCACCGCGCGTTCCTGATCAAACGAAAGTTCAATCTGCTGCCGCAATGTCCTGATATTGGTAATCGTCAGATTAGGGTCCACTTCCGCGACAGACCTGGTCAGCAATGGCTCCAGCGTACCCGTCGGCGTGTTTGTCACCAGCATGATTGCACCGATCTGGTGCGAATCCATCTCAACCCTCTTCATCAACTTATCCTTGTAGTCCACATTTTGCGCCAGCGGCACAAAAAACATCGGGCGCGCAGGCCTGTTCATCGCATAGCCCGCGAACTTCGCGTCCCGTACCACGCCCACGATTCGAAACGTGTTGACGTACTCCGGCATATCCAGCCCGAAATGCTGATCAAGCGGTTCCTCGCCATTCTTGAAAAATCGTTTCGTGAAAGCTTCATTCACAATGGCCACAAGTTCACTCGTTTCGTTATCCGCCGTCGTGAAATTTCGCCCGCGCAATATCGGAATCGAAAGATTCGGCAGATAATTGGCGCTCACCCGATCCCACGACGCACCCGACGGTTCGCCCGGCGCCGGAGCTGGATGCCCCGCCACCAGAACGAGTTCGCCCCAGTTATTGGTGAGCGGGTTGTAAAGTGCCAGCCCCGCCCCTGTCACGCCCGGCAGGCGATTTAAGTTTCCTTCTAGTTGCCGGTAACGTGCTTGTATCTGAGGAAGCGTGTCGTTAGTGGGCGGATTGTGAAGTTCCACCAGCACGCGCCCCGGCACCTGAAACCCGAAATCTTGATTCTCCAGCTTGTTCAGGCTTCGACCTAGCATCGTCGCTCCCGCGACCAGCACCACTGAAACCGCTGCTTGCACAATCAGCAGCGCCTTCCTGCTGAACGAAGACCGATCCTTCGTCCCTCGCCCGGCTCCGCGCAGCGCCTCCGCCGGATCAGTGCGCGTGGCAAACCACGCCGGAGCCGCCCCGAAGATGATCCCCGTCAGCAACGCCAGTCCAAATGCAAATCCCAATACCACCAGAGACGGTGCGGCGCTGATTGGCAAAAATTTGGCGCTCCGGAACGCCAGCGCCAGCAACAATCGTGCCGCCACTACCGCGAATGCCAGCCCAGCGAAGCCGCCCGCAACAGCCAGCAAAACACTTTCGGTCAGAGCCTGCGTAATAATCTGCCGCCTCGTAGCTCCGATCGCCAATCGCAGCGCGGTTTGCCCCCGTCGCGCCACCGCCCGCGCCAGCAATAGGTTCGCCACGTTCGCGCACGCAATCAGCAACACCAGTCCGCACACTCCCAGCAGAATTTGCAGGCTGCGCCCATACTCTTCCTTCATTACCGCAACGCCGGCGCCAGCCGGCACCACGTTCAATGTTTGCTTCGGCAGATCGTGGATAATCTCCGGCATCCAGTTCGCCGGATATCCGGAGTCATACTGCATCCATTGCCGCAAAACTCCCGTCAACCTCGCAGACATCCCCGCCACCGAAGCTCCCGGCCGCAAACGCCCGATAACCCGCAGCCACGCCGAAACCGACTGATGCATCAGCGCGTTTTCGCCGCTGATCATCAGTTCCTGCTGTAACGGTATCCAGACGTCGGGCGGATCCCTCTGTAGTGTTTCCCCGAAGAATCCGGCCGGCGCCACCCCGATCACCGTAAAGGAATGCCCATCGACCGCAAACGTGGCGCCCACCACAGACGTGTCTCCGCCATAAATCGTTTGCCAGGCGCGGTGGCTGAGCACCACCACCGGCGCAGCTGCCAGTCTGTCGTCCTCCGGGGTAAACACTCTTCCACCAAATGCCCCGATGCCCAGGGTGTGGAAGTAATTCCCGGAAACATATTCCGCCCCCAATGGCCTGCCCGCCGTGTCAGCGCCCGCCCGCCGGACCGTCACTGTCTCACGCCCGGCCTGGAACGCAGTCAGCTCCTCAAACTCCGGCGCCTCCTTCTTCAACCGTTCGAACAACGGATAAGAAACCATCCCCCAGCGATCCTGCGGCCCGCCTTCCACGCAGCATTCGTCACCCTCTCCGATCCGGTACAGTTGCCCAGGATCGGCAACCGGCAACGAACGCAGCATCACTGCATGGATAAGCGTGAATATCGCCGTCGTTCCCCCAATCCCCAAAGCCATCGTCAGCACCGCCGTCGCCGTAAATACAGGCGAAAGCTTGAACTGCCGCGCCGCATACCGCAAATTGCTGAATAGGTTATTCAAAGCGCACCTCTGCTAAGCAATCTTCGCCAAGTGTTCTGCTACTAAGTGTCCTACGGAGCCATGCTGCTCAAGGTTCCCCACTCTTCGATATCCACCAAGTCGTTCAACTGATCTTGGCAACTTCTCCCGCCACCCACCCGCACCTGTCATCCCGAATCCCGCTTATTCTTGGCGGGTCAGGGACCTGCTGTTCAATCCACGTTCGTGCAAGCCACGCAGACCCATACGTCAACATAGACGTCAGCCCAAGCGAAAAGTCCGCAAGCCAACCGCCCACACCAAC
>JBBRZT010000203.1:0-7121 GCA_038236395.1 Candidatus Acidiferrales bacterium
CAAATCGTAATTGGCTCCAAATTTTTCACCGAGCAAGTCGTCCTCGCCGAGCTCCTCGCCCAGCACATTGAAGCGCGCACCGGCATTCACGTCGAGCGCAAAACCAATCTCGGCGGCACGCTCCTCGTCCACAAAGCCATGCAGGCCGGCAAAGTAGATCTCTACGTCGAGTACACCGGCACGGCGCTAAACGCGGTGCTTAACGAATCTCCCACCGGCGATTCAGCCGCCGTCTACCAGCGCGTGAAGCAGCTCTACGCCCAGCGTTTCAATTTCGCAGTCACCGAGCCGCTCGGTTTTGAAAACACTTTCGCCATGGTCATTCGCGGAAACGACGCCCAGCGCCTGCACTTGCAGCGCACTTCCGACATTGTTCCGTTCGCTCCGAAGTGGCGCGTCGGCGTCGGCTTCGAATTTCTCGAGCGGTCCGACGGCTTCAAGGGTTGGAGCGAGCGCTACGGCCTGCATTTCGCCCAGCAACCGAGGGTTATGGACCTCGGCCTGATCTACCGCGCCCTGCAGGATCACAAAGTCGACATCGTTGCCGGCAACTCCACCGACGGCGTCATCGATTCGCTCCACTTGGTCATTCTCGAAGACGATCGCCACTACTTTCCTCCCTACGACGCCGTCCCTATCGTTCGCCAGGCTACTCTCGACCAATTTCCGCAGCTTCGCGCAGTGCTTGCCGAATTAGGCGGAAAAATCACCGGTCCCGACATGCGCCACCTCAACTATCTGGTCGACGGCGAACAGCGCGATGTCGCCGCGGTAGTGCGCGATTTTCGCCAGTCCCACAATCTGTAACTTGAACTTCCTGCTTCGAACCTCTAACCTCGAACTTCGAATCTCGAACATGTCTCGGCCGCTCACGCTTTTCTCGCTCTGCTTCCTCGCTCTCGCGGTCCCGCGAGCTTCGTCGCAAACCGTCGAAGGCTCGGTCTATGGCCCTCTGCCTGTCTTTGAATTCCACAGCGATTTTTGGGTGAATCTCCATCACACCCTCTATCAGGAAGCTAAATTCCGCGCCCCGCAGAATTCCCAGACCAACGATCACAGCGCGCCACCATCCAAAAACCGCCCCACACTCAAGACCTCCCCGTACGCCAAAATTCCGCTGACACCCGCGGAACAGCGGGCCTGGGACGAAGCCCTCAGTTATTACTCCGCGAACTACATCGACAAGGATCTGCTCTTCACCACTGAGTTGATCCTCATCAAAAACCAGCTCGGTGATTTCGATGGCTGCGATGAATTGTCAGGAAGAAAAAAGAAAACTTGCGATGCCGGCTTGCCTCCGAATCTCACTCACGTACTGGAAATCGCAGCGCCGGTGTATCGCGCGCATGAATGGCCCAGCCACGATCTTGCCAATCGCCGCTGGGTCCTGCGGGTCGCTCCGCTGGTTCGCGAACAGGGCCTGGGCCTGTCTCAGCGTCTCGCGGACATTTATCAAACCAAGTGGCCCAAGGACAAAATTCGCGTGGATGTTTGCGCCTATGCCAATCGCTCCGGTGCCTACACCACGCTCGACCCCTTGCGCGTCACCATCTCCAGCACAGACGCGCGCAACCAGGGCGCCGAAGCTCTGGAAGTGGTTTTCCACGAAGCGTCGCACGGCATTGCCGATACCGTGCAGAAAGCCATCATCCGGGAATGCCGCCAGCGCGAGAAACCCATCCCCCGCGATCTCTGGCACGCTCTGATTTTTTACACCACCGGCGAAGTCATCCGCCCGGTCATCAGCGCGACAAATGCGGACGGCAATTCCGACGGTCCCGAAACCGCCTACACCCCGTACGCAATTCGAGAAGGCATCTACCAGCGTGGCTGGGATGGCTACCTCAAACTCCTCACGCAATTCTGGCAACCTTATCTCGATGGCAAAGTTACCTTCGACGACGCCGTCGCCCGCATGGTGTCCGCTCTTTAAAACTCACGTCCATTCACAAATTGCGAACTTGATAATCAGCCGATTTTTATTCGTTGGGCGGAGCCAGTCGCGCTAGCAGTCAGTTCGAGGAGACAGGCGTAGCGATGTCGGAGGATTTTCTGAGGTCGATCACTTTTGCGCCCTCTGGCAATTCAAAAATCTTCGGGTCCGGCTCGCCGATCACAATGTCAGTGACTTCGAAATTCTGGGTCCCAAACCGCGGATCCTGCCTGGTGCTGCTCAAATTGAGTCCCAACAACGGTGAATACCAGAATTCCCGCTTCACCAGCAAAGGACTGTTGTTGCCGATCGAACCGCTCGCGATCGTCGCTGTCTCTCGCCGGCCTGTCGTCTCAATGGAGTTGATAGATCTTTTCCCGAGATCTTCGATGTTGACGGACCCACGTTCTCTCTTGGCCGGACCCACGAGCGGCGATTGAAAATCAGGTGCGGAAAATGTCTCTACCTGACAGACCAGTTCCCGGGGGACGCAGATGTGAAGCTCGTGTGATACGGGATTGCTGATTTCGATCTGGGTAATCGGCGATTCCTGTTGCCGGTCATCAGGGACCAGCAACCGTCGTTCCTGGAAGATGCGGCCCGCTTTATTCGCGTGCGATGGCACGGTGATTCTGCAGTGTGATGGTACTGCCGTCGGCCAGTTGTCGAATCCATTCGGTTTTCACCGTGGCAGTAAAAGGCGCGTTTGGAAGCGAGGGGATGAGAATGCTGACCAGCACTACACGTGTGCCGCCATCGGGCGGTCGTTGAGGCGCAGGCAAAGATTGGCCAAACGCAACAGAATTTGCAAGCAGTAACGACCCCGGCAGCAGAAGAAACGACTTCTTCATAGCGCGCTCCGTGACGCCTGCGATTATGCCAGATAGTCATCGCCGAATTAATTTTCCGGTCTAATTGCTGGCATTCTTGGCCGCTAAATTCGCGGCGGCCGTGTCGGCTTTCTTCTCCAGCAAACCAAACCCTTTGGCCTTCGCGTCGCGACCTGCGCTCGACAGCGTGCTTTTCGCTTCGGCGATTTTTCCGGCCTTGTACTGGGCTTCGCCCAGCGACACGCGCGCCTCCAGCGCCAGCATCAAGTCGCCCGTTTTGCGAGCTTGTTTTTCCACGTTTTGCAGAACGGTGACAGCCGCCGCGGCTTTGCCCCATTGCGTATCGATCTGCGCCTGCCCCAGCGTCACTCGAAGTTTCACACCGGGGTCGCTGATTGACTCTGCCAGTCGCCGTGCCTTGTCGATTTCACCGCGAGCTGCGTTCTCGTTCCCGCTGTGCAGCGCTATTCCAGCCAACGTCAGGTGTGCAGTTGCCTCACTCCCATCATCCTTTTCCTGTGCGAACTCGGTTACAGCGTCGGCGGCAAACTTGCGGCCGTCTTCGATCTTGCCGTTTTCCATCGCTGCTTCCGCAAGCGATAGCCGCGTCGCCGCCGCGTCGTGTCTTTGTCCCAGTTGTTCCTGAATTTGCAGCGCCTCCCGATAACTCTCCTCCGCGGACCCGGTGTTTCCTTGCGCAAATTGCACGTCCCCGGCGCTCGCCAGCGATCGCGCTACGTCCTCTTGATTGCCCAGCTCCCTTCGCAACTTCAGGGATTGCGCGCAGCTCTGCCCGGCCTTTTCGAGCTCGCCGGCACTTAACAGCATGCCGCACTGGTTATTCAGCGCACGCGCCTCGGTCCTCCGGTCTCCGATCTGCTGTGCAATTTGAATGGCTCGTTCAAATGCCTCAGCGCCTTCTTTCCTCTTACCCTCCGAATAAAGAATCACCGCCAGGTTCTGCTGCGCCAGCGCCAGGTCTCCCTGGCTACCGCGTACCGTCGCTACCGCAATGCTGCTTCGATAGCCACGTTCCGCACCGGCTTCGTCCCCTTGAGCGTCGCTGATATTCGCCAGATTATTTAACGCTCCGGCTTCGTCTCGCCGGTCCCCTATCGCTTGGGCCTTTCCCAGCGCTTGCTCGTACAACGGCTTGGCCGCCGCGTAATCTCCCTGCCTCCAGTACGCATTGGCGACTTCATTGGTGGCTCTTGCGGTTCCCAACGCGTCGCCTTCGTCTTCGTTGATCTGCCGCGCTTCGTCGCACTTCGGCTTGGCCTCCTGGGCTTTGCCCGCATTCAGCAGTGCCCCGCATTGAATAATTCTGGCTCGTGCCAGGAGCGCTTTCGCGTTCAGCGATGTGGCTTTCTCTGCCGCCGCGTTCGCTGCCGCAAGTTGCCGGCCGAACTCCGACACCCCCTCCTGCGCCTCTGCTTCCTGCAAATCGGCTTGCGCGGCCAGTTGCAGCGGCAGCTTCAGTTTACGAACTTCGTTCAACGTCACCAGCGCCTGCGACGCTTTTCCCGCGGAGGTTTGGCTCTTCGCCAGCAGCAAGCCGTACTCCGGATTATCTTTGTACAGCGCCCACAGCGAAGAGTACTCTTCGATCGCTTTCGCCCAATCGTGCCTGGTTTCGTAAAAGCGCCCGGTCACCAGCCCCTTGCCTTCCACCGACATGTTTGAGGAAAGATCGAGCGCCTTTTTCGACTCTTCCTTCGCCCGCGCTTCGAATCCCAAGTCCGACCACGCCCCGGCCAGCGCAACGTGCGGCTGCGCAAACTTCGGATCAGCCGCGACGGATTTTGCCAGCAGCTTGATGGCTCCCTGCAAATCAAAGTTCCGCAAACTCACCCGCGCTTCCGCGAACGTTCGTAACGCTTCCGGATTTGTCGAAAAAGAACTATCCAGCCGCGCCTCTTCCTGCGCGCTTAGCTCGATTCCCAGTTTCGCGCGAATCAATTTCCCTGCCCGAGACGCCGTCACATTTACACTCGAGGAAGTTCCCGCCAACTGCACCGAGCCCAGGCTTTCGTTGGTCGCCGCCCTCAGCAAATGCACGTTCCAGTCAATCTTGTCGGCGCCCTTTTCAGCTTCGACTCGGTAAGTGCCGGTCACGATCACATCGCTGCCCAGGTACTCGCCAATTCGCCGCAATTGATCCTTGCCGGGATTGTCGTTCACTTCCTTGATACCTAGCTCCCTCCTCATGTCGTCGATGCGCCCCGGAGGTATGAAGCGAATTTCCTCCACGTCCAGCTGTGACCACAAGCCATCGGTCAGCACGTCCCCAAGCAACGCCGAATCCGGCCGCCCGGAAAGATTCTGAAATCCCAGGATCGCAACGGACTGCCGCGCTTTGTTCGCCGGCGCCGTAGACACGCTCGTCGCCGGCGCTACTTTCGTTCCGCGCCAAAACGCTGCGAAATAAATCACCGTGCTGGCAATCGCCACCACAGCCAATACCGTTGCAATGAGATATTTCGCCGGCCAGGGCGCGCTGGGAACCGCCGCAGGCGGAGCCACTTCGCGCCCTCTCAACGCCTCCGCCACGTCCGCGGTGCTTACAAATCGTTTTTCCGGGTCGCGCTCCAAGCACCGCAGCACTACCGTTTCCCATTGCGCGTCGAGGTCTCCAACGATAGTCCGCGGCGAAGGCACATCTTCAGTCAGCCGCTTCAGCGCCGTGGAAATTACCGAGCTTCCTTTGAATGGCACAGCTCCCGTCAGCATCTCGTACATGACGATGCCCAACGCGTATGTATCCGTCGCCGCCGTCACTTCCTTGCATTCCAGCTGTTCGGGAGACATGTACGCTGGCGTTCCTACCACGTCCAGCGAGCCGGTCAGCGAAGCCAAATTTCCGGTTACGCCGTGCGCCAGGCCAAAATCCGTGATCACCGCGCGAACTCCTCCAGGACTTCCCGGCGAGGGCACCAGAATCACGTTCGCACTTTTAAAATCGCGGTGAATGACGCCCGCGGCGTGCGCCGCTTCCAGCCCCGCGGCCATCTGCTCCACGATCGGCAGCGCAAACTCCGGCGTCAACCGCCCTTGGGACCTGATCTCCTGCGACAGCGTGGTGCCCCGCAGAAATTCCATGCTGACCACCAGCGTTTCGCGTCCGCCGCTTTCGCTCTCGCTATCCGCATGCCTGAAAACGTCATACGTCCGGCACACGCTGGCATGCGTCACCTTCCGCGCCAGTTGGATTTCCCGCTTGAAGCGCTCCACCGCCCGCTCGTCTTCCGCCATCTCGAATCGCACGGTCTTCAGCGCCACCCGCTCGTTCAGCTCCAGGTCCTCCGCTTCATACACTTCGCCCATGCCGCCACGCGCAACGAATCGCAAAATCCGGAATCGCCCGGCTAAGATTTGGGTTCTTGTAAACGCGGAAGTGGAAACACCTGACTTCGCCGCTGGGGTTTCTCCCGCCAGGGTTTCGCCCTCATCCGGCAGTTGGGACGGCGGGCGCGCTTCGTCCGGAGGTTGGCTGGACTTCGAATCGCCCATAAGAAAGCTCGCAAAAAATTTTGCTCATTATGGCACACCTGGCCGCGAGGCCTATCTCGGCGCAGGGGTGGGGACGGTGAAAACAAAAATCTTCCCTTTGTGGCCTCCCGTGTGCATAATGTACGCCATCACGTTCCTAGGCCCGGGATAATACTTTCTTATTTTTTATATATCGTTCGGAGGGCATTTAAGATGAGTACTCGTAAATCCATCTGTTTGGTAGCCGCAATTTTCCTGATTTCCGCATATTCCACCTTGGCAGCAACTGGTACCCGCAAAGACCTGGGAGCCTCCAACAACGGCGTGGACCTCAGTTTCGCGGATTGCCTGGCGTCCACTACTGTGAATTGCGGGAATTTTACCGCCGCACCCGTTAGCACCATCGACGGCGTTCCGGTTTTCAATTTTGTGACCAATGACGGACTGCAAAATCCCGACAGCGTCGCCGTTTTTGATGTCTTTCAGCTTCCGGGTACGATCGCTCCCAATTCCACCGTGACCTTCACTTTTAATTCCCTTACCGGCAACTACGGCGCGTTCGCCTGCGACAATGGGACTGAGGCCTTCGCTCTCTCCAGTACCAACAACCCGCTCACCGGCCCGTGTACTGTGGGCGCTACAGATTCGCTGGCATCTTTCCTCAGCGAAACCGATGGCGTGAATACGGCAACCTTCACGTTCCTAGGCGGCGCGGGCTTTCCCACATCCTGGACGTTTTACACCGATAAGGGGAATCTCGCCGCCATCGACTTTGGTGGCACCACCACCACACCGGAACCCAGCTCTCTTGTCCTGCTTCTGGCGGGCGCCCTAGTGGTCGGTTTGGCTTCTACAAAAAGAAGCTGATC
>JBBRZT010000204.1:0-7024 GCA_038236395.1 Candidatus Acidiferrales bacterium
GCCGACATGCGTTCGCTGCGTCCGCCCGATCCTTACAAGCAAAAAGGCATCCGCATTACCGGCGAGCGCCTCAAGAAAAAGGCTGGCAAAGCGGGAGCCAAGGCTGGCGGCGCGTAAAATTTTTGATTTTGTCCGGGCGCAATGCGCCAAGGAGAAGAAACAGTGGCATCGGCTAGAGTTCGCAAGCTATCACGGGATCTGCACCGCAAGCGCGTGCACGATCGCGTGCGTACCAAAGTTTCCGGCACCACCGAGCGTCCGCGCCTTTGCGTGTATCGTTCACTGGGCCACATCTACGCGCAGGTCATCGACGATCGCACTGGCACCACGCTGGTTTCCGCCAGCTCCGTCGACGGCGAAACGAAAAAGAATTTGAAGGGCGGCGGCAACATCGCCGCGGCTAAAGTGATCGGCAAAGCAGTCGCCGAACGCGCTAAAGCCGCCGGCGTGCAAAAAGTAGTGTTTGACCGCGGCGGATACAAGTATCACGGCCGTGTGAAGGCGCTCGCTGACGCGGCGCGGGAAGCGGGGTTACAGTTCTAAGCCTATGTCGAAGCAACTTTTGCGAGACAGTCTAGCGGTTCGGCGGCTCCTGGAAGTCAATCTTTCGGATCTGAAAGACGACGTCATCGCCATCAACCGCGTCACCAAAGTAGTCAAGGGCGGCAAGAATCTCAGCTTTTCTGCGCTCGTCGTGGTTGGCGACAATCACGGCCACGCCGGTTTTGGCATGGGCAAAGCGCGTGAAGTTCCCATGGCCATCAAAAAGGGAATCGAGCAGGCCAAGAAAAACCTGATCAAGCTCAACTTGAAGGGCACGTCCATTCCTCACCAGGTGATTGGCTACTACGGTTCAGCCCAGGTTTTGCTCAAGCCCGCGTCCGAAGGCACCGGCGTCATTGCCGGCGGCCCGGTGCGCAAAGTCATGCAGATCGCGGGGATTCACAACGTGCTCACCAAGTCGCTCGGCACCTCGAATCCTCACAACGTCGTGAAAGCTACTTTCGCCGCGCTGCTCAGCCTGAAAGACGCAGCGCACGTGGCGGAAACCCGCTCTAAAACGGTGGACGAAATTCGTGGCCGGCAAACCCGCACCGCGGTTGAGGCAGTCTGATGAGCCAAAAAGCGGCAGCTCCGAAAATGCGTCACGGCAAGAACGTGAAAAAGTCCGGAGGACATCACTTCGGCAAGCAATTTGTGATCAGCGAGCATCCCGACGCGAAAAAGGGCGGCACCATCAAGGTCAAGTGGGTAGTCAGCGCCATCGCTTGCACCGACGATATGCGCGCCACCATTCGCGGCCTCGGTTTGCGCCGCATGCATCACGTGGTCGAGCGCCAGGACACTCCTGAAACGCGCGGCATGATTCACAAGGTTCGGCATCTCGTGGAAGTGGTGGACTAATTCGATGGCTCCTATAAAAAGACACGGAAAAACAGGACGGCACCGGCCGGCGGGCGGCCCACGCAACCGCAAAGCGGGCGCCCGCGGTCACCACAAACCGGCTACACCGGCGGGACGCAAGACCTTTACGCTTTCCAATCTTCATCCGCCCGTAGGCTCGCGCAAAAAGAAAGTTCGCGTTGGCCGCGGCATGGGCTCCAAGCTGGGCAAAACCGCTGGAGCAGGCAACAAGGGCCAGAAATCCCGTCGCGGCTATTCACGCCGCCGTGGATTTGAAGGCGGCCAGATGCCTCTGCATCGCCGCATGCCCAAGCGTGGATTTCACAATCCGTTTTCCGTCTCTTACTCGGTCGTCAACTTGGAAGAGCTCAACGTCTTTCCGGCCGGCGAAACGGTAACGCCGGAATTGCTTCGCGCTCACGGATTCATCCGCCGCGCCAAGGACCGCATCAAGGTCCTCGGAGACGGCGAACTGACCGCCAAAATTGCCATTCACGCGCACGCTTTCAGCGCGTCGGCAAAAGAAAAGATCACCGCGGCGGGAGCCACGTTCGAGGTTTTGGCCACGGCCTAAGCAGTCAAAAGTTTTGTCGGGAAATAAAAGGGAGCAGCACAGAACAGCATGAATCGATTCATCGAAGCCGTGAAAAACATGTTCCGCATTCAGGATTTGCGGAACCGTGTCATGTTCACGCTAGCGCTGCTGGCGGTCTATCGCATTGGTGCGCACATTCCCATTCCCGGCATCAACACCGCCATCCTGGACCAGCTTTTCAGTCAGGCCGCCGGTTCCGTGCTCGGCATCTTCGACCTTTTCAGCGGCGGCAATTTCCGTCGCATGACGATTTTTGCCTTGGGCATCATGCCCTACATCACCTCATCCATCATCTTGCAGTTGATGACCGTGGTGTTTCCGTACCTCGAGCGCCTCTCGAAAGAAGGCGAGCTGGGCCGCCGTAAAATTACCCAATACACCCGCTACCTGACCATCCTTCTCAGCATCGTTCAGGGCTTGTCCATCGCCGGCACTTTGCAGGCTCAGGGGCTCAACGGCCAATCGCTGGTTTATCACCCGGGTTTTGGTTTCACCGTGATGACCGTGCTCGCTCTCACCACCGGCTCGGCCTTCATCATGTGGCTCGGCGAACAGATTACCGAACGCGGCATCGGCAACGGCATGTCGCTCATCATCTTCGTCGGCATCGTAGTCGGCTTGCCTCGCGCCATCATTAACTTGTACGAACTGGCCAAGTCCGGCCAGTGGGGCGCGCTTACTCCCTTGGTTCTGATTCTCCTCATCGTCTTGATGATTGCTGTCGTGGCCTTCATCGTTTTCGTGGAAGGCGGCCAGCGTCGCATCCCCGTGCAATACGCCAAGCGCGTCGTCGGCCGCAAGGTTATGGGCGGTCAATCCACTTACTTGCCTCTGCGCGTGAATTCCGGCGGCGTGATTCCGCCAATCTTCGCCAGTTCCTTGCTCGCGTTTCCGGCGACCATCGCCTTGATTTTCGGTGCCCGTTACGTCTTTCTGAAAACTATCGCCGACCGCCTCAAGTGGGGCGAGCCGCTGTACACCCTGGTGTACATCTCGCTGATTCTCATCTTCGCTTTCTTTTACGTCGGCATCGTGTTCAACCCCACCGAGCTGGCCGACAACATGCGCAAGAACGGCGGCTTCATTCCCGGCATTCGTCCGGGACGCACCACTTCCGAGCATGTCAGCCGCATCCTCAAGCGCCTCACTTTTATCGGGGCAATTTATCTCGCGCTGGTTTGCCTGCTCCCCGAGTGGATGATTGCCGGTATTCACCTCGACCATCTTGGCTGGGGCATCGGCGGCTGGTTTGACCGCCACTTTCCGGTCTGGTTTCTCAAAGGTCTTGGCGTGCAGTTTTATTTCGGCGGCACTTCGCTCTTGATCGTTGTAGGCGTGGCCATGGATACCGTTCAGCAGCTGGAAGCGCAGTTGGTCATGCGCAACTATGAAGGCTTTGCTCGAAAGGGCCGGTTGCGTGGCCGGCGGTAATGGCGACGAGCGGAGCGATGCCGGATTCTCGGCTCCTCGGTCGGCTGCAGCGCGCGGTCATTTTTCTCGGACCGCCGGGCGCCGGCAAGGGCACGCAGGCTCAGGAACTGGCCCGGCGCTACGGTGTGCCGCACCTCTCCACCGGCGACATGCTCCGCGACAATATCGCGCAGGGCAATGCGCTAGGAGAACAGGCCAAGCCCTTGATGGCCCGCGGCGAGCTGGTTCCCGACTCCATCATCCTCAAGATGGTGGCGGCGCGAATCGAGCAGCCAGACTGTTCCTTCGGCTTCGTGTTCGACGGGTTTCCGCGAACCGTGGCGCAGGCTCAGTGGCTCGGCGAGTTGCTTCGGCAGCACGGATTTAAGCAGCCGGTGGTGGTCCACTTTGTAATCGATCCCGCGCTGCTGATGCGCAGGATTACGGGCCGGCGTATGTGCAAGACGGGTGGCGAGATTTATAATATTTACGATCGTCCTCCGAAAGCTGCGGGTATCTGCGATTCCGATGGCGGCGAGTTGGTGCAGCGCCCCGACGACCGCGAAGAAATTGTGGCTCCGCGGCTCGAAGCGTACGCCAAAATGACCGCGCCGTTGGCCGCGTATTACCGGCGGCTGGGACGGCTCGAAGACGTAAACGCGGCCGAGAGCGTTGAAAAGGTTTCGCAACGGGTTATGGAGATCGTAACCAAAGCGCAGTAACTGCTCGCCGATAAAAACGGCGGGCAAACGGAAACGAGATGGCCATTCACTTACGCAGCGCGGAAGAACTGGAAAAGATGCATCGCGCGGGCCTCATCGTCCACGAGGTGCTGAATGCCTTGCGCGCCGCTGTGAAGCCTGGCGTCTCGACCATGGACCTGGAAAAGCTTGCCGATCAGAAATTGGCAGGCAAGCCCGGCAAGCCGGCCTTTAAAGGCTACCGCGGCTATCCGTGCTCGCTGTGTACTTCGGTAAACGGCGAGATTGTTCATGGCATCCCGTCGCCCAAGCGCAAATTGCGCGAAGGCGACATCGTCTCTATCGATTTTGGGATGGAGGTCGACGGTTATTACGCGGATTCGGCAGTCACTGTGCCGGTGGGCGAAATCAGCCCGGCGCTGCAGAAGCTGCTGGACGTCACCCGCGAATCGCTGGACCGCGCCATTGAAAAAATGCGTGCCGGTAACCGGCTGGGCGATGTTGGCCACGCGGTACAAAGTTGGGTCGAGCAGAACGGCTACTCGGTCGTCCGGGAATTTGTCGGACACGGCATCGGTACCAAGATGCATGACGAGCCCAATCTGCCGAACTACGGTGACGCAGGCCGTGGCGCCCGTTTGCAGGAAGGCATGGTCATCGCCGTCGAACCTATGGTCAACGCCGGCGGCCCGGAAGTTCGCATGCGTGATGAGTGGGTGGCCGAAACAGCTGATGGCAGCCCGTCCGCGCATTTCGAGCACACCGTGGCGGTTACCGCCAACGGTCCTTGGATTCTGACGCGGCCGAAAGAAATGACCGGCCCGTCGTGGTAGCCCAGGCAACGCTTTAGCATCTAACGATATAGGAGACTATGGCAAAACCGGTTCAGGACGACAAAAAGAAAGGCGACTCCGGCAATACCAAGGAAGACGCCATAGAAGTAATGGCCACGGTCAAGGAACCCTTGCCCAACGCCATGTTTCGCGTGGAGCTGGAGAACAAGCACCAGGTTCTGGCCCACGTTTCCGGCAAGATGCGCAAGAATTTTATCCGCATCCTCGCGGGAGACAAGGTTGCTGTCGAGCTTTCGCCTTACGATCTTACGCGTGGCCGCATCGTGTACCGCTACAAGTAAGCGCACACAGAAGGAACGGGAAAAATGAAAGTACGGGCATCAGTTAAGAAAATTTGCGACAAGTGCAAGGTGATTCACCGCCGCGGAGTAGTCCGCGTGATTTGCCAGAATCCCAAGCACAAGCAGCGGCAGGGTTAAGAGGACTAAGGAGAACGTATGGCACGTATCGCAGGTATCGATCTCGCTCCCCAGAAACGTCTGTGGGTTGGCCTCACCGCCATCTACGGCATCGGGCACGAGCGCGCACGGAAGCTTGCCAAAGCTGCCGGGGTCGATCACGACAAAAAAATTCGCGACCTCACCGAAGACGAAACCAACCGCCTTCGCCAGGAAATTGAAAAAGAAGGCCGGGTCGAAGGCGATCTCCGCAAGGAGATTCAGATGAACATTCGCCGCCTGATTGAAATTCAGGCCTATCGCGGAGTCCGTCACCGGCGCAATTTGCCGGTGCGTGGCCAGCGCACTCACACCAACGCTCGCACCCGCAAGGGTCCGCGCCGCGGCGCGGTGGCAGCCAAGAAAAAGATTACCGGCAAGAAGGGCTAATCCCCGGTGAAGGCGAATTCGCATCACCGGAATTAACGAAAACAAGAAACGGAGCAACACGTGGCAAAAGAGCAGCAAAAAAACGCAACGCCGGACGTTACGCCCGGCGGAAAACCGGCGGCGGCTACCAAGCGCAAGAAGGAATTCAAGAAAAAGCGCGAGCGCCGCGTCATTCCCCACGGCGTGGTGCACGTCGCTGCGTCGTTCAACAATACCCAGATCACCATCGCCGATCAGGATGGCCGCGTGATTTGCTGGTCCTCCGCCGGCGCCATCGGCTTCAAGGGTTCGCGCAAGGGCACCCCCTACGCCGCGCAGCAGGCTTCGCTTGCCGCCGCGGGAGTCGCCCGCGACCAGTACGGTATGAAAAGCGTCGAAGTGCGAGTGCAGGGTCCCGGCTCCGGCCGTGAATCCGCTGTCCGCGCTCTCGCCGCCGCCGGATTGCACATCGTTTTAATCCGCGACATTACCCCGATTCCGCACAACGGCTGCCGTCCGCCGAAGCGTCGTCGCGTTTGATGTCTCTGGGAAAAAAGTTCAGGGCCAGCCAGGATATGTCTGGCCTGCAAAGATGTTTTTGGGAAGGGAGATAGAAGTTGGCAAGACATAGAGAAGCAGTCTGCCGCCTGTGCCGCCGGGAAGGGCAGAAATTATTTCTAAAAGGCCTCCGCTGTTTCACGGAAAAGTGCGCCATCGAAAAGCGCAACTTCGTTCCGGGTCAGCACGGCCAGTCGCGGCGCCCGAAAGTCGCCGGTTACGGCCTGCAGTTGCGCGAAAAACAGAAGATGAAGCGCACCTACGGCCTCCTGGAACGCCAGTTCCGCCTCTATTTCGAGCGGGCTGAGCGCGCCAAGGGTCCCACAGGTGAAAACCTCATCATCATGCTCGAGCGCCGTCTGGACAGCGTGCTGTGGCGCGCCGGATTGGCTTCCTCTCGCGCCCAGGCTCGCCAGCTCGTGCTCCATGGCCACGTCCGCGTCTCCGGCAAGAAGGTCAATATCCCTTCTTACCTGGTCAACGTCGGCGAAGAAATCGCCATCAAGGAGCGCATGCACGAAAACGCCATGATCCTCGAAGCCCGCAACGTGGCCCAGAGTCAGAGCGCCGTTCCCTGGCTCGAGCAGGACCGCGAAGCCTTCAAAGCCAAGGTCGTGGCCTTGCCCAAGCGCGAAGACGTGCAGACGCCGCCTTTCACCGAGCAATTGATCGTCGAGTTGTACTCGAAATAACTCC
>JBBRZT010000205.1:0-7008 GCA_038236395.1 Candidatus Acidiferrales bacterium
CCAACGTAGTGTACTGGCTGGAGAAGCGGAGGATCCGCGGCGACGAAGGCCTGGTAAACCGGATACTGGACGCGGCAAAAAAGTCGACGAGGGTGCTGACGGACGCGGAGATTTTGGCTCTGTGCGGGAAATCAACAGAAAATTAACGGCGTAAACAAAAACCCCACGATGAAACACCTTCTGCTTTGGGTTATTCTGATAAGCATGCCGCTGCGTTCCTCTCTTGCCGCACAGTCGACGCGCCAGCCCGAAATGGCCGGGGTGGCGGAGAGTCCGCAGACGCGCTCGGCGCTGGATTGGTTCGAAGTAAATTTAAACTCCATTAACGATCTGCAGACCAAGCTGGCGGAAATCCCTGCGCCATCGTTTCATGAAGAGGCACGAGCCTCTGCGGTCGAGCCATTACTGGCGGCCGCGGGGTTGACGGTGCATCGGGACAGAACCGGCAACGTGATTGGGGAGCTGCGCGGGAGCAACGAGAAAGAAATCGTGATTCTGGCGGCGCACCTGGACACCGTTTTTCCGGCCGGCACAAACGTGAAAGTTCGGCACGACGGCGAACGCATGAGCGCTCCCGGAATATCCGACAACGGCACTGGGCTGGCTGCGCTGATCGCGCTGGCGCGAGCGTTAAATGCGGCGAAAATAAAACCGCGGAGGACGATTTTATTTGCTGCCGACGTAGGAGAAGAAGGCGAAGGGAATTTGCGGGGGATGCGCGCTCTGGTGGATGCATATCGCGCGAATCTGAAAGCAGTGATTGTGCTGGACGGGTCGGGCACCGAACATGTAACGACCAAGGCGTTGGCTTCGCGGCGGCTGGAAGTGACGATTACGGGACCGGGCGGGCACAGTTGGTCGGATTTCGGGATGGTGAATCCGATCAATGCGCTGGTGCGAGCTTCGGTGCGATTT
This sequence comes from Candidatus Acidiferrales bacterium, assembly GCA_038236395.1. GTDB lineage: Bacteria > Acidobacteriota > Terriglobia > Acidiferrales > UBA7541 > Acidiferrum. The sequence goes on from JBBRZT010000205.1 coordinate 916, forward strand.
ATCAATACGAAAGTTTCGGCCGCACCGCGAACGACTTTTAATATTGGGCAGATTGAGGGCGGCACTTCGATTAATTCGATTCCACATGAAGCGCGGTTGAAGGTGGATATTCGCTCGGAGAGTGAAGCCGAACTGGCGCGGCTGGAGGCGGCGTTGCGCGAATGCGTTAGCGCCGGCGTGCGCGACGAGACGGAATCGGCGCGCGATCGCTCGAAGGGGCAGCTGCAGTGGACGGTGGACTTGCTGGGTAGCAGGCCCGGCGGGGAATTGGCGGCTGGTTCGGCGCTGCTGGCGGCTTTGCGTGCGGCGGATGAAGCGGTGGGGAATAGTTCGCGGATCGAGCGGTCGTCTACCGATGCGAATATTCCGTTGTCGATGGGTATTGAGGCGATTGCGATCGGCGCGGGTGGAAACGGTGGGGGCGCACATTCGCTAGAGGAATGGTATGAGCCGGCGGGCCGGGAGATGGGATTGAAGCGGGCGTTGCTGACGTTGCTACGAGTTTCGGGAGTGGCGGGGAAGGCGCAGTAGAGCGCCGGGTAGTGGCCAGGTCATTGGTGGCTTGAAGAATTTGCGGGTGGTGCTCTTCTCTTGTAGTGTCTGCGCGATATCATTCCCTACTTGTGAAAATTCCTTCGACTGACGGAACGAACTTGTGATTGAGCGCAGAGTGCGAGCGGACATGGCGCTGGCGTTTTGCTCGCTGCTGTGGGGCGCGACGTTTGTGGTGGTGCGCGGCGCGCTGAATGACATTTCGGTATTTTTGTTTCTGGCGGTGCGATTTTCGCTGGCGACCTTGCTGATGGCGTTGTTTCGGCCAGCGGGATTGCGAAATGTGAAGAAGGCCGACTTATTTGCAGGTGCGTCGCTGGGGCTGTTCATGTTCGGAGGGTACGCGTTTCAGACCGCGGGGCTGCAATACACGACGCCGGCGAAATCGGGATTTGTGACCGGGTCGAGCGTGGTGCTGGTGCCGCTGTTGCTTGCGATTTTCTGGAAGCGGCGGCTGACGGCGTGGATTTATTTCGGGACACTGGCCGCTGTCGGCGGCTTGTACCTGCTTTCAGTGCCCGTGGAGGGTTTGGCGCGCCTGAACCACGGAGATTTGCTGACGCTGGGCGCCGCCGGTTTGTACGCGGTACACATCATTCTGGTGGGGGACTACACCCGGAAGCATTCCGTGGCGGCGCTGAGCGTGCTGCAGGTGGGCGCGTGCGCGGCGCTGGCGTGGGTGGCGACGGCGGCGGCCTCGGCTACCGGGTGGCAAGCGGCGAAATTTTCGTGGCGATGGGAACTGGGAGCGGCCATCGTGATCTGCGCGGTCTTCGCGACGGCCATCGCGTTTTCCACGCAATTGTGGGCACAGCAATACACCACGCCGAGCCACGCGGCGATTATTTTTACGCTGGAGCCGGTATTTGCGGTGACTACTTCGTACCTGGTGATCGGAGAACGGTTCGATGGGCGTTCGAAGGTGGGAGCTTTGCTGGTGCTTGCCGGAATATTGATTGCGGAATTGCTGGGGCCGGCGGCGGCTCCTGAATCGCCTGAGCCGATGGGCGAGAGAGCGTAAAAAAGGGATGCGCGGAACTCGCGCATCCCTTGTAGTTGAAATGAGTTGAGGTTGGCGGTTTAGAATTCGAACCGGAAACCGAACTGCGAGCGGTATGGTCCTCCGAAGGTAGCTCCCGGTCCCTGGCCGCCGCAATATCCGTTGGGGGCGCCGAAAGTTCCACCGTAGAAGTTGGTGTCCACGTTGTTACAGGAATTCGCGCGATTTCCGATGTTGTACATCTCCCAGAGAATTCGGAATTTCATGTTCTCGCGAATCTTGAAGACATAGGCGGTGCGCAGATCAAGCTCTATGTAGGGCTTTCCCCGGAAAGTGTTGGGATGGACTTCCGCGCAGCCGGGAGTTTCGCTGCCGTCCACGCAGGCGCGATCGATGGTGGAACGACCGTCGCCGTCCAAGTCGCTGCCAGCCAGGGCGGTATACGGACGACCGGTGGAAGCCTGGAAAATGGGCGCAATCTCGAATCCATGCGGGAGCTGAAAAACTCCGCTGGCGGTGAAGCGATTGCGCTCGTCGAAGTTGGTGGGTCCGAATTCGTCGGCCTGGAATTCCCGACCCGGAGTGATGTTGAGGCTGCTGCCGCCGTAGGAGGCGGTGGGTTGACCACCCCAGCCGCGCGCCCAGGAAACTACATCACTGACCTGAAACTGGAAGTTGCGGCTGAAACGGCGCTTGAGGGTCAGGTTGATGCCGTCATAGAGCGAACGGGTGTTGGTGGAGTAATCGCGAAGTTCGCCGATACGCGGCGTGCCGCCGGGAACCTCCAGGCCCGCGTCGACGAAGGCAGCGTCCAGCAAACGAGTGCCCGCTCCGTTGACGCAGCGCGGGTCGGTGGGATTGGCAGTGGGATAAGCCGGATCGCAGAGGGTCTTAAGTTTAGGATTCTGCTGCAAAACGCGAGGTTCATGGTTTCCGATGACGTGGTAATAGTCCGCGGAGACGGCAAAGTCCTTAGTCCACTGCCATGCCCCGCCGATAGACATCTGCTGAGACCAGGGGTCATCCAGGCGCGGATCGATAATGCGGCCTGTGCCGCCCTGGGCGAGATCGGTAGGAGAAAAGTTGGGTGACGGAAGCGGAGTGTTGCCAAAGCTGAACTGGCAGAGGTCTGTTTCCGGCGTGCCGGTCGGAGAAGGAATGCACGTTGTGCCGGGGCCGTTGGCGGTCAGGTCCAAGGCCGTCTGGTACAAGGTTGGATTGGTCTGTTGAATGGAAAAGAGCGTCAGGTTCTGGAAAATCTGATCGCGCGCGACGCCGTATCCGCCGCGGACGACAAACCGACCGGACCCTGTGGGATCCCACGCGAAGCCGATGCGCGGCTGGAATTCTTTCCAGCTTGCGGTGTTCTTGCGGAGTAAGGAATCGTTGCCCGCCAGGTTCTGCGCTGTGGCCACACCGTCAGCAGCTACTGGATCGCTAATGTTGGCGGCAAGCACTTCACGCAATACGCCGATAGCACGATTGGTGGTATTGGGATTGTTGGACAGTTGCGGCACGAGAAACTTGGGATTGGCGTCCCAACGCAGGCCGAGGTTTAGCGTGAGGTGCGAAGTAACTTTGTAGTCGTCCTGATAGTACAGACCGATGGAATGTGCGGGAGGTTGCGCAGTAGAGCCGCTGCCGGTGCTGAAGGTAAGTTCCTGCACCGCGCCGGGGGTGGCTAACCCCTGTGGGTAAAGACCTGGATCACTCAGGATGACGCTGGGGTCATCCCAGAACGTCACCTGGTAGCCGTTGGCTCCAAAGAAAAAGGAGCCGCCAAGCTTGGCCAGATAAATATAATTGGCGCCGAACTTCATGCTGTGCTTGCCCTTGATCAGCCCGAAATCTTCGCGGATCTGGTATTTTCGGATGAAGGTGGTTTGCGGTACGTTGACGTTCTGGCCGACTTCGACTTCCGGCGAGCCGCCGCCGCAGCCAGGATTGGGCTTGAAGCAGATTTCCGGATTAGTGGCCACACCACCGTCCTCAGTGGGAACGGTGAAAGTGCGGCTGGGCGCCGGAAGGATGCCATTGAAGAAATCCTGAAACTGGAGCGCCACGGTGTTGATCTTGTTTTGGCTGATGACCCAGTTGTGCGACAGAACCAGGCTGTGGAACTGATTGATATCACTGTTGGACTGTGAGAGGTCGGTGACGAAGGGACTGCCAAGCTGATCGTTTGGATTGGTCCACTTTTCGCGGCCATAGCGAATGTAGGCGTTCTGCTTGTCGTTAATGTGCCAGTCGCCTTTGATGGTCACCAGGTCATCTATGTAAGGGAAGGGAAGCTGGCTGACGGGGGAGGCGAGATCCGGAGCGACAGTCGCCAGGGTCTGCAATTCGCTGAAAGCACCAGGGTCTACGGTAATACTTCCCGGCTCGCGCTTCTGTTCGAAGGCGCCGAAGATAAAAAGCTTGTTCTTGACGATGGGCGCGCCAACAGAGCCGCCGTACTGGTAGCGATGGAATTTGGGCTTCAATTGGCCTGCCGGGACGGCAGGAGCGGCGTTCAAGCCACTGTTCTGAAACAGGCCGAAGAGCGTTCCATGAACCTGATTGGTGCCGGACTTGGAAATGACGTTGACGACGGCGCCGACGGCGCGGCCGGAGTTGGCGGTGTAGCGGTCGGTGACTACGTTGAATTCCTGAATACCTTCTATGGTGTAGTTCTGCACGATTCCACCAATGACGTTATCTTTATTGTCTCCGCCATCCACGTTGTAATCGACGGCACGGCCGTCCGAGCCGTTTACGCTGACGTTGCCGGAGCGCGTCTTGGTGGGATCAAAGTTTTCCGCGGGGCGTACGCCGGGAACTAAACTCATCAAGCCGGCGAAGTTGCGGTCGACAACCGGAAGATTGCGGACTTCCAGGGGCGAGACATTGCCTTGAATTTCAGAAGAAGTAGACTCCACCAGCGGAGTTTCTTCGGTGACCTCGACCATTTCCGAGGATGCGCCGAGTTTCAGGCTGACCTCGAAATTCAGCTTCTGGCCGACCACCAGCTGCACGGAATCGTACACGGACGTCGCAAAGCCGTCTTTGCTCACCGTGACTTTGTACATTCCGGGCGGAAGGGAATTGATGGAAAATTCACCGCCGTCCTCGGAGGTGGCGTCGCGCGTTACGGAGGTGCCCTTGTTGACCACCGAGACGGTGGCACCGTTTACGGCGAGGCCGTTGGGATCTTTAACCCGGCCGATGATATCGGCAGTGGTTTCCTGAGCGTTTAGAAAAAGTGGAGCACACAGAAGTAGAACGACAAAAACCGAGACAATACCAATGATTTTCTTATGCATAGCCTCTCCCCCACCCGGTTGATCCGGGCTCCTGAAACAAAAGTTGGGTCGCTTCTTTCGTGCAATCCGGGAACAGTACACGACCCTGGTTGGGATAACCGTACCTGTCAGGGTGGGAGGGAGTCAATATAGATTCTTAGATTTAGAGAAGAATTATTTTTTCTGGGTGTAACGGGAACCGAGTGGAAGCTTTGGGCTCGGCCCGTGGAGACGGTTAATTGAACAGGCAGTTGACGGAACTTCGAATAGGGATCGTTTGGCGGTCAATTTTCGCCTTGCGGGCGATTCTTGTGCCATCAGGGCGCGGGATAGTTTTTCACGTCGACGGGTTCGAACATGGTGGCGGTGGAGGCGTGGGATTTTTCGTAGGAGGTGATGTCGGGCTCGTGTTTGAGCGTGGTGCCAATGTCGTCGAGGCCTTGGAGGAGGACTTCTTTGCGGGAGGGCGCGATTTCGAATTTATAGACGAGGCCGTGGTTGTCTGTGACTGTTTGGTTGGGGAGATCGATGGAGAGCGAGTAGCCTTCTTCTTTGGCGGCACGCTGGAAGAGTTCTTCGATCTGCTGCTCGGTTAGCTCGGCGGGGAGAATGCCGTTTTTGAAGCAATTGTTGTAGAAGATGTCGGCGTAGCTGGGGGCGAGGATGACGCGGAAGCCGTAGTCGCCGATGGCCCAGGGGGCGTGTTCGCGGCTGGAGCCGCAGCCGAAATTGGCGCGGGCGAGGAGCACGGAGGCTCCTTTGTAGCGAGGAAAATTCAGGACGAAGTCGGGATTGGGTTTTTCGCCGGGGAGGTAGCGCCAGTCGTAAAAGAGGATGCGGCCGAAGCCCTGGCGGGTGAGGGCTTTCAGAAATTGCTTCGGGACCATTTGATCGGTGTCGACGTTGACGCGATCGAGCGGAAGCACCAATCCAGAATGCGTGATAAACGATTTCATTTTGTCCTCATCTATGGATACGGGACCATTCCATGTTGCGTTTGCCAATAGGTAATCACTGCCACCCAAATCGCAGCGATCCACATCATTGCGTTTCTGGTACGCCTAGGCATGGGCCCCTTGCTCTTGCCATATCGGTCGCTATGTCGTAATTCCACAACTCCCCAGACGCCTGCGAAGATGACGCCGAAGAATAATAGAAGGACTTCGACGTGATCTGGTGAGCGGATGTGTCCTCCATTCACTCCACGGACTCTACGGCGAAGTCGCGGACGTCGACGAAATGGCCGGCGATGGCGGCGGC
>JBBRZT010000206.1:0-6987 GCA_038236395.1 Candidatus Acidiferrales bacterium
CCGCACATATTCGGGAGTTACGTCCTGTACTTTCATCGCCACCAGTTCATCACTCGAAAGTTTCGGATCTATCGCTTCACGCATCGCGCGAATGTACTCCGGCGAAATTCCCTGCACCTTCATCGCGAGCACGTCGTTCGCGTCCACTTTGATTCCCAGGTCGTGCAGCTGCTTCACGTATTCCGTCGTCACGCCCTGCACTTGCATCGCGATAATCTGGTCGATGTCCTGCGCCAATCCGCTGATTTTCATTTCGCGGATAATTTCCGGGCTAACTCCCTGCACCTGCATGGCAATCAATTCATCCACGCTAGGTTTCAATCCCGCTGCGTGAATCGCTCGCACGTATTCAGCAGTCACGCCCTGCACTTTCAGCGCGATCAACTGGTCGATGGAAATATCCGTGATTCCTTCGGCTTTCAATCCGTCGATGTATGACCCCGACTTTGAGGTCCGTTCGTTCTTCTGCTCTCGCTCCCGCGCTTCAGGGTTTTCGCGCTCTTCCTTATTCGGAGCCGCTTCCTGCTGCGGATAGAACATTCTTTCCGGATCGACCTCCGGTGCAGCCGACGGTTCCTCCGGCGCGGGCGCGACGGCCGCTGCGCCAGCAACCACCGGCGCTATGGCCGGCGGTGCTGCTAGAGCCGGTAACGCCTTGCCCGGACGAATCACGATCACCGCGTCGCGATCTCTCGCCGGCACTGTCGCCAGCGTCGGTTGCACCACCGCCGCAGGCTGTACCGCAGGAGCCGGCGGAGCGACCTCCGCGTCTCTCCCCTGCTTATTCGATTGCGCCGCGCCCAGCAGCACATTCCCCGCCAGCACCGACACGCACAAGCACAGCACGCTTCCAACAACCCCAGCGCTGCGCAGCCCGCCCCTCAATTTCGTCACACCCAGCAATCTCGCCACCCGCTCTGCCAAGGGACTGCGGTTCGCCGCCATCGCGAGCGCCGGAGCGCTCTGCCGCTCCGCCATAGTCGCCAGCGCCCGCGCATATTCCACGGCGTTGCCGCACACGCTGATCGCCACGTCATCGCAGCAATTTTCCCGCTCCGCGCGAATCCGCTTGCTCAGCCACCAGACCGCCGGGTGATAAAACAGCAGTGTCTCCGCTGCAATCTGAAAAAGATTCACAAACGAATCCAGCCGCTTCACGTGCGCCAGCTCGTGCGCGATCACCGCGTCCAGTTGCTCCTCCGTCAGTCCCGTCAACGCCGAAACCGGCAGTAGCACCACCGGACGGAACCATCCAGCCACTGCCGGCGCCTCGAGTTGCAAGCTCTCGCAATAACGCACCACGCGATCCAATCCCAGCCGTCGCTGCAGCTCCAGGCACCGCGAACGCAACGCCCCCGCCACATTCTTGCCCTTCTTCAATCGCAATCGCTCTACAAGAAAAAATCCGGCCGCGGGCCGCAAGCTCAGCAGCACCACCCCGATGAACCACGCCTCCACAAACCACAAAAGATAAACCGACGACTCCGTCTCCGCCGCAGAACTCCCCGCGCCAAACAAAAGTTTCGTGCCCGCAGCCTCCACAGCATTCGCGGCATTCGAAGTGTTCGCGGCATTTTCCACAGGCACCGCGTGGCTCGTGCCGCCATAAATCAGCCCGCGACCTACGCCGGCCATTTCTCCGGCGCCAGCAATCGCGGCCGCCTCATGCTGGTGCTCCAGCACCAGAAAGGTCACCGCCGGCGCCGCCACCATCGCCACCAGCATCGCCACGCCTACCAAATATTTCGCCGACGTGCGCCGCGCAAAACTCATCGCCAGGAACGCCACTGCCGCAATCGCCGCCCCCTGCCACAGGAAATGCAGCAGCGCCATGCCCACCAACCGCATCGTCTCCGGAGCAAACCGGCCGCCCACGCTCGTCATGGCAGTTTCCTTTCGTAATCGTCCAGCAGCCGCCGCAGTTCCTCAATCTCTTCCTTCGAGCCTTTGCGCCCCGCCAACGCGTGCATCATCAACTGGCTGGCGGACCCGTCAAACACCCGCTGCAAAACATCGCCCGCCAGTTGCCGCTTGGTTTTTTCCGCCGCCTGGTTGGCCTCGTACACGTGCGCGCGCTGCTCCTCGTTGCGCCGCACCGAGCCCTTTTCGGTCATGATCTGCATCAACTTTAAGACGGTGGTGTAGCCAATCTGTTTCTTTCGCGCCAGCGCTTCGTGCACTTCGCGCACGGTGCAAGGCCCGCGGGCCCACAAAATGCGCAATATCTCCAGCTCCGATACGGTAGGTTTCTGTGTCTCAGCCATCATGGCGAGAATCTACTACGAAGCCATTCGTAGTGTCAACGAAAATCTTCGTACTTCCCTATATGTCTTTTTCTGTCCCTGAAATCGCCGCGGAATTGTCTACGAAAAGTTGGCTGCCAGATTTACTGCGGAATCTCTACCGCGCCTGCTGCACCGAGATGAAATTCAAATTATGGACTCACCGCGCCGGCCGTTTATCGTCCGGCACGATCAATTGATACGGCCGGGATTTTCCTAGCGGCTTCACGTCCCGCGAATCCGCCACAATCACCTGCCCCGCGCGAAAATCCGGATCAACCTCCGCCAGCGAAAGCACCACGGAGTATCCATCCATCCCGGTAGCCACCACGTAGCAAGTCATCGATTCTCCGCGCACCTGCGCGTGCGCCACCGCCGCCCCCAACTGATCCCTGACCAAAATCTGCACCGCCACATTCATACGCACGTCATGTTGATCTGGCGCAGTCGCAACCTGTTGCGCCCACATCACAACAAGCGCCGCCAGCGCAGCGCAAAGCCCCAACCACCCAAAATTTTGCATTCGCATGAGCCGCAGCATAACGCGGAACCTTTCCGGTGTCAGCGGTAACTCCGCAACGTAAGGCTCATACCCCGCTGGTGACGAAATTTGTGGGCCGAGCGTTTCAATGTTGTAGGTTGCGTTAAACGTCCAGGAGGAAGCCGCCCGATGTCCATCCCAGAAAGCTCCACTCTCACCCGCATCGGCCAAATCGCCATCAACGTTCACGACGTTGACCGCGCCACCACGTTCTATCGCGACGTCCTGGCCCTGCCGCTGCTCTTCCGCGCCGGCCAGCTCAGCTTTTTCGATTGTGGCGGCGTCCGCCTGATGCTAACCGCCGCCGAAAAGCCGGAGTTCGATCACCCCAGCTCCATTCTCTATTTCCAGGTCGCCGACATCCACGCCGCCTACGGCCGCCTGCAATCCGCAGGAGCCAAATTCGAAGACCAACCCCACCTCATCGCCCGCATGCCCACCCACGACCTGTGGATCACCCATTTCCGCGACTCCGAAAACAACCTCCTCGCCCTGATGAGCGAAGTAGCTCCACCCGCAGCACACTAAATTGTCCAGGATTTCTCGGCACGTCCATCGCGCAAACATGTGCGCCACGCACTATTCATGTAAAATGATTCACTCACCAGGGGCGTAGCTCAGTGGTAGAGCAGCGGCCTTTTAAGCCTTTTTCAGCCTTCAGCAAGCTTCCGCACCAACATGCACCAGAGCGAAAAACCCTTGTTCTATGGGCCTGATGTAGAATTAGACCGCGCAGTGTCGAGTAGCCTGACGCACTGACCGCCCGAATCAACCGACACCGCTACCGACACCGGAAAGCAGGCACTTCTCACCCCCAAAAGGCCTTCTTATGCGTCAGACGATTCCACGAGTTAAGCCCGACTCTTCAGGGTGATCAAAACCACTTGTCCGATTATCCGACTAATCAGGAGTTGACCCATTCGGACTGAAAATTGACTTAAAAAAGCACAATTGCTGGTGTCTAATGATTTAAAGTACGTTTTGTCAGAAATGTCCGAGACTGATACACAATGAACTGGACAAGTGGCACGGTCGTATTAAAGCTCTACGAAACCGTCGACGCTACTCGAAGGGTTGATGCCCAGAGGCTTGAACAATGGCTTTCTGTGCTGCGACATCGCCCAGTTGACGAAGTGTTCAGCGCTCTCATCGAGGTGTTCAGGAGCGCCGACCGACCCCAAAACCGTTATCTTGACCAGGAGTACGCAGGCCGTCTTCTCCTCGCGCTTAAGCCGCCGTGCCCGTTAGATATCGAGGCTACCATCAAGCGAGTCTTGCCAACCTGGGACTACAGCGTCGAGCAGCTACCGCAGTATTTTGACGCGGCTGTCGGTCGCGAGAGAGTCCTGCAGGCGCTCGATGCGCTTCGCTCACGGTGCACCTCCGAAGAAGAACAGAGGGCGATTGAGACGTTTCGATGGTGGCTTCGCACTCCAAATTCCGACCGCACAGTGACCTGAACCCCGAAAATAATCAGGCTAACGGATGAGTCCTGATTAACGCGCTTACCGGAGAAGTGGAAATCGGGCTCCGGGGGCACTTGTCCGATAATCCGACTAATCAGGAGTTGAGAGCCAATCTTGATAGGATTAGTCGGCACAATCGGGCAATACGCCGAATCGGCACAGCCCGTCTCTTACTAATTTGCGCCGTTAGCTGTTGCTCTGATTAATCGTTCTTTGGCACAATCACATTAGACTTTCTACGGTACCTCGCACCGCCGATTCACTCCAGTCGAATCAAGGGGATTTGCATTTTCAGGGAATAATGAACACCCCGGGGGATAGCGAGAGTGGGTAAATCTGAGTTTGTTTTAACGCGAAACAACGTGAGAGTATTTGGACAACCAGAGGGCCAGCCGATGCTCTTCGCTCATGGCTACGGTTGTGACCAGAATATGTGGCGCATGGTAACCCCGGCGTTTCAAGAGAATTACCGGATTGTTCTCTTCGATCACGTAGGCTTTGGCAATTCCGACCTGTCGAGCTTTGATCTCATCAAACACGGCACCTTGCAGGGCTATGCCCAGGACGTCTTGGACATTTGTCGTGAACTCGAATTGGCAAAAGTAATTTTCGTGGGTCATTCTGTAAGCTCTATGATTGGGGTGCTCGCCGCCATCGAGGCCCCTGACCTATTCGACAAATTGATCCTCATTGGACCGTCTCCTAGATATATCAACGATGAAGACTATGTGGGCGGTTTCACCAAGGCAGACATCGATGGCTTACTCGATTTTCTGGACAGCAATTATCTAGGTTGGTCTCAAACGATGGCGCCAGTCATCATGCAGAACCCGGACCGCCCCGAACTTGCCGAAGAACTAGCGAACAGCTTCTGTCGCACCGACCCAGAAATCGCGAAACATTTTGCCAAGGTCACATTTCTGTCGGACAATCGGGACGATCTTCCGAAACTGAAAACTCCATCGATTATTTTGCAATGCGATCCCGACTCGATCGCACCCGTTTGCGTGGGTGAGTACACTCATAAACATTTGACCAACAGCTTGCTGGTAATGCTGAATGCGAGCGGACATTGCCCCCATCTCAGTGCCCCTGCTGAAACCATTTCTGCAATGCGCAGGTTCTTAGAAGGATCTCCGTCCAGTCGCGAGGAACGCTGAAGCTTCAATATCAATTCGTTACTGAGGACATACATGAGCTGTATGATATGGCGCCGTGTGGTTACATGTCCTTTGCTCTCGACGGTAAAATCGTCTCTGTAAACCAAACTTTTCTCGACTGGAGCGGCTACCTTGAAGACGAGGTAATTTCCAAGCTTCATTTTCAGGAGTTTTTGACGGTACCGGGGAGTATTTTCTGCGAAACCCACTTTCTCCCTTTGTTACAGCTTCAAGGCACGGTCAAAGCTGTTGCGTTTGAGTTCCTTTGCAAAGACGGGAAAATACTGCCTGTCTTACTGAACGCCACGCAGCGTACTAGCGTGACTTTTGGTGCTCCTCTCATTCACACAGCCATTTTCGACGCCACCGACCGTAGAACTTACGAGAAAGAATTATTACGTGCTCGTAAGGAACTTGAGGAGGAAGCCGCCCATCGCAACGCGGACCTGGTGCGCGAAGTCGCCGAACGGCAACGCGCCGAGGAAAGTCTGCGGAAATTGACCGCAAAACTCTTACAAACACGAGATGACGAACAGCGCCGCCTAGCCCGGGCCCTTCACGATAGCGTAGGACAACTCCTAGCTGGTTTGGCAATGAATCAATCCGTAATCGAGGTGGAAAAAGCACGATTGAGCGAGCGCGCCCAGGCGGCCTTGGCGGAAAATATCGAGATCACTCAACAAATATCGACCGAAATCCGAACCATTTCTCAGTTGTTACATCCTCCACTGCTAGATGAAGTCGGTCTTAATTCTGCGCTGCGTTGGTATGTCGAAGGAATCAATCGGCGTGGAGGTATTACAATAAACCTGGAAATGTCAGAAGACTTTGGCCGTCTGCCCGCTGAAATTGAAACAACCATCTTTCGGATCATTCAGGAGAGTTTGACTAATTCACATCGACATGGGAAAAGCGAAAATGCCAAGGTAAACCTCAGCCGGACTTCAGACTTTATATTCATAACCATGGCGGATGAAGGCATTGGTATCCCAGAATCAAAACTTGAACAGATAAAATCCGGAAGTGGAGCCGGGGTTGGACTGCGCGGAATGCGAGAGCGGGTGTATCAGTTAAACGGGACTCTTGACATAGCTTCCAGGGAAAAAGGCACCGTTATTCATATCCGGCTGCCCGTCTCTGCAATACCGACATAGCATTTTTACGCACTTTATTGGACTGCGGCGGGCTTTTATTGTTGCCACAACTCAATCGGTGACTCTGCTCAGCCCGCCGGTTATACTCACAGGCCCTTGACATCGCGAACGGTCATCTTCGTCAGACTTTTCATGAAATCGTGGGAGAGGCGTCGGCCCGTCGGAAACTATCGAGCCAGGAATCCGCTAAGCGCCAAGTCCTGATAAACGCGGTTACCGGAAACTTGAAAGTCGCCCGAATCCACCTGATTGCATAACAGTGTCGGCTCCTCGACCCGAGTAAACTCTAGTTGTTTGACGACCAGAGGCTCGGGAGGAAGGAGCCGAACATGTTGATAGGCGTAGATTATCACCCGAGCTTTCAGCAGATTGCATTTTTGGTGA
>JBBRZT010000207.1:0-6870 GCA_038236395.1 Candidatus Acidiferrales bacterium
ACGCCGGTGCGGCGCATTTCGTCCTGATGCTCGGTAAGAATCTGGCGCACTTCATCGTTCAAGCGATCTTCGACGGACAATTCTTCATTCATGCGCTGGCGAATGCGCAGTGCGACGGCTGGAATGGCTTCGGTTTCGATCTGGCCGGTCTCTACCAGGCGTTTCACAATCTCAGTGGCCATGTAGCCGACATAATCCCGCGCAAGAAGCATCGTCAGTAAATTCCTTTGTGTACGTGTGAGAGAAATTGAGTTTACTGGCTGCGGAACGAAAGTGCAAGAAAGGCAATCCGCAGAGGAATGCAGCAGAACCGAATAGCTCGAGACGCCACGAGATGAAATTTGCTGCTTTCGCACGTTCGTTGACGGTGTTCGACGCTTCAGGTACGATGAAATAAGTAAGGGCGCTTAGCTCAGCGGTTAGAGCGTTCGGTTTACACCCGAAAGGTCGTCCGTTCAAATCGGACAGTGCCCACCATCCGTGCGCAACACCCTTCAGCGGGGACGTAGTTCAGTTGGTTAGAACGCTGCCCTGTCACGGCAGAGGTCGCGAGTTCGAGTCTCGTCGTCCCCGCCATTTCTTTTCAAACACTTTCATTGATTCGGTTAGATGGCACACCAGCAAACTTGGGATCCTGAGCGCTACGCTCGCAACGCCCGCTTCGTCGCTGAGCTTGGCGCGCCGGTGGTTGACCTGCTCGCGCCGCGCGCTGGCGAGCGCATCTTAGACCTCGGCTGCGGCGACGGCGTGCTCACCGCCAAGCTCGCCGCGCTCGGATGCCAAGTCATTGGTGTCGATGCCAGCGCTCCGCAAATCGACGCCGCGCGAAAACTTGGCCTGGACGCCCGCGTAGTGAACGGTGAGGCTCTCGATTTCGATAGCGAATTCGACGCCGTATTCAGCAACGCGGCGCTGCACTGGATGCGCGATCCCGCCCAGGTCATTGCCGGAGTGAAACGTGCACTCAGACCGCACGGACGTTTCGTCGGCGAACTCGGCAGCCACGGTTGCGTCGCCAGCATCAGGAAGGCGCTAGTGGAAGCCCTCAATCGCCGCGGCGTCGACGGAGAAGCCGCAAACCCCTGGTATTTTCCCACTGTCGCTGACTACTCACAGCACCTGACGAGCGGCGGATTCGTGGTGAACTACATCGCCCTGATTCCCCGCCCGACTCCACTTCCCGGGGATGTCACCGGCTGGCTGGAGACCTTCGCCGAGAGTTTCACTTCAAACTTGCCGCCCGCCGAAAGACCGTCCTATATCGCTGAGGTCCGAGAAGTCTTGCGCCCAGAACTCTGCGACGCCGAAGGCAAGTGGACCGCCGATTACATCCGCCTCCGCTTCGCCGCCAATAAGCGCGTCTAGGCCGCTTGGGTTATCGGTTCCCCGCCCCAGGCAGTCCTGGTCAAAGAAAAACTCCGGTTGAAAGTAATTTAAATTGTTTTATAATCAATATCGTTCGATAAACATGCGCACCTCTCATGAACAGTTTCGCGGACTGGCTTTGAAGCACGGTTTGCCGGTCACCCACCAGCGTCAGGTGATCTATGAGGCGGTCATCGCTTCCCACGGTCACCATTCTCCGGAAAGCATTTACGCCGCGGTGCGACGCCGCATTCCATCTATTTCTCTCGCCACTGTTTACAACAATCTGCGGCTTTTCATTGAGAGCGGATTATTGCGAGAGGTTACGCCCCATGCTTCCACCTTGCGGGTGGATGGCAATCTCGAACCGCACCATCACCTGGTGTGCTCGCGCTGCAAGAAGGTGCAGGACATCGATGGTGATTTCGTCGATTTCAAAAAGCTGTCCCGGCAAGTTCGTGGTGGATTTGACCTGACTCAGCCGGTAGTCGAGGTTTTCGGCCTGTGCCGGCGCTGCAGTGCCAAGAAGTAGTTAGTTTTCTCGCAGTACAACCAAGATTCGAAGGATGAAAACATATGGACAATACGCTCGCGACTTCATCGGGGAGCGTTTCCCCCGAAGCTAAAAACAAAAGCACCAAGCCCGAAGTAAAATGCCCGGTAGCGCACGGAGCTGGCAAATCCCGCGCCAACGTGGACTGGTGGCCGAATTCGGTGAGCCTGAAGGTGCTACACCAACATTCCCCGCTGGCCGATCCAATGGGCAAAGAGTTCAACTACACGGAAGAATTCAAGACGCTGGACCTGAACGCCGTGATCCAGGACCTGCACGCCTTGATGACGGACTCGCAGGAGTGGTGGCCGGCGGACTTCGGGCACTATGGGCCGCTATTCATTCGGATGGCGTGGCACAGCGCCGGGACATATCGCATCGGCGACGGGCGCGGCGGTGCCGGAGCCGGGCAGCAGCGCTTCGCGCCGCTCAATAGCTGGCCGGACAACGTTAACCTGGACAAGGCGCGCCGTCTGCTTTGGCCGATCAAGCAGAAATATGGGCGGAAGATTTCGTGGGCGGACCTCATGATTCTTGCCGGCAACGTCGCCCTCGATTCGATGGGCTTCAAGACATTCGGTTTTGGAGGCGGCCGCGCCGACACATGGGAGCCGGAAGAGGAAATTTACTGGGGACCGGAGGGGACGTGGCTGGCGGACGAGCGATATTCCGGGGAGCGTGACCTCGAGAATCCTCTCGGTGCGGTGCAAATGGGCCTGATCTACGTGAATCCCGAAGGGCCCAATGGCAAGCCGGATCCCATCGCTGCGGCACGCGACATTCGCGATACGTTCAGCCGCATGGCAATGAACGATGAGGAAACAGTCGCGCTGATTGCCGGCGGACATAGCTTCGGCAAAACGCACGGCGCGGGGATTCCTGCTGACTACGTGGGCGCCGAACCGGAAGGTGCCGATATCGAAGATCAAGGCTTCGGATGGAAAAATAAACTTGGTAAAGGTTTTGGAGCGGACACCATCGGCAGCGGCCTGGAAGTCACCTGGACCACGACGCCCGCGAAGTGGAGCAATAACTTTTTCGAGAACTTGTTCAGCTTCGAGTGGGAACTGACCAAGAGCCCCGCCGGCGCGCATCAGTGGGCCCCGAAAAATGGCGCGGGTAACGGCATGGTGCCGGACGCGCACGACCCTGCGAAGCGACACGCGCCCACCATGCTGACCACCGATCTGGCGCTGCGTTTCGATCCCGTCTACGAAAAGATCTCGTGGCGCTTCTTCGAACATCCCGATCAGTTTGCCGATGCGTTTGCGCGAGCCTGGTTCAAGCTGACCCACCGCGATATGGGCCCGATCCAACGTTATCTCGGCCCGCTCGTTCCAAAAGAAACGCTGCCGTGGCAGGACCCCATCCCTGCGGTGGATCATCCGCTGATGTCAGCGCAGGACGTTGCTGCTTTGAAGGCGAAGATCCTGTCTTCAGGTCTATCTGTTTCGCAGCTGGTCTCGACTGCCTGGGCATCGGCGTCGACCTTCCGCGGTTCCGACAAGCGTGGCGGAGCGAACGGCGCACGCCTTCGCCTCGCGCCGCAGAAGGACTGGGAAGTCAACCAGCCGGCTGAGTTGGCGAAGGTGTTGCAGAAACTCGAAGCGATTCAAAAAGAGTTCAACAGCGCCCAGACCAACGGCAATAAGGGAAAGAAGGTGTCGCTCGCTGATTTGATCGTTCTCGCCGGCGATGCGGCGATCGAGAAAGCCGCAAAGGATGCGGGGCACGATGTGAACATTCCATTCACGCCGGGGCGTATGGACGCGTCGCAAGAACACACGGACGTCGAGTCCTTCGTGCCGCTCGAACCGAAGGCCGATGGGTTTCGCAACTATCGTCGCGGCATGCTGCGCCTGTCGGCGGAGGAAATGCTGGTGGATCGCGCTCAGTTATTGAAACTGACAGCTCCGGAGATGACGGTTCTAGTTGGCGGACTGCGCGTTTTGGGTGCAAATACCGGAAAGGCCGCTCACGGTGTCTTCACCAAGCGACCGGGGACGCTGACGAACGATTTCTTCGTCAACCTGCTCGACATGCAGACCCAATGGCAGCCCTCCAATTCCGTCGAAGGCGTTTCTGAAGGCGTATACGAAGGGCGGGACCGGAAGACCAACGAGGTCAAGTGGACTGCGACCCGCGTAGACCTGATCTTCGGCTCGCATTCGCAACTGCGCGCGCTCGCGGAAGTGTATGGGTGCGCGGACTCCAAGGAGAAGTTTGTGAAAGACTTCGTGACGGCGTGGAGCAAGGTCATGAACCTTGATCGCTACGACGTTGCCGGAGCCCGGTGAACGCGCGCACACTGCGTTGATCGTGTCAAACGCAACAATCTCCGTTACGCCTGCAACGAGGCCATATCGATTACGAATCGATATTTTACGTCGCTCTTCAGTAACCGTTCGTAGGCTTCGTTCACCTGTTGAATCTTGATCAGTTCGATGTCTGAAGTAATTCCCTGCTCCCCGCAGAAATCGAGCATCTGCTGGGTTTCGCGAATCCCGCCGATTGCGGAACCGGCGAGGCGGCGGCGCTTCATGATCAGGTTGAAGGCGGAAACCGCAGCCGGCTTCTCTGGTGCGCCGACCAGCGTGAGAGTGCCGTCCAGCTTCAACAATTGCAGGTAAGCGTTGAGATCGTGATCGGCGGAAACGCAATCGAGAATAAAATCGAAGCTGCCGGTGTGTTTCTGCATATCAGCTTCATTCCTGGAGACGACTACCTCAGAAGCGCCGAGGCGAATGGCGTCCTCGGTTTTGTTCGGCGAGGTGGTGAACAGCACTACGTGCGCTCCCCGAGCTTTGGCGAATTTCACTCCCATGTGTCCCAACCCGCCTAAGCCAACGATGCCGACTTTTTGGCCTTTGCCAACCTTCCAGCGGTGGAGCGGCGAATACGTGGTGATGCCGGCACAGAGCAGCGGCGCGGTCCCCGCAGGATCCAACCCATTTGGCACGCGCAAAACATAATTCTCGTCGACCACGATGCTGTCCGAATATCCGCCGTACGTGACTCCGCCAAGAATCTTGTCTTCGCCGTTGTACGTCAAGGTCAGCCCAACTTCGCAATATTGTTCTTCGCCCGCCAGGCAGTTAGCGCACTTGCGGCAGGAATCGACCATGCAACCTACCGCCGCGATGTCACCTTCTTTCAATTTCTTTACGGCGCTGCCGACTTTGACCACGCGGCCGACAATTTCGTGTCCGGGCACACAGGGATAAGTGGTAGGCATGACCGATTGCCACTCGTTCCGAACTTGGTGCAGATCGGAATGGCAGACGCCGCAATAAAGGATCTCGATTTGCACGTCCTGAGGACCTGGAGACCGCCGTTGGAAGGTGAATGGTGCCAATCTGGCAGTCGGGGATTGCGCTGCAAAGGCCTTGGCCGTGAAAGTTTGTGGTTTATTAGGCTCCATTGCCGCTTGTTGCGCTGCTTCGCTCATGAGTTCTCCTTCCGTGCTGGGCTATTGGGCTTTGATGCCTGGGCTCCAATTTTCGTTAAATCCGCCTGAGGGGAAATTAGGATTGTTTTGTTGAGAGGAATCCTTGAAGGACGGACTGCGGGCAAATCATTTGATAGTGAGACGCGATGTGGTATGGTCCTGCTGCATTCCAGCCCTGTAGGTCATTCGATTCAGTACAACTTTTTTGGACGCGGAGAAATCCACAAGGAGATTTTATGAAGAGCAGAGTATGGTTTTTGAGTCTGGCGGTGCTGTTGGTGGCAGTTGCAGCGATTGTGGCAGCGGAAGATGCAAATATGGGCACGTGGATCTTGAACGAGGGGAAATCGAAAATCAGCGGGCAGGCAAAAAACACCAAGGTGGTGTACGAAGCAGCCGGGGACAGCGTCAAAGTTACGGTGGACGGCGTCAATGCCGACGGCAAAGCCGTTCACGATGAATGGACCGGCAAATTTGACGGGAAAGACTATCCAGTGACTGGAGACTCGGCTGCGACCACCCGCGCATACAAGAGAGTTAACGCGCACACGCTGGAATTGACGAACAAGAAAGATGGCAAGGTTGGGCTCACTGGCAAGATCACCGTTTCGGCTGACGGTAAATCGCGGACGGTGGTGATCACCGCAACGGGCGCCGACGGCAAGAAGACCACAAACAGCTACGTCTACGACAAAGAGTAAGTGCTGGAGTATTCACTTTTTGCAAAGGCCGCTCTTTCGGCGGCCTTTTCTTATTAGTGAACGAGATCGAAAACGCAGGTACAAGATGAGGTCGGGAGAATTGAGGACGGACCGATGGTGACACGGTTGCGAGGCATCGTGCTTACCAAATCGACAATTTTCGCGCAGCAAATCCAGCTTCGAGTTGAAAGTTAGCGGAAAATCTTAGCGGTCACGTTCTTCCTGAACGGCTTGGGAGAAATTTGTATGCAATTGCAACTAGGAAGGGTATGCACGGCGGCTTTATCCATCCTGTGCGCTTCTGTCGTGGCCGCTGCCGGTCCTGGTGGCGGAATCATCGTCGGGAAAGTGAGCTACACAGGAATTGCACCGAAACCCGAGCCTATTAATATGGCCAAGCAGCCCGAGTGCATCAAGATGTACGGCAACACGCCAACCACCGAGAAGGTTGTCACCGGGTCAGGCCACACGCTACAGAATGTAGTCGTTTACATTTCAGCCGGCGCTTCAGATTCCTCTTCGCCGCCCGCGACCGCGGTAACATTTGATCAGCAACGGTGTCACTACACCACGCACGTTCTGGCCTTTCGCGCGGGGCAAGAGGTGAGCATTTCCAATAGCGATCCGTTTTCGCACAACATCCACCCGCTGGCTAAGATCAATCGCGAGTGGAACAAACTGCAACTGCCGGGAACGCCGCCCTTCACCTATTCCTACGAGAACGAGGAGTTCATCCCGGTAAAGTGCAACATTCATCCCTGGATGCAGGCATATTTTGTGGTTATGAAGACCAGCCATTTCGC
>JBBRZT010000208.1:0-6851 GCA_038236395.1 Candidatus Acidiferrales bacterium
TACGGTGAGGATTTTCTGCTTGTGAAGATAGCCTGCTGCCCAGGCACGCAGGCCCAAGCCAATTATTCCGACCAGCGCGCCGTACAAAATGCTGCGAGGATTCGGCCGGGCAAAAAACAGAACGGCAATAGCCAGCGGATATCCGAGACGCACTCTCCAGCGTACAAACAATTCGCCAGCGGAAGTCATCCGCGAGCCTTAACCACGCGGCGTACCGCTTCGAAAACGGCATCGGCAGAAATTTCGAGCATAGAGGGATGGGTGTGATCGTCGCGGCTATGAGTGGTGATGACATTTGGGGCGCGGAGGACCACGTCCTCGCGATTGATGGTGGCGGCCGCTCGATGCGCCGAGGAAGAGCGGTTCGCGTCGCGATACGGACCGTTGCGCGCGGGATTGGTGGGGCCGAACAACGCGACGACCGGTGTGCCGAGGGCGACGGCGAGATGAAGCGGGCCAGTGTCGCCGCCCACCACACAAATGGCGTGGCGCAGGAGGCACATGAGCGGGCCGAGTTCGCCGTTGAACAGCAGAGGGTCAATGTCGCCGCTGGCGTCGCGAACTTTGGCTGCAAGGTCGTCTTCTCCGGGGCCGTAATTCACGACGCAGCGAGTCGTAAGTGTGGTGGAAATCATGCGGCAGAGGGAGCCAAATCGTTCGGGGGGCCAGCATTTGGAGCGCCAGCCGCCGCCGGGGCTGAGGACCACGTAACGCTCAACGCCGCGGGTGCGCAGAAATTTAAAGAGTGCATCGTCATCCAAAGGGGGCGGTTGAAGAGTGAAGTCCGCTACGGAGCTGTGGGCTCCCGCACGGCGAGAGAGTTCGCCGTTCTGATCGGCGACGTGCGCGCTGGTGGCGTTGACGCGATCGGTGTAGAGAAAAGGGACGCCGGTTTCGCGCACCGATTTGGAGGAGAAGCCGATTCGCTTTTTGACGCCCCCGAGAAATGGCAGGCTCGCTGATTTCCAGAGGCCCTGATAGTCGATGGCGACATCAAAGTCCCCGGCGCGAATTTCCTTAATGGTTTGCTGCAGCGCAGAAAACTGACGCGTTTCGGTAGTCCATATTTTGGAGGCCAGGCCGCTGCTGGCGACGAGCGGTTTCCAGCGCGCCTGAGTGAGCCAGATAATTTCAGAATTCGGGAAGGATTCACGGAGCGCGGCCACCGCCGGAAAGGTATGCACGATGTCGCCGAGGGAGCCGAGGCGTACCACCAGGAAGCGGCGCTCAGCCACGAGGGGCCTTGCGCAGCGATTCGAGCATGGCGCGCGTGGAGTGATTTTTGGGGTCGCCAGTAATGGCCACGCGGATACCGAGGGATCTCGCGGTGGCGCGCTCTGGCACCGTCTCGGCGGTGTAGTCTGTGCCTTTGGCGTGCACGTCGGGGCGCAGAGCGTGCAGCAGAGTTTCGGCGGTTGGTTCGCTGAAGAGCACCACGTAATCGACTTCGCGCAGAGCTGCCACCAGGCGGGCGCGAGCGCCTTCGTCGAGGATGGGGCGGCCCGGGCCCTTCAGATTTCTGACGCTGGCGTCGCCATTTATTCCGACCACCAGAATGTCGCCTTCGGCGCGGGCGGCTTGAAGATACCTGACGTGGCCGACGTGCAGGACGTCGAAGCAGCCGTTGGCGAAGACCACGCGCTGGCATCGTTGCTTGTGTGCGGCAAGGAGCGACTGAAGCTGCGGGCGCGAAACGATTTTCGATGGCGATGAACGCATGGTTCAGGCCGAGGCTCCGGCGCCGGCGGCTTCGCGATGAATGGCGGCGAGGAGCTCGGAGCGCGTGACCGTGGCGGTTCCCCTCTTCATTACGACTAGGCCGGCGGCGATATTGGCGATGTGAGCGGCTTCCAGAGGTGGCGCGCCGGAAGCGAGGGCCAGTGTGTACGCGGCGAGGACGGTGTCGCCCGCGCCGGTGACGTCCACGGCTTGGTCGCTGCCAAAAACTGGGATGTGCGCGGGCGATTGGCCTGCTTCGAACAAGGCGATGCCGTGACGGCCGCGGGTGACTAGCAAAGAATCCAGGTGCATGGCGGAAAGAGTGGCGAGGCCGCTACTGGGCAGCGTGGAAAGATTCTGGCCGATGGTGGCGTGGTGTTGCTCTTCGAGCTCGGCTTCGTTGGGAGTGGCGGCGGTAATTCCGGCGCGGCGGTATTCGTGAAGGTGATAACGCGCGTCGAGTGTTACCGGCAGCGGCTTTTTGCGTTTCATTACAATTTCGCGCACCAGCGTGGGCGTTGCTACGCCGAAGCCGTAGTCAGAGATGGCCAGGGCGTCGGCCTGCTTGATGGCGGAGATGAAAGACTGGCGCAACTTTTTTTGTGCGTCGACGGACAGTGACGATTGTGGCTCGTAGTCGACGCGAAGAACCTGCTGGCCCACAGTGTGGGCCCAGCCGGCAAGAAATCGCGTTTTGGTCGGCGTGCAGCGGTCTTTAACGCGCAAAATGCCGGATACATCCACGCGCTTGTCGCGGAAATACTGGATGAGCGCGTCTCCGTTGGCGTCGTCGCCGACAGCGGTGACAGGGAGGACTTTGGCTCCCAGGTCGGCGAGATTGTTGGCGGCGTTGGCGCCACCGCCCGGAAAGAGTTGCGTTTCGCGATGGCGGATGATCAAGACAGGGGCTTCGCGCGAGACACGAGAGATTTCGCCGAATTCGAATTTGTCGGCGACGAAGTCGCCCAGAAGAACGACGGTCTTGGAAGAAAATTGCTCGACGTATTCCGCGAGGGCGCGCAAATCGACCGATGACGAACGCTCTTTTCGCTTGGACGCGCGTTTCATTCCGGCTGCTCCAGAATCCAGTCGACGGCGCCGCTTAAATCGGCGGCAATAAAATCGGGCTGCGAAGTCCACTTCGGTGCGTGCCACAAGATCTCGCCTTCGCCATATCCGGTGCGCACTAGAATACCGCGACAGCCGGCGCGACGGGCGAGCGCGATGTCATTGTGGCGATCCCCCACGACGAAAGATCGCTGCAAGTCGATGCCATGTTCGGCGGAAGTCCGCTCCAGCATACCTGTGCCGGGTTTGCGGCAGGCACAATTATCGCCAGGAGTGTGGGGGCAATAATACAGACCGTCGACATGGGCTCCGGCGGCGGCGAGTTGCTCCACCATCAAACTGTGAACGGTGTGCACCAGCGAATCGGGGTAATAGCCGCGGCCAACTCCGGATTGGTTGGTGACGACGAAGACGGGCAGGCCGCGATCGTTGAGTTTGCGAATTGCCACCGGCGCGAACGGAAACATGCGAAAACGGGAGACGTGATTGACGTAGCCGACTTCTTCGGCGATGGTGCCGTCGCGATCGAGGAACACGGCCGGGCGAGGGATGCGGTCAGACACGTTCCACCGTCGCGGCGGAGAGCCACGGGTCGACGGCGGCTTCCACTTCTCCGGGCGTGATGTGGGTCATGCAGCGATGATCGATGGGGCAGCGACGCAGGAAGCAGGGGCTGCAATACGGCTGATGGCGGACGATGGCGCTGCGCGGTGTTACCGGCGCGGTGCCCAATGGGTCGGTGGGGCCGAAGATCCCGATGGTTGGCAGCCCAACAGCGGCGGCGATGTGCATGGCGCCGGAATCGTTGCCGACGAAGATTTGGCACTGCGAAAGCAGTGCGGGCATATCTGCGATGAGAGTTTTGCCGGTGAGGTCGATGGGAGGTTGGCGCATTTCCGAGGCGATCGCGGAGGAAACAGCCGTTTCGCTCGCGGCGCCGAAGAGTATCACGTCGGCGTCCCATTGGGATTGCAGACGATTGGCCAGCTCGGCAAAGCGCATGGGGGGCCAGCATTTTGCGGAGCCGTAGGCGGCTCCTGCACCGATGGCGATTCTGAGCGCGTGGGGCCGGGCGCCGGCGGCGGCCAGGAATTGAGCGGCGCGAGCGCGATTTGATTCGGATACGAGGAGCTTGATGAAAGATTCCTCGCGGATCGAATCGATCCAGCCGGAGCGTTTTAACAATTCCAGATAGTAGTATTTTTCGTGAGTGGGAATTTCTCCCGGCTTAGGCGCGGGAACGGCTTTGGTGAGCAGCACGCTGCGACCGTCGCGAGCGTAGCCAATGCGCTGCGGGATGCCTGCGCGCCAGGCCAGCCAGGCGGCATCAAAGGCGTTTTGCAGAAGAATCGCAATGTCGAACTTTTGGGCGCGGAGCTCGGAGGCGAGGCGCTCGCGACCGCTTATGCCTGAATGTTTGCCGCGAACGTCGTATTCGATCAGGTCATCGGCGACGTCTTGATCGCGATAAATGTCCGCGACGTACGGGCGAGCGAGAATCGAGACGTTTGTGTCGGGCCGATCGTGGATGGCGCGTATGGCTGGCAACGACATGATCGCATCGCCCACCCAATTCGTGGCGCGGACCAGGACTTTCATGCCTCGGCTCCGCGTGTTTGCAGTACGTGAGTGATGGCGGCGAGGAATTCTGGTTCGCCGGCGATTTGCAAATCGATGACGGAAACGTAGACAGGCAAGGTTGTGAATTTCACGCCGGCGAGATTCCACGAATCTTTCTCGGTGGTGAGCAGCGCCTTGGCGCCGGCTTCCACTGCGGACTGCTCGATAGCACGCACGTCGTCAAGTGTATAGCGGTGATGGTCGGCAAAAAGCATGTACTCTGCTGGCGGAATTCCCCACCTTTTCAGATCGCGTGAGAACGCCTCGGGGTTGCCGATCCCGCAGAATGCAAAGAACGGTCCTGCGCCAATTTCCGTCGCGGACAAGAGCGCGCCATCGCCATCGAGTCGACGAAAGCCCAACAGACCAGTAGTAGCGGCGAAGACCGGCAAACCCGAGAGGCGCTCGATGGCTTCCGTGGCTCCGGCCTGAGTCTCGATACGCGTGAACAGAACGATGCCCGCGCGCGCGAGCGAAGAAATAGGTTCACGCATCGGCCCGGCGGGAAGCAGTGACTGATTGCCGACTGGGCGCGACGCATCCACAAGTACGATGTCGAGATCGCGAGCCAATTGAAGATGCTGGAAGCCATCGTCGAGAATAAAAATGTCGATGGCTTGGCGAGATTCCAGGAGGTGGCCTTGTTCGAATCGATTTTTGCCGACACCGAAGGCCACGCGATTTTGCAGGCGCGAGCGCATGAGCTCGATCTCGTCGCTGGTGCCGCCGGAACCGTGATAGCCGCGACTTAAAATGGCGACGCGTTGTCCCTGCGCAAGAAGTTTGTCGGCCAGCCAGATGACCAGCGGCGTTTTGCCCGTGCCGCCTACGGTGAGGTTGCCCACACTGATGACGGCGGCGTTGAGGCGTCGCTGTTTCAGAAAGCCTTTGGCGTAGAGCCAGATGCGAATTTTGACGATGAAGCCGTAGAGGATGGAAGCGGGCCAGAGCAGGATGCGCAAAGGGAACGGCACGCTCATTTCGGCGGGGCACCCGTGTTGCTCAAATGACGCGCGATTTCTGCGAGGGCTCGATCGGTGGCGCCGCGACTGGCTTCTACGAGGTTGCGGGCAGTTTCGCCCATTGCGCGCATGCGTTCGGGCTCGCGAAAAAATCCGATCCAGGCCACGCCAGCGTCTTCCGGACTTTCGACCTGCACGGCGGCGCCGGCGGCGACGAAGCGGGCCGCCATTTCGGCAAAGTTCTCCATTGAAGGGCCGAAGACTGGAATTTTGCCGAAGGCCGCGGGCTCCAGGATATTGTGGCCGCCTGATTCGACCAATGAGCCGCCTACAAATACGCCGTCGGCGCAGCGGTAGAGTGACGAGAGTTCACCGATGCTATCGAGGAGAAGAACAGTGACATCGTTCGGGATTGTGAGGCTGGTAGAGGCCGTGCCGTTCATCGAGGTCTGAATCGGCAATTGCGAACGCCGCAGAAATTTGCGGCGCGATTCGTGAATGAAGTCGGCTGCCGCGTCGAATCGTTCCGGCTTTCGCGGCGCGAGCACGAGAAGCGCGTTGGGATATTCGCCCTGCAGCGTGCCAAAGGCGATGAGCGCCAGCGGCTCCTCGGTGGCGACCACGCTGCCGGCAACGATGATGGGAGTGCGGCCGGCACGGCGAGCTTCGGTTTCGAGCCAGTCCGAAACGGCCATGGGAGCGGGGAGATCGAGATCGTATTTTAGGTTGCCGCTGGCGCGGACGTGCTCGGCGGGCGCGCCGAGAAGGCGGATACGCTCAGCGTCTTTCTCGCTCTGCATCAGGAACGAACTGGGGTCGGCGAGGATTCGCTTGAGGAAGGGGCGCAGGAAAAATCCAAACGCGCCGAGATATTTTTTGTAGCGAGCGAAGGAGCGATCGGAGATGCGTCCGCTGGCGATGATTACTGGAATATTGCGACGACGCGCCTGGCGAAGAAAATTGGGCCAGATTTCCGTTTCGAGGATGACGATGAGGGCGGGTTGAACGGCATCCAGCGCGCGTTTGACGGAAAACATCCAGTCCAGAGGAAAGTAGATGACCGCGTCGGCGAAAGGCATGCGCTCGCGCGCCAGCGCCTGACCGGTGATCGTAGTGGTGGAAATAATCAAGCGGCGGTTGGGATAGGTTTCTTTCAGCCTGCGAGCGAGCGAAATTCCCGACAGAACTTCTCCGACAGATACAGCGTGCAACAAGATGGAACCCGGGAGATTGGAGACCTGCTTCAGCGAGGGAAAGGAAAAGCCGAGACGTTCGCCGAGATTGGAAAGATATTTGCCGTGGCGCAGTCCCTGCACCAGCCAGTATGGCGTGAGCGCAATGGCAGCAACACCCAGAAGCAGGCTGTAAATGAAATACACGAAACGTGGCTCCGGTCTATCCCCGCTGGTGTAAAGTGAGCCAGCGCCGGGGGCAACCCCGAACAACACCCGCGAATCGAAGGCGTCAGATGAAGAGAGTCTA
>JBBRZT010000209.1:0-6850 GCA_038236395.1 Candidatus Acidiferrales bacterium
ACCTATTGGTCGAAGAGCCTGATGGCCAGCGGCGAAACGTGGGTGACCAGCGGGGACGTAGGCACAGGGGACATCACGCCGGACATCGGCATTGTAGGAACGCCGGTAATCGACGGCGCGACAAAAACAATTTACGTGGTATCCAAATCGAAAAACGGTTCGACCTTCCATCAGCGATTGCACGCTTTGAGCCTGGTCGACGGATCGGAAAAGTTCTCGGGCCCGCAGGAGATCGCGTTCACCCTGGGAGTTTCTTTCAACCCGATGCGGGAGAATGAACGCTGCGGGCTGGCGCTGGTGAACGGCGTGGTGTACATCGCATACGCCTCGCATGGCGACCAGCAGCCGTACTACGGCTGGGTAGTTGGCTATAACGCGAGCACGCTGGCGCAGACGGCAGTCTTCAACGACGATCCGGGCACAGGACTTGGCGGAATCTGGATGGCGGGCGGAGCGCCGGCCGCGGATTCCAGTAATAACCTGTATGTGATTACGGGCAACGGAAATTTCAACGGGACGTCAAATTTCGGCGACAGCTTTTTGAAATTGACGACCGGCAGCAGTATCGCTGTCTCCAGCTTTTTCGCCCCCAGCAATCAGGCAAGTCTGAATGGAGGCGACCAGGATCTAGGGGCCGGCGGAGCAGCAATTCTGGTCGATGCGCCGTCCGCAGCATTTCCGCGGCTGGTTATTGGCGGTGGTAAAGAAGGGAAGTTGTACCTGCTGAATCGGGACAGCCTGGGCGGGAACGACAGTACCGACAGCGGGGCGGTGCAAACCTTCAGCGTGGGCAACGGAATCTTTTCTACCCCGGCGTTCTGGCAGGGCAGTCTTTACGTTGGCGCGTCAGGCGGCCACGTCAAGGCTTTTGCGTTTAACACCACGACGGGGATGTTTGCGACCGCGCCTTCTTCGCAATCGCCGGGAGCGTTCGGGTTCCCCGGTTCCACGCCATCGATTTCTTCTCAGGGAACATTGAATGGCATTGTGTGGACGACAGAGCGGGTGAGCGGAAATGCATCGGTGCTTCACGCCTACGACGCTACCAACCTGGGTACGGAATTGTGGAACAGCAACTCCGGCTCGGGCAATCAAGCCGGGCAGGCGGTGAAGTTCACGGTTCCGACAGTGGCCAACGGCAAAGTCTATGTGGGAACCGCCGGAGAAATCAGCGTGTACGGTTTGTCGCCGAACTAAATCAATTCCGGACATGAGATCGCTTGCGGGATGATTGCCTGGATCACACCGAGCTTAAAGATCTCGATAGTACGATCGGAACAACGCTCGGACTTCACGCCAATTCTCGATCGCGTGGATTCGCGATTGCTCGACTTCAATTACCCATCTTTTAACCAACAAGAAAATCGATGAGGTTAGGAGGAAGCCTAGCCTGCTCGCGCGCGGCACTGCTGTCTTTCATTGGAGTTTATTAATGTGTGCAATTGTGAACATTTAAAAACTCCGGTTCCTTCCACGATAGTGCGTCTTTAGAAAAGCTAACGGACTAACTCGCCTCCTGATGTAACGGGGTGTGAATGAACGCTTTGTGGAAGTTCCATCTGTCCCCGATTCTCCTGCCGCTTGCCGGCCTGATTTGCTTGTCGCTGCTAGTTGTCCCGGGACTGGCGAACAACGATAAGAACGATAAGAACGATAAGCCGAAAAGAAAGATAAGAACGACGCCAAAGCGAGCCGCCAGGACAAGGAATACCAGCGCCCCACCGATCCTTCTCTCTATGTCGGATCTGAAACCTGCAAGACCTGCCACGAAGACATGCCTGCCAAAGACTTTTACAAGAACTATGAGTCCTCTCCGCACTTCATAACTACGCTGGACACGAAGAAGGGGCCGGAGTGGCATGGATGCGAGGCTTGCCACGGTCCGGGGAAAGCCCATGTCGAGGGCGGCGGCGACAAGACAAAAATTTTTACGTTCAAGAACGCCTCGGCGAAAGAGATCAGCAGCCGTTGCATGGGCTGCCATGGCTACGACGAAGAGCACAGCAACTATGCGCGATCGGCGCACCTGCAGAACAACGTAAGCTGCATCGACTGCCACTCGCCGCATCACGCTAGAGAATCCCAGAATCTGATGAAAGAGAAGCAGCCGCAGCTTTGTTACGGATGCCATCTGGAGGCCAAGCAGCAATTCAACCGTCCGTTTCACCATCGCGTGAACGAAGGACTGGTGCAGTGCAGCGATTGCCATAATCCTCATGGCGGATTTCTGACCCGGCAATTACGCGCCACGGCCGCGCAAGACACCGTTTGTTACAAGTGCCACGCGGACAAGGCCGGGCCGTTCGTGTTCGAACACGAAGCGGTCAAGATTGAAGGTTGCGTGGCGTGTCACACGCCGCACGGATCTTCGAATCCACGCCTGCTCAAGCGCAGCCAGGTGAACCTGGTTTGCCTGGAGTGCCACGCGTTCACGGTCGATGCCGGGCCGTCCGCGACACCGACTTTTCACAACCAGGCGCAGAAATACCAGGCCTGCACGTTGTGCCATGTGGCCATTCATGGGTCGAATACCGACCACGTGTTTTTCAAGCCTTAGGAAACCCATACGAAATCGCGATGCGAGAGACCAACATAAAGATTCCGCGACGGGCAGTGTGGGACCCGTTTCGTGCATCGCCGTGGATTGCGCTGGCGTTGCTGTTGACCGTACCTGCAGCACGCGGTCAGCAGGATCCTGAACAAGCAGGAGTGGATGAGGGGAATTACAACATCAAGCAGTCGATTGAATTTGGCGGGCGATTCGTCAGCGTTTCGGGCGACTCACAGGCTTACGATACATTCATTAATCTACAGCAGGGCCCGCGGTTGTTGGGATTTACAACCGAGATTCGTTCGCTGGACCATCACGCCGCGATTTTCGACCGTTTGAACTTCAGCAACTTTGGCTATGGCGGCGATCCTAATCAGGTTTCCCGCCTGCGCATCAGCAAAAACCGGTGGTACAACTTCGACGCGCAGTTCCGGAAGGACGAGAATTTCTGGGACTATTCGCTGCTCGCGAATCCGTTGAACCCGGTTACTCCCGCGTTCGCGAATGCTCCGGCGGGCTTCACCCCGGTGATTTCAGAATCGCCGCACCTGATGAACACCCGGCGCAAGCTGGGGGATTACAGCCTGATGTTGCTGCCGCAATCAAAGATCCGTTTTCGGGCGGGCTACTCGCGCAATACCAACGATGGACCCTCGTTCACCACCATTCACCAGGGCACCGAACAATTGCTGTTGCAGGACTGGAAGACCACCACGAATACTTACCGGCTGGGCGTAGATTTTCGGCTCTTGCCGCGCACCAACATCAGCTACGACCAGATCTGGAACTACTACAAGGGAGACACGGGAGCCAGCGATCAAAATCAGATCTTTGCGCTTTCGAATGGACAATTGGTGGACCTGGGGGTTTCCTTCAATGCGGGGGCCAACCAGCCGTGCGCCACTACGTTTATCGGCCCGCCGGCGGGCGACGTAAACCCCGCGTGCAGCGCGTATTTTGACTACCTGCGAAACGCCCGGACGCGCACCAACTCGCCCACCGAGCAGATCAGTATGCAGTCGAACTACTGGAAGAACCTGGATCTGTCGGGGCGCTTCAGCTACACAGGCGGCGACGCGAACGTATTCGACTACTCGCAAATGGTTGCCGGACGCGAATCGCGAACGAATTTGCGCAACGACGGCACCACGGGTTCCGTTTTTGGCCGGCGGGTGATCGCCAGCACGGATTTCGGGGCCACCTGGCATATCACCGACCGCTGGAGCTTTCTCGATTCTTTTCACTTTTCCAGTTTCCGCTATCCGATGGAGTTCGATTCTTCCGATTGCTCGTTTTTCAGTCCCAACCTGCTGGCCGGTGCGCAGATTTTCACTCCACTGTCGACAGTGCCGCTGAATTGTGCCGGACCATCCGATGGCACGGCGGGAACGCCGGTACATGCCGCAAGCTCGGGCCCGGACATTTCTGTCGCCGCGAACAGCAATTTTCTGAAACAGGACGAGAAGACCAACCTGGCGGAGGTGGATTACCAGTTTTCGTCGAAGCTTGGAGCGCGGCTGGGATTCTGCTACCGTCACCGGGCCATCGACGATAATTTTTTCTCGGGCGTCACGGAGGTGTACTTCCCCAGCAATGCGAATCGCGGTGATTGCGCTTTGGATGGCGTGCTGCTTCCCGAAGGATGCACCGCCAACGGGGACGGCTCGTTCACGTTTGTCACACCGGAGCCCGCCGAAGGCCCAGGAGAAACTTTGATCAATGAATACGCCGGCGTGTTCGGTATCTGGGCGCGACCGATAACTAACTGGCGAATCAGCTTCGATGCGGAGTTGATGAGCGCCGACAACAGCTTCACGCGAATCAGCCCGCGCCAGACGCAGGAATATCGGGTGCGTTCTAAATACAAGCCCACGGGCTGGATGAGTGTGGATAGCTCCGTGCGCATCTGGGAAGGGTGCGACAACATCGCGGAGGTGAACAATCTTCAGCACGACCGTTCCTACGGATTGTCGGCGACGTTTATGCCCAACGAAAAATGGGCGTTGGAGGTTGGCTACGACTATGACGATGTGTTCTCGCAGATTTTGATCTGCTACGTGAGCAGCGCGGCCCCGGCCGGTCTTGAGCAATGTCCTGGTGTTCCCGGACTTATCCAGCAGCTTTCCACGTACACGAACAAATCGCATTACGGCAACTTCGATGTGATGTGGACGCCCATTCACCGCTTCACCGCCCATCTGGGAGCGAACTTGACGGGCACCAGCGGCAGCGCAATTTTGCTGAACCCCAATGCCGTCCCCGGGCCGCTAAATTCGAAGTGGCTCCGCCCTTATGGCGGCTTTGACTATCGCTTCGGTCGGAACTGGACGGGAAAGGCCTACTGGGGCTACTACGGTTACCACGAAGACCTGACCGCGCTCCCGCAGGACATGTTCGCACCGAGAAATTTCCATGCCAACACCGCGACACTTTCGCTGCGTTATGCTTTTTGAAGGGATGGCCGCTGAGGCAGCGCAAATTTTAAGAAGCAAACTGGAGGATTATGATGCGAATGAATAGCGCTAGATCGAAGATGTTGCTGGGTGTTTTTGTTGGAATGGCTGTGATGGTGATCGGCGCGAGTTCGGCGCGCGCCGCTGACGATGGCGGAGCGCTCTATAAAACGAAGTGCGCCGCGTGTCACGGTCCAGACGGCAAAGGGGAGACGTCCATCGGCAAGGCCGACAAAATTCGCGACCTCGCCTCCCCGGATGTTCAGAAACAAAGTGACGAGGAGCTCACTGGAATTATTACCACCGGGAAGGGCAAGATGCCGGCGTATGGCAAGAGTTTGAAACCGGACCAGATCAAGGGGCTGGTGTCCTACGTTCGCACCCTGGGAAAGAAATCTTGAACCACAACGGCGACCGTTGCGGCCGGGCCTGATAATTTAGAACTAGCGATGACCCTTCCCGTCACACTTCTCGTGATTCTGATCGCTGGCACTGCGATCTTTATCGGCGTGCTGGTGTTTCGCCCAGGCATGACTACGAGCCCAGTCGGAAAAATCTTTGCGTTCTTCCTCCTGTTCCTGCTGCCGCTGGTGTGCCTGGGCATGGGCACGTCGTATCATATAGAACGCTCCAAAGAGACGACGTTTTGTCTCTCCTGCCACGAAATGGAGCCTATGGCAAAAGCCTGCTGGTCGATGACCCCGCTCATATTCCTGCCGCCCATTTTCAAAACCACCGCGTTCCCGCTGAAGTAGCCTGCTACACCTGCCACACCAACTACGCCATGTTTGGCGGTTTTCGCGCCAAGATGCACGGGCTGAAGCACGTTTACATTCATTATCTGCGTACGCCGCCGGCGCCCGAAGCGATCAAACTCTACGACCCATACAACAATCGCGAGTGCCTGCACTGCCACCTGGGCGCGCGTTCGTTTGAAGAGGGCGCGGTGCATACCGCCGATCCGGATTTGCTGCCCGCCGTGAAAGCGAACAAGTTGTCGTGCATCTCCAGCGGCTGCCATGACGTGGTGCATGGCATAGCTACACTCGATAAAGAGAAATTCTGGAAAGGTGGCCCGTCATTCTGAGCGCCAACCCATTGGAACGGCGGCTGCAGTACTCCGGGATTCTGGTGATCCTCGGTTTGCTGGTTGAGGTTGTTTGTTTGCTGTGGACCAGACCGATCGCCTTTGTGGTGTTTCTGGGCGCCGGGGGATTTTTTCTGGGGCTTGAGGTGCTTGTATATTTATTCGCGCTGGTGTCCAGCCAGCATCCTGAGCGCTGAGCTCGTTTGAGAAATTAATTTCGCAAGTCTATGCCGGCTGCGCTGAATATTCCTGGTCGGTGACGTGTTCCAGCCAGACCACGACTACGCCGTGCTCGTCGGCTTCCTGAATGGCGAGATGAACCATGGTGTGGGTGGCGTCGGCGCCGTGCCAGTGGCGTTCGCCGGCTTCGATCCAGACGGAATCGCCGGGACCGATGATTTGAGCCGGATGTCCTGTGAGTTGTACGCGTCCAACACCCGTTAAGACATGCAGCGCCTGGCCTACCGGATGCGTATGCCATGCGGTGCGCGCTCCCGGTTCGAACGAGACGCGATTTACTTGCAATCGCGAGGGCGTGGCTCCGGCGACGACTTCATCGATCCATACTGTGCCGGTGAACCAGGCTTCCGGACCTTTGCGGCAACCGCGCATTGCATTGGTAAGAATTTTCAATTTTCGACTCCACGTATTGCTTTAAAAGGTGTCCCTGTCAAAGAATCAAGGTTGTGTAGGTCGTCGCGGCAACGCATTCCAAAGGTCCATCACCCATTGCGGAAATTCTGGAGTGCCTCTGGGTGG
>JBBRZT010000210.1:0-6799 GCA_038236395.1 Candidatus Acidiferrales bacterium
AGATGCGGGTGAAGATTTCCGGGGTGTCCTAGTGGCGGGGGTGATTTACTATGCCCACACGATAAATTGAGCGCGTCCGGGGTGAGCGATGGCTGAGCAGCAACGACAGCGAAAAGTGAAGTGGGGCGTTTTGGGCGCGGCATCCATCGCGGTGCGCAAAGTGATTCCAGGGATGCAGAAGGGCGCGTGGAGCGAGGTCGCGGCGATCGCTTCGCGCGATTTGAGTAAGGCCAAGGCGGCGGCTGTCGATTTGAAAATTGACAAGTCGTATGGATCTTATGAGGAATTGCTTGCCGATCCCGAAATCGAAGCAGTCTACAATCCGTTGCCGAATCATTTGCATGTGCCTTGGTCCATCAAGGCCGCGGAAGCGGCGAAGCACGTGCTGTGCGAAAAGCCAATCGCGCTGAATACTGCGGAGGCGCGAACGCTGCTGGCGGTGCGGGAGCGCACCGGCGTGAAGATAGGCGAGGCTTTTATGGTGAAGACGCACCCGCAGTGGTTGCGGACCAGAGAATTGATCCGCGAAGGGCGGATCGGGGAGTTGCGCGCGATTGTGGGGGTGTTCAGCTACTTCAACCGGAATCCTGACAACGTGCGGCATAAGCCGGAGTGGGGCGGCGGGGGCCTGCTGGATATCGGGTGCTATCCGATTACTACTTCGCGGTTCATGTTTGGGACGGAGCCGTTACGGGCGTGTGGAGTGGTGGAACGGGACCCGGATTTCGGGACCGACCGGTTGGCGTCGGCGATTCTGGAATTCAGCGGTGGGCAATCGATTTTCACATGCGGGACGCAGATTGTTCCGTATCAGAGGATGCAATTTCTGGGGACGAAGGGGCGGATCGAGATCGAGATTCCGTTCAACGCGCCGATAGACCAGCCGACGCGAATTTTTATTGACGACGGAAGCGATGTGGCAGGCGCGGGCATACGTACGGAGACGCTTCCGGCGTGCGATCAATACACCATTCAGGGCGATGCCTTTTCGCGAGCGATTCGAGAAAACTCCGAGGTGCCGGTGCCATTGGAAGACGCGATCGCCAATATGTCTGTGATCGATGCGGTGTTTCGCTCGGCGGAATCCGGAAGATGGGAAAAGCCTTCGGCTTAACCCCTTAGGTTTAACTTCGGCCGGGATAAGCGGAAATCGATTCAGGATTGGCGGCTAAATCGACGGTGTAGTGACTTACGCGCTGGTCGAAGATTTTTAGCAGCGCCGCTGCCTCCGGAGCGACTACGGCGGCTTCGCGGTCCGAACCTGCAAACACGTCGATGGCCTCTGCGGATTTCCAGAATGTAGTTACGGTGATTTCGTTTTCGCCGTCCACTTCACGGGTGAGAAGAATAGCGGAGGCGAAGCCATCGCATTTTTTCAGTTCGGGGAGTACCTGTTCCGAAAAATGTTTCAGATAAGCGTCTAGTTTGTCGTGGGCGACTATGGCTCGCCAGATGCGGGCGATCACTGCAGCCGTCCGCCGACGGGTGACGGTGGATCAGGCTGCTGTCCGACTACGACGGTCCAGGGACGGACAGTCCATTTTTTAACCAAACGGTTGGCAACATAGGGATCGCGGCGGGCGAATTCCTCGGCGACGGAGCGATTGGCGCAGCGGAAAATAATCAGAGCGGCGTCGGCTGGGTCCGCGAGAGCTCCAGCCAGGACGATTTCGCCGCGAGCGTGGGATTCTCCGGCGCGGCGCAAATGTTCGTCGCGAAACGGCGCACGTCGCGCGACGAAGTCATCAACCACCTCGTACATCAGGGCAAAGTAGGGCATCGGACTTCTCCCGTGAAAAGCTTTTCAAATGAGCGGTCAGGAGTCAACCGGCTGCCGATCCTGCACAGACGATTAAAGCGCGCCACCGGCGATGGAGGGAACGAGCAATACGTGGTCGCCGTCCTTGATGGAGCAGGATTCGCCGCCTAAGAAGCGGATGTCTTCGTCGTTGAGATAGACGTTTAGGAACTGGCGAATCTGGCCCTGATCGTCGCGGACGTGGCGGCCGAGGTCGGGGAATTTTGCGGTGAGCTCGTTGAGCGCTTCGGCAATGGTGACGGCGCTACAATCCACTTTGGGTTGGCCGTCCGTGAAACGACGGAAGGCGGTGGGGATTTCGATAATTACGGGCATACTGGTTCTCCTCTTTCGATCGGCTCTAGTTTCCGAGATAAAATCACAGTCAACTTTCAAAC
Source organism: Candidatus Acidiferrales bacterium (assembly GCA_038236395.1). Lineage (GTDB taxonomy): Bacteria > Acidobacteriota > Terriglobia > Acidiferrales > UBA7541 > Acidiferrum. Next base: position 2,197 of record JBBRZT010000210.1, read on the forward strand.
TAACTTCTTCAACTCTTGTGGCCTGCGACGGCGTGCGCGCCTGTCGCCAACTGCGCGTCCATCAGGGCTTCGAAGGCTTCGATGCGTGGCGGAATGGCGTCGCTCAATGGAAATTCGCCGACGATGGCGTCGGTGGTTTTCAGTCCGTTGCCGGTGATGCAGACCACGGTGGTTTCGCCGCGGGCGATGCGTCCCTGATCGATTAGTTTTTTTGTCACGCCTGCGGTTACACCGCCCGCGGTTTCGGCGAAGATGCCTTCGGTTTCGGCGAGGAGCCTGATGGCGGCTACGATTTCCGGGTCGGAGATGTCTTCGGCCCAGCCGCCGGAATCGCGAATTTGTTTGATGGCGAACGGGCCGTCGGCGGGATTTCCGATGGCCAGTGAGCGCGCAATGGTGTTTGGCTTTTGCGGCTCGAACCGCGACAGATTTCGTTTCACTCCATCGGCGATTGGCGAGCAGCCGGTAGCTTGCGCTCCAAAGAAGCGGACCGGGCGGGCTTCCACCCAACCAAGAGTGACGAGTTCCCTGAAGGCTTTAGCGATTTTGGTGATCAACGAGCCTCCCGCCATGGGGACGACCACGTTGTCGGGAAGTTTCCAGCCCAACTGCTCGGCGATTTCGTAACCGTGAGTCTTTGAGCCTTCGGAGTAATACGGGCGGAGGTTGACGTTGACGAGTCCCCAGTGGAAGCGGTCGGCGATCTGCGCGCACAAGCGATTGACGTGATCGTAATTGCCGTCGATACGCACGATACGCGCGCCGTACACGGCGGTGTTCAAGACTTTGGCGGGCTCGAGGTCGGCGGGAATGAATACGCAGGCGTCGAAGCCCTGTTGAGCGGCTTGCGCGGCGACAGCGTTGGCGAGGTTGCCGGTGGAGGAGCAGCCTACGGTTTCAAATCCAAAGCGGCGGGCGGCGGCGAGTGCGGTGGCTACCACGCGGTCTTTGAAAGATAAGGAAGGGAAGCAGACGGCGTCGTTTTTGAAATAAAGATTCTGGATGCCCCATTCGCGGCCCAATTTTCGGGAGGCCACCAGCGGTGTGCCGCCGACCGCGTTCGGGCCGATGTAATTTTGGGGGAGGGGCAGCAGCTCGGAATAGCGCCACATGTTGAAGTCGCGTCCGGCGAGATTTTCGCGGCGAACGGTTTTGCGGAGGGCGTCGTAATCGTAGGTTACTTCGAGGGGAGAGAAGCAATCTTCGCAGAAGGAGCGGGGTTCATTGCCCCAGGTCTTTCCGCATTCTCGACAACGCAACTCATAGACTTCGGGTGATTGGGACATCACAGTTCCTCTTGCCATTCCTGTCGAAATGGTTCCTCGTAAAATGCCGGGCGCCAGAGATGGCGTGTAATTGTGGGGCGCAGAAGGAGGGCTAAATTGAAAAACCCTCCGTGCCAAAGTGCGTCGGAGGGTCTCAGAAAATTTCTGGGATGCTCTACCAAAGCTCTTTAGCAGTTTTTTACGTGGAGCAAGTTGCCCTAAATCGCCACGTGCGCCGCCACTTCCGGCTACCTTCTTTATGCGCCTTACGAGGAAAGATGTCAAGCGGGACCGTGGTAGCAGGAATCCGTCTCCGATTATGGCGGTCTCCAGGAGCCGTCAACGGTCGTTACGAATACTTTCTTATGCATTCGTTTCGTTTCGATGCTGATGTATCATCTGCGGTATCGCGCCAGTTGACGAACTTCTTGTTTCAGGAGCGCCCATGGACCGACGCAGCTTATTCAAGTTCGCCGCCGCAACAGGACTCGCCGTTGGATTCGGCAAAGCCAAGGCCAACGCCACCATTCCAGAGCACAACTGGGACAAATACGATTGGGGACCGGGACCGGCAGTTCCCGACCGGCTCTATCAAGGACCGTTCCCGCAGTATGGCCCTTGCGCGGTCGTTCCGGACAGCGATGTGGCGATGGTCACGACGCCATCGACGGAGATCGTCAGCAACTACGGGATGGGGCTGATCGTTTATGTTTCCGACGACACCGGGCCACTGCAGATTCCTGGCCAGTCGATGGAGCGAACGCTCGAAGATTTGATCAAGCTCCCATTCGTGCAAAAGGTTTACCTCCGCCCTAACTGGCGCGAAGTGCAGAAGCAGCCTGGCAGGCTGGACTTCCCGGAGTGGTGGAAGACTACGTTCGAGCTTGCGCGCCGCTACAACAAGCAAATCGGATTCCGAGTCCAATTGGAAAATCCCGACGTTGCAGAACCGGGCATGCCGGATTTTCTGCTGAACAAGGTTCCCTACGTGAAACTGAAAGGCGAGTGGAAGGGCAATCCCGCCGAAACGCGCTACCGCAAAGATAACCGCGTACCGCGTTACGATCACCCGGCCTATCAAGCAGCGTTTCGCGAATTGAATGACCTGTTGGCAGCAGAGCTCAACGGTAATCCGCAGGTCGAGTTCATGGATACCATGATGTATGGTTTTTGGGGTGAAGGGCACACCTGGCCGTATGAAGGGAATCCCTTCCCAAGCCAATTGGTTGCGGAACAGACGTGGTCGGCCATGTTTGAGCTGCAGGTCGAGAAGTGGAGCAAAGTCCCGCTAGCGACAAATACGCAACCCGATTTCAGCAACGTGGGGAACGCCGAGTTGCTCGACCGCACGATGCGAACCTGTAACTGGCTGCGTACCGATACCATCTTCATCGAGAACACACAAATCGAGGCGTTGAGCAACCGTCCCCCTTGGGCCGCAGCGATTTGCGAGGTTGGATTCACCACGGGCGAACCGAAAGAACTGCGTATCGATGAAGACGGAATCAGCTACAACGAACAGATCCTTTCGCATGTGGCCGACGTGGGGGCCAACTATCTGTCGGTTTGGAGTTGGCACAACCAGTCCGCTCGCAGCATCCTGAGCTACTACGAGAAATATCCTGAGCCCATCGACGCGATGGCACGACGCATCGGCTACCGGATTCGCCCATCATTTCTCTGGACCTTCCAACGAGACGGAGTTCCCGGTGTGGTGATCGGACTGGCAAACGACGGAATCGCAGCTGTCCCTGGAGTGCTTCGACTAAGCTTATTCAGCGAAGATAACAAAATGATTGTGTCGGGGTGCGTCGATCCCGGGTACCCGAAACCGACGGGCATTCGTCAAGCGATGTTGATGCTGCCCGTCGGGACCAAATGGGAAGGACTGCGGCTCAAGGCCGAACTGGAGGTCAAGGGCGTACGCCACGCGGTTCGTTGGGCGTGCCGGCAACAGGTCAACGGGGATGGGTCATTGACGTTGCGCCACAACTACAAACCTGAGCAACCGTTGGTTTAGAGCGAAGGCACAGGGCCGGCCCGTCCCGTTGGCAAATACTCATGCTGGTGTGCAGATACCAGTACCCTAGAAGCATTTCATATTGAATCGGATGTGCGCGGTGAACACTGCCGAGCGGCCGGCGGGAAGAGTTGGCGGAACTAATCTAAAAGAATTACAACACAATATCAATTTGATGCGTCAAATACATGGAGAGCAGAATGCTGACGGCAGAAAGCCAGAACTGAAGCCCGTCCCTACGGACAGTGTTCATCCCGGAGCACCAGTTCTCTGCAGCAACCGGGCTGGATTTGCGGTGTTATACTTTCTATGTCGACTGCGAAGCGCGCAACCGGGTGCGCCCGCTCGATAAAACAGGAGCACTTAAATGGGTGAGCAAGTAAAGGAACTTTATAACTGGGCGCGCCGCAGGAAGATCATGGCGGCGTTTTTTGTGTCGCTGACGCTGGTTGTGGGCATTCTGATTGGGACCATCGTGTCGGGGCACACATCAGCGGTAAGGGGAGCTACGTTTGCCGGAACGAACGCGACGCCGCTGGCGGTACCAGATCCGATTCCGTCGCCGAGTTCTTTTTCTGGGATTGTGAATCGTGTGGAACCCGCGGTGGTGAATATTGCGACCACGCAGGTTATGGAGCACCGCACTGCCACGAAACGGAGCCGTCCGCAGACGAACGACCAGGACGATCCGATGCAGGACTTCTTCGACAAGTTTTTCGACGGACAGAAAGAAGGCCCGGCACAAGCGGAACACAGTCTGGGTTCCGGTGTGATCGTGGACAAGCGCGGATACATCCTGACGAATAACCACGTGGTGGAACAAGCGACCAAGATTCAGGTGCAACTGAACGGCGAGACGGCGCGTTACACGGCCAAGGTAGTGGGCGTGGACGAAGACACCGACCTAGCGGTTTTGAAAATCGATGCCGGGAAAGATTTGCCGACGGCGCGGTTGGGCAATTCGGATGGAGTGCAGGTAGGGGACTGGGTGCTGGCGATCGGCAGTCCGTTTGGATTGCAAGCTACAGTGACGGCGGGAATCATTAGCGCCAAGGATCGCGCGGGCATCGGACAACAGTTTCAGCGCTTCCTCCAAACGGATGCGGCGATCAATCCGGGCAATTCCGGCGGGCCGCTGGTCAGCCTGGGCGGCGACATCATCGGGATTAATACCGCCATCATCACCGGGAGCCGCGGATATGAAGGAGTAGGATTCGCGCTGCCATCGACGACAGCGATCAACGTTTACAACCAGATTATCGCGCAGGGCCGCGTGACCCGCGGATCCATCGGCGTCAGCTTCCAGGAAGAACTGGGG
>JBBRZT010000211.1:0-6796 GCA_038236395.1 Candidatus Acidiferrales bacterium
CCGGCGCGGTTGATCACGACGAGGCGGTCGGCCCCGGCGAGGTCTGTGCCACGGCTGAACGCGCTTTTCACTACCGCCAGAAATGTGAACAGAAACAGCGCCACCGCGAAGGAACCGATGGTCAGGAGCAGGCGAATCTTTTTGCGAAAAAGATTGGCGAAAATGAATCGGCTGAATTTCATGCCGCACCTCCCACGAGGACGCCTTTGCGCTCGCCTTCGACCAGGACGCCTTTTTCCAGGTGCAGAGTGGTGTGTGCGCGAGCGGCGACAACCGGGTCATGCGTAACCATCAGCACGGTCTTGCGATATTTGCCGACCAACTCTTCGATCAGCGCCATGATTTCGTCGGCGCTTTTGCGGTCCAGGTCGCCGGTCGGTTCGTCGCACAGCAAAAACGTGGGGTCGGAGACGATAGCGCGGGCGATGGTGACACGCTGCTCCTGTCCACCGGAAAGCTGGCGCGGGTAGTGATTCATGCGGTCGGCGAGTCCGACCACGCCGAGCGCAGTTTCTACGTGCTTGCGGCGTTCCGACTTGGAAAGCTTGGTGAGCAGCAGCGGAAGCTCCACGTTTTGAAACGCGGTAAGCACCGGAATCAGATTGTACATCTGGAAGATGAAGCCAACGTGGCGCGCGCGCCATTGCGTAAGTTTGCTGGCTGACATGTGGGTGATTTCATCGCCGGCAACGGTAATGCTTCCGGCCGAAGGCACGTCGAGGCCACCCATTAAATTGAGCAGGGTGGTCTTGCCCGATCCGCTGGGACCCATGAAAGCGACGAAGTCGGCCTGGTCCACGTCAAGATTCAGTCCTTGCAGGACTTGAATTTCTTCGCCACCGCGGCGGTAAGTCTTATTCAGGCCGCGGACGCGGATGAGGCTGGGCGAATCGGATCGTCCATCTACGCGAATCATGGTGAGCTCCTACTTTTTGATTTCAACTTTGTCGCCGTCTTGCAAACTGGGCGGACCGCTGACGACCAGAGAGTCGCCGGGCATGACGCCCGCCATTACCGCGACGTCCGTTCCGCGATCGGTGCCAAGACGCACGGCACGGCGTTCCAGTTTGTTGTCATGCACTAAGAAAACATAGGAATTCGCCCCATCGCCGCGCACCGCCGACTTGGGTATGTAGGTTTTTGGCTCTGGTCCTTTTGTGGCCACCGGCGCTTCGGAAAGAAAAGAAACCTTCACGCCCATATCCGGCAGGATTTTCGGGTCAAGCTTCAAGAAAGAGATGCGAACTTTTACGGTGGCTTTCTGGCGGTCCGCCGTCGGAATCACGGTTCGAACCTTGCAGGGAATTTGCCAATCGGGATAGGCGTCGAGAGTGGCGGTCACCGGTTGGTTGGGTTCCACACGCGCAATGTAAGACTCGTTGACGTCGACTTCGATCTCGTTGGAATTCATGTCCACGATGGTGGCGATGCCGGTGCGCGTAAAACCGCCGCCCGCGGAAATCGGTGAAACCATTTCTCCCACCTGCGCGTCTTTGGAGACGACGATGCCGTCGAACGGGGCGCGAATGACGGTATTGTCGACAGCTTGCTGCGCTTCGTTGATGCGCGCATCAGCACCGAGGACCTGGCTCTTCGCAAGATTTATCTTGGCATCGAGGCTGTCGACGGCAGTGGTGGCGGTATCCAGTGCCTGTTGGGTTTGCACCCCGGCTTTTTGAAGTTCTTGGGCGCGGCGCAGCTCGGTCTTGGAGTTTTTCAACTGCACGACGTAGTCCGATATGGCTGACTGCGCGGAGTTGCCGTCAGCTTTTGCCGATGCCAATGCGCGCTTGACGTCGGAATCATCGAGGGTGGCGAGAAGTTGGCCTTGCCGCACGTGGGTGCCTTCGTCGAAGAAAACTCCCGTGACCCGGCCGGTGATTTTCGCGGCAATGGTGGCACGGCGCCGCGGGGTCACATAGCCGCTGGCGTTCAGCAGCGATTGGCGTTCGTTGGAGTCGGCTTTGGCCGCGGTAATTACTTCCACGACGGGCTTTTGGCTGCGGAAGGCAAAAGCGGCCGCGCCAATACCTGCCAGAATCACGAAGGGCAGGACGACGAGAACGACGCGTTTGCCCGAGCCACCGCGTTTGCGATGGTCGTCGCCGATGCGCAGGCTGCCCAGGTCTGGTTTAATAGGTTGCGGTGGCGTCGCCATCAGCGGCGCTGCTCCTTAAGCAGTATAAATTTACCTATGTATTCGATACGCACGCGAGATGCGAAAGATTACAGTCTAAATCCCACCATCTTTAGCGTTCTGGATATTGTAGCGTGGCCAGGCAATTTTAGGAATCCGCAGGTCGACCACTCAATTTTTTGCAAAACCAAATGTTCACTTGACACTGGGCGAGCATAGTTTTATTAGTTACCTGTAACACAGGCGTTTTCCGCTCGCAGCTGCGAAGGGATGTGCCGTGCAGCCAACCCGCCGTGACTTCCTGAAATTTACAACCGTTGGTGGTGTAGCCGCAGCCGTATTTGGATTTGACTTGCAGCCGGCGTACGCGCAGCTTCGCGCACTGAAGATCGCGCGGGCCAGCGAGACCCGGTCTACATGTCCTTATTGCTCGGTGAGCTGCGGGGTAATCATTTACACCATCGGCGACCGGGCCAAGAATGTTACGCCGCAGGTGGTTCACGTGGAGGGCGACCCCGATCACCCCATTAATCGCGGGACGCTGTGCCCCAAGGGCGCTTCGCTGCAACAGGATATTTTGAACGACCGGCGAATTACGCGGCCGCAGGTGCGCAGACCGGGCTCCGATCGCTGGGAAGACATTTCCTGGGATAGCGCGCTGAGCGAGATTGCGCAGAAGGTCAAGAAAACGCGCGACGACACGTTTATCCAGACGGATGCTGCGGGAAAAACAGTAAATCGCTGCGAGTCCATCGCCTGGACGGGCGGCTGCACCGACACCAACGAATTCAACTACCTCGTGGTAAAGACTATGCGCGCCCTGGGGGTCGTGCACCTGGAAAACCAGGCCAGAGTTTGACACGGCCCAACGGTCTCAAGTTTGGGACCAACGTTTGGCCGGGGCGCGATGACGAATGGCTGGGTGGATATCAAGAACACCGACATGATGCTGATCATGGGCGGTAACCCGGCGGAAAACCATCCCTGCGGCTTCAAGTGGGCCATCGAAGCAAAACGCAACCGCAACGCCAAAATGATCGTGATCGATCCGCGCTTTACGCGCACCGCTTCGGTTGCGGACGTGTTCGCGCAGATTCGCGCCGGAACCGACATCGCGGTACTCGGCGGTTTTATTCGCTACGCCATCGAGAACAATCGCATCGCCAAAGATTACCTGCTGAATTACACCAACGCCGCCTTCATCATCAAGGACGATTTCAAGCTTCCGGAGGACGACGGAGTTTTCTCGGGATTCGACGCCGCAAAACAGAGCTACGACCGCTCCACCTGGAATTATTCGGGCAGCGGTGGTGCGCAGGCTAAGAACGCGGGCATGCAGTTAGGTCAAGGGGCGTTGCCGACGGCGCTGCCGCCGATGCCGGAAAAAGTTGACTTCGACCTGACCTTGCAGAATCCTCGCTGCGTTTATCAACTGTTGAGCAAACATTATTCGCGCTACACGCCGGAAATGGTGGAGCGCATTACCGGCATCCCGCGCGATCAATTTTTGAAGGCTGCCGAACTGCTAACGTCCATCCGCAAAGACGGCGACATGAAAAAGGTCGCCACGATTATTTATGCCGTGGGCTGGACGCACCATTCTTTCGGCACGCAGATCATCCGCACGGCAGCGATTTTGCAATTGATTTTGGGCAACGTGGGGCGCGCAGGCGGGGGCGTGAACGCTTTGCGCGGGCATTCGAATATTCAGGGCGCCACGGACATGGCGGGGATTTTCGATAACTTGCCCGGATATTTGAAAGTGCCCAATCCCAGTGATGTGAATTTTGATGCATGGATGAAGAGGATTACGCCGACGCAGGCCAAGCCGGCGGCCTGGGAGTCTTTCAATTATTGGAGCAACACACCGAAGTTCGCCGTCAGTCTTTTGAAAGCGATGTACGGGGACGCCTGCACCAAACAAACCGATTGGGCTTATTCATACCTCCCGAAAGTGGACCGCAATTTTTCGTGGGTCTACCTGTGGGACAACATGTACAACGGCATCGTCAAGGGACTGTTTGCTTTCGGAATGAATGGCGTATCGATTGGCCCGGACTCCAAGAAAAATATCGACGCGCTGAAAAAGGCGGACTGGCTGGTGGTGGGCGAAATTTATGAAGATGAAACCAGCGAGTTCTGGAAGTCTCCGGGCATAACCGCCGAGGAGATGAAACAGATTCAAACTACCGTTTACAGATTGCCTTGCGCAGGATTCGCCGAAAAAGACGGCACGTTCACCAATTCGGCCAGGTGGCTTCAGTGGAAGAACACCGCCCTCCCGGTGCCCGGAGATTGCCGGCTGGATCAGGCTATCCTGGCGCAGATTTTCTTGCGGGTGAAGGCGCTGTATGCGAAGGATCCGGGAAAGTTCCCCGATCCGATCCTGAAGCTGACCTGGAACTATACCGATCCCAACAATCCATCACTCTCCGAAGTGTTGAAAGAGATTAATGGCAAGGCACTGGCTGATCTGGAAGATCCCGTCACCAAGGTGCAGATCAAGCAGGGTCAACAGCTGCCTGCATTTTCGTGGTTGAAAGACGACGGCACGACCATTTGCGGAAATTGGCTCTATACCGGGGCGTACACCGAGGCGGGCAACATGACCGCGCGGCGCGATGCTGCGGATCCCTCCGGGCAGGGCATCCACGCGGGCTGGGGATTTTCCTGGCCGGCCAACCGCCGAGTGCTGTACAACCGCGCGTCCTGCGATCTGAACGGCAAACCCTTCGATCCGACTCGCAAGCAGGTGTGGTGGAACGAGACCACGCAAAAATGGGCGGGCAATGATGTGCCGGATTTCAAAGCGGACTCCAAACCCTCCGAGCACATGGGCCCGTTCATCATGAATCCTGAAGGAGTTGGGCGAATTTTTGGGCCGCTGGGCTCGTTCGCCGATGGACCCTTCCCGACATTTTATGAGCCGATAGAAAGCCCGGTTGACAACCTTCTGCATCCCAAGCAGAACCACAATCCGGTGGTGAAAAAATTCAGGACCCCGGACGACAAGTACGGCGGGCCGAAAGAGGGATTCAACGTGGTGTGCACCACGTATCGATTGACCGAGCACTACCACTACTGGACGAAAAATAATCCCATGAACGTGCAGTTGGTGCCCGAACCTTTCATTGAGATACCCGCGGAAATGGCGGATGAGATGGGCCTGCACGGCGGCGAGAAACTGAAAGTATCCAGCATTCGCGGCGACTACATCGCGAAAGCCATGGTGACGCGGCGCATCAAGGCGATGATGATCGACGGGAAAAAGACTTATCAGATCGGAATTCCCATTCATTGGGGCTACCGCGGAATTGCCGAAGACGAAGGCAAGACCGCGCGGACGCTGACCAACGCGTTGTCGCCGACGGTGGTAGATCCGAACGCATATACGCCGGAATTCAAAGGCTTCATGGTGAAAGTGGAAAGGGCTTGAGAGCTAAATGAGCCAGGCCACACTACGAGTGCAAAAAATTTCGGGTCACGCCGGAAGCGTGCCCGGCGAAGGCACGCAGCGCGAAGAAACCGTCTGCAAGCTGATCGACACCACCACCTGCATCGGCTGCAAGGCCTGCGAAGTGGCCTGCATGGAGTGGAACGACCTGCCCTTTGGCGAAACGATTTTCGGCAACAGCTATCAGACCATGCCGGAAACGCGCTGGAATTACTGGAACCTGATTCTTTTTAACGAGCACGAGCGCGAAGACGGCTCGCTGATGTGGCTGATGCGCAAAAATCAGTGCATGCACTGCGCGGAGCCGGGATGTCTGGAAGCCTGCCCTGCCGATGGGGCTATCGTGCAGTACACCAACGGCATCGTCGATTTTCAGCAGGATAAGTGTATCGGCTGCGGTTACTGCATCACTGGCTGCCCGTTTAATATTCCGAAATTCAATACGGAGACGAAGCGGGTTTACAAATGCACGTTGTGCACTGACCGCGTGAGCGAGGGACTCGAGCCGGCTTGCATCAAGTCTTGCCCGACGGGATGCCTGCACTTCGGCACGAAGGATGACATGCGCGAGTTGGCCAATGCCCGCGCGAAACAATTGCAGGAGCATTCGAATTTCCCGCATGCCGGTGTTTATGATCCAGCGGGCGTCGGCGGCACGGGCGTGATGTACATCCTGCACGACATAACCCAGCCCGAAATCTATGGCGGCCTGCCTGCCGATCCGCGCATTCCCTGGTCGGTGAAACTTTGGAAGCATCCGCTGAAGTGGCTGGGAAACGTGGCGATGATCGGCGGATTGATCGGACTATTCGTGCACTACGTCCGCTTCGGGCCGAAGGACGACCCTGACGAACCCGAGGAGAATCAAACGTTGCCACCGGTTGGAGCGCCGCCTGAACCCCGCACTGGAGATCGCGCATTATGAACACCCGGGCCGACACGCGAACCGACGAAATCCTGCCGAATGGCCGCATCGTGCGCTACGAATTTCGCGAGCGCCTGATGCACTGGATCAATGGCTTTGCTTATTTGTACTTGATGTTGACGGGACTGGCTTTCTGGTCGCCCTGGCTGCTATGGATCGCCGTAATTTTCGGCGGTACGCAGGTATCGCGCATGCTGCATCCGTGGATCGGGCTGGTTTTTGCGCTTAGCCTCACGTGGATGTTCACCACGTGGTCTTCGCAGATGCACACCACCGAAGC
>JBBRZT010000212.1:0-6716 GCA_038236395.1 Candidatus Acidiferrales bacterium
CACGCTCACCAGGTTGAAAGAATAGATTTCGCCGCTGTCATGCGTCAGGCGCATCAGGTCGATGGTGCGCGTGCGCTTTTCAAGCAGCGCCTGCAAGGACTCCTTCGCGCCGTCGCGGCCATAGTCGCGCAGGAAAGAATTCCCCGTGCCCAATGGTAAAAATCCCATGGCCACGCGTTCCGCTGGAGCCCCCGCGGCGAAAATCCCGTTCAAAATTTCGTGGCCGGTGCCATCGCCGCCCACGGCCAGAAATTTGCGGTAGCCCTGCGCGATTGCCTCGCGCGCCAGGCGCACGGCATCGCCGGGGGCTTCGGTCGACACGACATCCACTTCCAGCCCCGCGGCTCGTAGCCGCGCCAACGCGGGCCGCGCCAGTTTGGCGGAGCGTCCTCCGCCCGCGGCGGGATTCACGATGGCAAAAAATCGATCCGTCTTCTGCGTACGTTTCTCCCAAGCACGCCAAAGTCGACAATCAGCGGTTCATCAAGCAAGCTCGACCCTACAATTCCAAAATCGCGCGGCTGCGCTCGATTTTCCCGAGGCGCTCCGCCAGCACATTTCTTTTGATTTTCATCGAAGCGGTGCGCGGAAAATCCTCTTCCACCATCACAATCCCGCGAATGCGCTTGTAGTTTAGCAGCCGGTTGTTTCGCGCCGTAATCTCCTGCCGCAGTTCGTTCGTCAACGTTTGCCCCGGCTCCAGATGAATCGCCAGAATCAACTGCTCGCCCACCATGGTGCGTTCCGGCCAGACATAATTCGCCGCGAATACGCAGAACTCTTTCACCGGCAAACTTTCGAACGCGCTCTCCACGTCCTCGGGATAGATATTTTTCCCTTCTTCGGTGACGATCATGTTTTTCTTGCGCCCGAAGAGCTGCAAGTGCCCTTCGGCATCAAATCGCCCGAGATCTCCGGTCGTCAGCCAGCCGTCTACAATCGTTTCCGCGGTCAGCTCCGGCTCATTCAAATATCCGCGCATCACCGTTTTGCTGCGCACCTTCACTTCGCCGATTCCCTGCGAGTCCGGATTCAGAACGCGCACTTCCATGCCCGGCAGCGGCTTCCCCACCGTATCCGCGCGAAACGGTTTCAGATCGTTCACGGTCACGGCCACCACTGTTTCGGTAAGCCCGTAAGCGTTCGCCACCGGAATTCCCAGATCGTAAAAAAATTGCAGCGTTTCCGGTTCGGTAAAAGCTCCGCCCACGATGATGGCTCGCAATTCCCCGCCAAAAGCCTCATGCACCTGCTTCAATAAGCGCCGGCTGAGCCACAATCGAGGCTGGCCTTTCGTCAATGCTTTGTTCACCGCTACCAGCCTGTTGAATATTTTGCGCTTCCCGGGCGCCAGGGCCGCGAATCGCTCTTGCAAACCCTTCTGCAGATTCTTCAATACGAGCGGCACCAGGGTCACGTAAGTAATCTTGTATTTCACAAACGCTTCGCGCACATATTCCGGCCGCAGCGTCCGCAGATGTACTACCGCCGCGCCGCAAATGAACGGACCGAAAAATCCCACCATGAAATCAATCGCATGGTTGGTCGGTAAAATACTCAAATAGCGCATTCCTGGAGCAAACGGATACAAGGAAGTCAGCGCGATGCACTGTTCCAGGTAATTTTCGTGCGTCAGAATGCAGCCCTTGGGCCGCCCGCCGGTCCCTGATGAATACACGATGGTGGCCACGTCGCTGCGTGTCCTCGGGCGAAATTCCGGCGACGGTGCGCTCGCACCGTTGTCCAAATCTTCCCAGCGAGTCGCCCCTGCCAAATCCGCATTCGCCGGAGCATCGGTCACAACAATTGTCTTCAGCTCCGCCGCTGCCAAACGCCCGGGCGCGGCGCTCAGTTGCCGCCAGATCGGATATTCCGTAATCAGCACACCGGCATTCGAATGCCTCAGCAATTGCCACTGCTCGTCCGCCGTGAGTTTGTAATCCAGCGGCACCAGCACGCTACCCGAATAAAATATCGCGTACGCGGCGATCAGCCACCGCGACTGATTGGTCATGATGATCGCCGCGCGATCGCCCGCCACAAAATCCGCAGCCTGCAGTGCGGCCGCCACCGGCATCGCGCGATCGCGAAATTCCCGATATGTCAGCCGGTGATTCTCGCGCTCGCGGTCCGCCTCGATCAGACAAATCTCGTTGGCAAACACTTCGACAGCATCTTTTAACGCGCCCCCAATAGATTGGTATTTTGCAAGGTCAAGCATTACAGGCGGGACTGTATGCGCGAGGCCAGCGTGCGAAAATCGCTCACGCCCTGCACTTCATAATCCGGCAGCTCGATGCCGAAATGATTCTCCAGCCGCGAAAGCAGTTCCAGCGCCTGCAGGCTGTTGATTCCCAGCTTGCGAAAAAAATCGTCGTCCGGCGCCAGCGAGCCTTCCTCCACCTGAAAATGCTTCGCCGCCAGGTCCAGCACTTCCTGAGTAGTCTGTTCTACGGTGCGCATAGCCACTCCAATTTATCACCCGCAAGCATCCTGAGTCTCATCTCGCGGAAAATCACGGCAAATACGGCATGGCGTCGGTCGATTCCACAAATTTTTTCAGCGCCGCCATCACCGCCGGACGCGTGAACAGCTCGCAGAAAAGGTCGATCTCCCTGCGCAGTTCCTCGTGGGGAATGGGCTTTATGAATTTCTTCGCGGCCGTCCGCGTGAAGCCGTCAAACTTTTTGATCTGCGTGGCATTCGAACGCGCCACGTTCAGCGCCTCGCCTTCCCCGGCCAACTGCGAAACCAGTCCCACCGCTTGGGCCCGGGCGGCGTTCACGCTGCGCCCGGTCAACAATAAATCGCGCACGAACGCGTTTCCCAGGTCGCGCTTCAATCGCGGTATCCCGCCGAATCCCGGTATCAGCCCCAGCCGCAATTCCGGAAACGCAAAGCGCGCCATCTTGTCGGCCACAATAATGTCGCAAGCCAGCGCCAGCTCCAGCCCGCCGCCAAAACAAATTCCGTGCACCGCGGCGATGGTCACGAATGGCGCCGCGTCGATGGCATTCAACACCGCATGCATGCGCTCCAGAAAATTACGCGCGCCGGCCACGCGTTCCGCGCCGCCGAGCGAAGCCGTGCCCTCGTACAGCTCCCGCAAATCCGCACCCGCTGAAAATCCATGCTTTTGCGCGCTGGAAATGATGCACACCGCCGCGTCGAGAGCGGGCGACGGAGCCGCAAACGCCGCCACAAATTTCTCAAGCTCCGCAAGCATGGCCGTGCCAATTTCATTAGCCGGCTCGCGATGGAGCGTCAGCTCCACCACGCCATCGTGCCACTCCCAACCCAGCGTCTCTCCCGCAAAGGTCCTCACGTCGGCTTCCCGCCGTACATCGCCGCAATCTCCGCTGAAAAGCGCCGGTCAATGGCGTCGCGCCGGAGTTTCCCGTTGCCGGTCACCAATCCATCTCCCGCGATAAACAGATTCGACAATATCGTAAAGTTTCGCACCTGGCGGTAATGTGGCAAATCGCCGTTCACGACATCGATCGCTTTTTGCGCGTCCGCCGCCGCGACGTCGCCGGTAATCAGCGCGCAGAGATTCCCACGCCCGTTGCCCACTACCACCACCTGCTGCGCTCCCCGCAGCAATTGCCCGATTTTTTCTTCGATCGGCTCGGGCGCCACGTTGTGACCGGAGTTCAAAATAATCAGGTTCTTGATCCGCCCACTGATCCGCCAGTTTCCGGTTTTATTCACTTCGCCCTGATCGCCAGTATAAAACCACCCGTCTTTCAACACCTGCTCGGTCTCCGCGGCTTTGTTCCAATACTTCGGAAAAATATGCGGCCCGCGCACCAGAATCTCCTCATTTTCGCCCAGCTTCATTTCAATCCCGGAAATCGCCTGGCCGACGTAGCCAGGCTCCACAGGAATAGTGGGGTTATCCATCGTGCAGATCGCCGTCGTTTCCGTCAGCCCGTACACCTGCAGCACCGGGATCCCCAGCATCAGAAAAAATTGCTGAGTTTCCACCGCCAGGGGAGCCGAACCGCAAATCAGAGCGCGCAGGTGCCCTCCAAACTTGTTTTTGATCTTTCTAGAAATCAGCCGCCGCCCCAGTGCCAGCCAGAAGGCATCCATTCCGTCCAGCCGCCCGAATTTCACCTCGGCCTGGCGCTCCCAGCTTTCTTTCGTCCTCGCAAACAGGGCGCGAATGGGAAATGCCTGCCTGCTAATGCCGTCCAGCGCGCCGCGCCGCACCCGCTCCAGCAGCGTCGGTACATTCAAGAAATAATTCGGCGCCGTAACGCGAATCTCTTCGGCCAGGTTGTTCAAGTCCGTCGAAAGCGTCAGAACGCTCTCGCGCAGCAAACACGAAAGCATCAAAATCCACGAGCCCGCAAAATTAAACGGCAAATAATGAAACACCCGATCGGGAGCTTTCTTTGCTCCCATCAGCTGGTCCAGCCGCTCCGTCGTGCACCGCAGCATGTGGGTCACGTTCCCGACGTTCAGGCACACCCCCTTCGGTTCTCCGGAAGTTCCCGAGGTATAAATGATCGTGACCACGTCGCTGTCCGCGAGTTTGTTCGGTGCCGCGCGCACTTCTTCCCGTGCCGGGTCGGCTCGCAACAATTCGTCAAACACCACGCGGTGCGGACGGTCGCGCCAGGCGCGCATGATGCCGCCTCCCAACTCGTTGCTGCCCACCACCAGCAGGCTCGGCTGGCAGTCCTTCATCATGCTCACCAGTTCCGAGCTGGCCTGCCGCGAATACAGCGGCACCACCACGATACTTTCGGCCATCAGCGCCAAATCCACCGCCACCCAGTAAATGGAGTTCACCCCCAGCAGCGCGCAGCGGTCTCCCGGCAGCAGTCCGAATTTACGCACGTAGCTGCGCCCACGCTGCACCTGCGCCAGCAGCTCGCGGCCCGTCACGCTCACAAAGGTCTCGCCGCGAATTTCGCGC
This sequence comes from Candidatus Acidiferrales bacterium, assembly GCA_038236395.1. Classification (GTDB taxonomy): domain Bacteria; phylum Acidobacteriota; class Terriglobia; order Acidiferrales; family UBA7541; genus Acidiferrum. Next base: position 4,928 of record JBBRZT010000212.1, read on the forward strand.
AGCACCACGCGGTCGTCCGCGCGCTTCAGTTGAGCGAAAATAGAATCGAGAAAGTTAGGCATCGTTGATCAGTTATTGGCCGCGAGGACAGCGGCCGAAGCGTCGTATTGTTCGACAAGTTGCAGCAAATCACCGCTCAGCGGCGGCAGATAGTCTTCCCACGACAGCACTCCCGAACGCAGCGGAAACTCCGGGTACTGCCGCCGCAACGCATCCTCTAACAAAACGCCCATGCGCGCCATCATCTTTAAATTGCGAACCACCGTGCGCCCGATGCCTTCGCGCACCGCGTCCCGCTCAGCCACCAGTGTTTCCATGATGTGCAGCAGCTTCGGCTCCAGCTCGGCGTCGTCCACGGTCAGAAAAAGATGCTCGTGGCCGCGCTCGCGCATCAGGTTTCGAATGCGCTCGTCCATGGTCACTCCCGCGGAAGCCACCAGGCTGGGCATGCACGTCACGATGCCGTGATACCGCGAAGAAACCATGTATTCGCACGCGCGCAGAATCGAAACCAGCTGGAACATGTCGTAATCGTCCGAAGTAAAAATCGGCGTCCCCGGAATCTGCGTCGCGATCTCCCGGCAGGCCACCGCGTCCAGCCGCTCCATGGCCACCAGGATCGGAAACACGCGATGCCGCTGCAAAAATGCTTTCGTCGCGTTGGTGATTCCCGAAACGTAGCGATGAAACCGCCGCTCCACCTCGCGCCCCGACTCGTGAAAATAAACCGTGCGGTACTGGCTATCTTTATAAGCTCCTGTCGTGACACGCGCCGCATATTTCGCGATCGACGCTTTCACCGGCCACACAAACGGGTGAATCGGGCACAGTACCAGGATGGGCGTCTTTCCGTCCCACCCCGCCTCGCGCAAAACTTTGTGAGCGTACGCGGGCGGATGCGGCTCGAACGTCCACGCCGTATCCGTTCCCAACTCCGCCTGGATTCCCAACGAACCCAGCAACTGTTGCGATTCCGTATTCCGCGTGATTACCAGCGATTCGCTCACGTACCGCGCGCACATGTTTCGAATCAGCGGGTCCATGTGCCCCGCTTCCCCGCCGTAGCCCACCGACAGTTTATTTTCCGCCGAGGCCATCCCGAGAGAACCGATCATCATGGTGGTCAACGCATTGGCGAATTTGCTCTTGAACATCGAGCCTTCGCAGGCAATCACACCGTGATTTTTTCTTACCTCGCTGTAGAGAAATGGCGGAAACATATCCGGAAGACGGATCTGATGCGTGCCCTCGAAATAACCCTTGGTGCGTCCGAAATTAAAAGTCATTACGCTGAAGTCCACATTTTCCGGGCCCAGCACGTGGCGAATCTGCCGCAGCATTTCATTCACTCGCACGTCGCTGCCGGTATTGCGCGTGCCGTTGTATCCCGCGAAAAGCAGCCGCAGTTTTTCGCCCGGGTTCCAACGCTGCCCGCGCCCAAACATCCACTTCACCCGCGCCAGGCCGATCAGCGCGCTCACCCACGCCACTAAAATAAAATCGGTCACGCCCGCGCGCCCTCCGCGACCGCCGGCACCGCGCCGCTGCCCGCCGCCGGCCAGGCTTTCGCCGGATAACGAAATTTATTTTCGCGGCTGAATTTCAACAGCGGATACGCATACGCCGAAAATTTCACCGGCGCTTCCCCGCCCAGTTCCGCCACCACCCGCGAATTATCAAATACCGTATTCCAGTTCAAATATGGCCAGAAAACTTTCAGGAGCGAAGCTCCATATCCCGTCGCGCCCCCGCGCTTCGAAAGCCATTCCACCATTCCGGAAAATGGACC
>JBBRZT010000213.1:0-6703 GCA_038236395.1 Candidatus Acidiferrales bacterium
GCCAGTCGGGATTGACACGGGCAGCACCACAGGAAACGGCGTCACGACCGGTATCCCGTTGAATACTTCACTAGGCGCGGGGGTGCCGACCAGCGGTTTCGGCTTCTCGCACCGCTCCCCGAACTTTGCGGTGGACTTCTTTATCACCGCGGCGGAAGCGAAGGGCGTCGGCAAACTGCTGTCCAAGCCGAAGGTCATCACCCAGAACAACGAAAAAGCGACGGTTAAACAGGGAACCAAGATTCCCATTCAGACGACCATCAACAATACGATTTCCGTGCAGTTCATCGACGCGGTGCTGAAGCTGGAAGTGACCCCGCAGATTACCGCGGAAGGCACCGTGTTCATGGACGTGCTGGTGGAAAACACCCAGATCGACACTGGTATTCCGCGAGTGCAGGGCATCCCGGCGTTGAACACGCAGTCCGCAGAAACCAAGGTGCTGGTGGCTGATGGTGGCACGGTGGTCATCGGCGGAATTATCATCTCTTCGCAGCGTGTGGACATCACGCAGGTGCCGCTGGTCGGAAGCATCCCGATTATCGGGAACCTCTTCAAGCGGACCAACGTTTCCATCCAATCGCAGGAACTGCTGTTCTTCCTGACACCGCGAATCATACCCGGGTAGTTTTAGCGGGTGCGGTGACTGAAACTTTCCTAAAAGGGAGTGCGTCGAGGAGACTTCGGTCTCCTCGATTCTTTTTATGAACACAGCATTCGCAAGACGGCGCCGGGCGCTGGTGGAAAAATTCGGGGAAATGCAGCTGGACGGTCTTCTGATTACCCAGCCGGCGGACTGGTTTTATCTGACTGGTTTTACTGGGGACTCTGGCGCGCTGGTCGTGACGCGGCGCACGGTGACACTGATCACCGATGGCAGATTTGCGGGTCAGGCGAAGGCGGAGACCGCGGGAGTGAACGTGGTGCTGCAGCGGCCGTCGTTGTTTGAGTCGACTGGGAAATTTCTGGCGGCCAGCAGCGCAGCGAGGGTGGGATTCGACCCAGGAAGAGTGACAGTCGCGCAACTTGGAGCGCTACGGAAGGCGGCAGGGAGGTCCTGCCGGTGGATTCCGGTGAGCGGGCCTGTTGCGGCGCTGCGGACGCGCAAGGATGCGCAGGAACTGGCGGTAATGCGGCGGGCGGCCATCCTGGCGGGGCGAGTGGTGGAAGCGGCGGCGAAGCTGCTGAAAGGCGGCGTACGCGAAATCGAGATCGCCGCGGAGATCGAATACCAGATGAAACAGGGCGGCGCGTCGGGCGCGGCGTTCGAAACTATCGTAGCTTTTGGAGAGCGGAGCGCGCTGCCGCATGCGCGGCCTACCGCCAAGCGATTAAAGAAAAATGAGTTGGTGGTGCTAGACCTGGGTGTTATACTCGCGCACTATTGCAGCGACATCACGCGCACATTTTATTTTGGGAAAGCCCCGGAGCGCATCCGAGAGTGGTATAACGCAGTGAAGGACGCGCAGGTGGCGGCCATTGCAACCGTGAAAAACGGCGCGACGTGCGGAGATGTGGATGCGGCGGCGCGGCAAGTGTTTGAGAGCCAGGGGTTGGGCAAATACTTCGTGCACAGCACCGGCCACGGCCTGGGATTGGAAGTACACGAAGAGCCGCGGGTCGCGCGAGGGCAGAAAACGCGGCTGGAACCGGGAAACGTGGTTACCATTGAGCCGGGGATATATATTGAAGATATCGGAGGCATCCGCATTGAAGATGACGTTGCGGTACATGCCGATCGCGTCGAAGTACTGACCCGCATCCCGCGGGATCTCATCGAGATTTGAAAACAGGTATGAAGCGCAAAAAGACGAAGAAACAGACCGCCGACACCCTGGCTACCCCCGAAATCAAGCAGATTGAGCAACTCCTCGAATTCATGAATGAGCACAATCTTGAGGAGATGGAATATTCGCGCGGCGAACTGCGGATCCGGCTGCGTAAGCCGTCCACGGGAGTGATGCTGCCGTCTTCACGAAGCGGGTATGTGCCGGAGATTATCGTGGCGGGTTCGGGCAGCGAAAGTGAAGCGCGGATACTGGAGAGTTCAAATGCTGCAGCGGAAATTCGCTCGAGTGAGGATTTACACCTGATCAAGTCACCGATCGTAGGGACGTTTTATGGAGCGCCGAGCCCGGGTGCGGAGGCGTTTGTGAAGGTGGGCGGGTACGTGGAAAGCGGGCAGACGCTCTGCATTGTGGAAGCCATGAAGCTGATGAACGAAATCGAGTCGGACGCCAGCGGAGAAGTGATCCGCGTGTATATGGAAAACGGGCAGCCAGTAGAGTACGGGCAACCGCTGTTCGGCATCCGGCCCAGCAGAAAGAAGTAGCCGGGCACCCTCAACCGCCATGTTCCAGAAAATCCTAGTAGCCAATCGCGGGGAAATCGCCCTGCGGGTCATCTGCGCCTGCAAGGAGCTGGGGATTTCGACCGTGGCGGTATACAGCGAAGCGGACCGGAATTCGCTGCACGTGCGGTTTGCGGATGAAGCAGTGTGCATCGGGCCGGCGCGCAGCAGCGAAAGCTATCTGAACATTCCGCAGGTGATCAGCGCGGCGGAAATCACCAACGTGGATGCCATTCACCCGGGATACGGGTTCCTTTCGGAGAACGCGAATTTCGCGAAGGTGTGCGAAGCCTCGGAGATTACGTTTATCGGGCCTACGCCGGAAATCATCGAGATGATGGGGGAGAAGGATCGCGCGCGGCGGGAAGTACGCGCGGCCGGGCTGGTAACCGTTCCGGGAAGCGACGGGATAATTCAGGGCGAAGAAATGCTGGCCGAAGCCGCGGTCAAAATCGGCTACCCGTTGATCTTGAAAGCGTCGGCCGGCGGCGGCGGGCGCGGGATGCGTATTGTGCGGCGCTCGGAAGAATTGTTGGCTGCATACCAGGCGGCGAGCAGCGAGGCGCAGCAGGCGTTTGGAAATCCTGACATGTACGCGGAGAAGTTTATCGAACATCCGCGGCACATTGAATACCAGGTGCTGGGGGATCAGCACGGGCAGATTATTCACCTGGGCGAGCGGGAGTGCAGCATACAGCGGCGGCATCAAAAGCTGGTGGAGGAGTCGCCTTCGCCGGCGATTGACGCGAAGCAGCGCAAGGAACTGGGCGCGAAAGTGGTCAAGGCGCTGAGCAAGATCGGATACACCAACGCGGGCACGGTGGAATTTTTGATGGACGAGGATGGCGCTATTTATTTTATCGAGATGAATACGCGCATCCAGGTGGAGCATCCGGTGACGGAGCTCGTGACCGGCGTGGACCTGATTAAGGCGCAGATTCGAATTGCCGCGGGAGAGCGGCTGCAGGACGCGACGGGGGAGATTCACTTTTCGGGGCATGCGATTGAATGCCGGATTAACGCGGAAGATCCGGAGACGTTTGTGCCATCGGCGGGGCGGATTACGACTTTTCAGGCGCCGGGCGGAACCGGGGTGCGGGTGGATTCGGCGGCGCACGCGGACGCGGTGATTCCTCCTTATTACGACTCGATGATTGCGAAATTGATTGTGAAGGGACGGGACCGCGCGGAGGCCATCGGGCGGATGAAGCGGGCGCTGGAGATGTTTGTGATCGAGGGGATTCGAACGTCGATTCCGCTGCACCGGAGGATTCTGGCGGATCCGGATTTTGCGGCGGGGCGATTTGACACGCACTTTATTGAACGGTTGCTGGGGACGAACGGGAAGTAATGCGTTCGGGTGACACTGCCAGAAATAGGTGATGATGCACCTTGTTCTGCCGCGAGTGTATGTGATATTAGACGCAGCATTGCTGAACATTCCCGAGACAGAGTGTGCCAGGAACCTTGCCGATGCGGGAGTTCGCTTGATCCAATACCGGAATAAGAATGCTTCCGCCCGCGAGTTGTTTGAAAAGTCCCGAGAACTTGCCGCATTTTTGAACCCGATCGGGGTGAAATTTATTGTGAACGACCGCGCGGATGTAGCGTCGCTTGCGGGCGCGGACGGCGTGCATGTGGGGCAGGATGATCTGGGAGTGGAAGAGGCGCGCGCGGTGATGGGCAGCGGGAAATGGGTGGGTGTGTCGACGCACACCGTGGAGCAATTTCGAACGGCGCTGGAGACGTCGGCGGATTACATTGCAGTGGGGCCGATTTTTGCGACGGGGTCGAAGATAAATCCCGATCCGGTGGCGGGGCTGGAGCCGGTGCGGGAGGTGCGGGCGATGACGGACAGGCCGATTGTGGCTATCGGAGGGATTACGCTGGAGCGTGCCTGGGAAGTGATCGAGGCGGGAGCCGATTCCGTGGCGGTGATCAGCGACATTTTGCGGGCGGAGAATCCGGGCGAGCGGGCGCGACAATATATCGATTTGCTGTAGCGCGGAAATTCGGGGATGGCGGCGAAGGGCAACTGATCATGGCTGAGAGCAAAGCAAACACGGCGGCGAACGGCGTGCGGAACGAAGGCGGTTTCGTGCGCGCGATCGGGCTGTTTGACGGCACGATGATCGTGGTCGGGTCGATGATCGGCTCGGGAATTTTTATCGTGGCGGCGGATATTTCGAAACAGACCGGTTCGCCGGGTGGGCTGCTGTTTACCTGGATCATTACCGGGTTATTGACGATTTCTGCGGCGCTTTCGTACGGGGAGTTGGCGGCGCTTTTTCCGCATGCGGGCGGGCAATACATTTATCTGCGCGAGGCGTATTCGCCGCTGTGGGGATTTTTGTACGGCTGGACGCTTTTTCTGGTGATTCAGACCGGAACGATTGCGGCGGTGGCGATTGGGTTTGCGCGCTACCTGGGAGTGCTGGCGCCGGCGATTTCTCCCCAAGCGTGGGTGATCCATCCAATTGCGATTTCTTCCAAGTACGCGATCAGCTTGTCGGTACAGCAGCTGGTGGCGGTGCTGATGATTATTTTCCTGACGTTTCTGAATACGCTGGGAGTGCAGCTGGGAAAAATCATTCAGAATATTTTTACCAGCGCGAAGACGCTGTCGCTGCTGGGACTGATTTTCATCTGCGTGTTTGTGGGACGCAACGCGGCGGCCATCAGCGACAACTTTTCGCACTTCTGGGCGATACGCGGAGCGGTAGAGATCGAGCCGGGGGCTGACTTTTTGCGGAGCTGGGTGCCGACCATTACGGCGGCGAGCGGGGCGTTTGGATTGTTCGTGGCATTTGGAGTGGCGCAGGTGGGGTCACTGTTTTCGGCGGATGCGTGGAATAACATCGGGTTTACAGCGGCGGAAGTGAAGAACCCCAAACGGGATGTGGCGTTGTCGATGGCGTTCGGGACGATGATCGTGATTACGCTGTACGTGCTGGCGAACCTGGCGTACCTGTGCGCGTTGCCGCTGGAGCAGATACAACATGCTCCGGACGATCGGGTGGCATCGGCGGCGCTGAACGCGGTGTTCGGGCCGGTGGGCGCGTCGATCATGGCGGTAGCGATTATTATTTCTACCTTTGGATGCAACAACGGGCTGATTCTGGCGGGGGCGCGCGTTTCTTACGCGATGGCGAAGGATGGGTTGTTCTTTCGCGCAACGGGGACGCTGAACAAGCGGCGGGTGCCGTCGGTGGCGTTGGCGTACCAATGCGTGTGGATCATCGTGTTGATTTTGCTGCGGACGCGGCGCGTGGATGCGGCGGGAGCGGTGACGTACGGAAACCTGTACAGCGACTTGCTGAATTACGTGGTGTTTGCAGTGCTGCTTTTCTACGTGCTGACGATTGCGGGGATTTTTGTGTTGCGCAAGAAGCGGCCGGATGCGGAGCGGCCGTATCGGGCGTTTGGGTATCCGGTGGTACCGCTGCTTTATATCGTTGCGGCGTCGGCGATCATGGTGGTGCTGCTGCTGTATCAGACGCAGACAACCTGGCCTGGGCTCTTGATCGTGCTGCTGGGCGTTCCGGTTTACCTGGTGTGGTCGCGGAAGTCACCGGTTAGTCGCCCGGAGTAGGTTTTTCGCGGCGTTGACCAGGAGTCAACGGTAGCGATTTTGTTGTAGGGCAAAAGGAACGAGCGCCCTACAATGTGACAGTTCGAAGTCTATATTGGCCTGATTTAACGGGGATAACCTCCCCAGGAGAAGGTGCATGGGCAACCCCTTGTTCGCAAGAAAGCCGATGAGCATGTTGCTCGAGGAGTCGAAGGACGCGGGCGCGCATAGTTTGAAGAGGACACTGGGACCTTTTCAACTGACGGCGTTGGGCGTTGGCGCGATTATCGGCGCGGGGATTTTCGTTCTTTCTGGATTGGGCGCGCATTATGCCGGGCCGGGCTTGATGCTTTCATTCGTGCTGTCGGGGCTGGGTTGCGCGTTCGCGGGGCTGTGCTACGCGGAGTTTGCGGCGATGATTCCACTGGCAGGAAGCGCGTATACGTATGCGTATGCCACGCTGGGGGAGCTTTTTGCGTGGATTATCGGCTGGGACCTGACGCTGGAATATGCGATGGGAGCGAGCACGGTCTCTTCCGGGTGGTCGAACCACTTCATTGAGCTACTGAATATTTTCCACATCAAGATGCCGTTGTGGCTGGCGTATGACCACTGGACGGCGCTGGCTACGGCGAAAAAAATCGTGGCGCGGCAGATGGCGCAGAGTTCGGACTCGCTGCTGGTTCCCGGGACGCAGGCGTTTCTGGACAAGGTGGACGCCATCATGGCCATGCAGTCGCAGGATGTGATGCAACGCGCGCATGACCTGGTGAACGCGCCGC
>JBBRZT010000214.1:0-6701 GCA_038236395.1 Candidatus Acidiferrales bacterium
AAAGATTCGCCTGCTCCTGACCATCGGTTCCTTCGCGGTGGCGCTGTTTCTGTTCACATTTCTGGCGGTAGTGAAAAGCGCGTTCAGCCGTGGCACAGACCTCGCCGGGGCCGACCGCCTCGTCGTGATCAACCGCGCCGGTCTGATCAATACCATTCCCCTCGCCTATCGCGACAAGATTTTAAAAATCAAGGGCGTCAAATACGTCACCCACAACAACTGGTTCGGCGGCGTATATCAGGACGAAAAGAATTTCTTCCCCCAGTTTGTGATCGACCCGGAAAATCAGCGCCAGGTCATGACCGAAATGGTCGTCCCTGACGACCAGTGGAATAACTTTCTTAAAGATCGTCAGGGAGTGGTCGTGGGCGGCGCGTTGGCCAAGCGCTTCGGCTGGAAAATCGGCGATCGCATCCCCATCAAGAATGCCCTGTACGGGCCCACCAAAACGTGGGAATTCAATCTCGACGGCATCTACACAAACGACCATCCCGGCGGCGACGAAAGCCAGTTCTGGCTGCAATGGAAATATTTTGACGAAACCATTCCCGCAGTCATCAAGGACATGGCCGGCTGGTATGTTGTGAAACTCGACTCTCCGGACGACTCCGTTCGGGTTGCCGCGGCCATCGACAATGGCTTTGCCAATTCTTCCACCGAAACCAAAACGGAAACGGAATCTGCATTCCAGGCTGGATTTGCCAAACAGCTCGGCAACATCGAACTGCTGATCCTGACCATCGGCGGCGTGGTGTTTTTCACCCTGCTGCTGGTCACCGGAAATACCATGGCTATTTCGGTTCGCGAACGCACCGGCGAGTTGGCTGTGCTCAAAGCCATCGGCTATCCGGACCGCTTCATCCTTTTCTTTGTTCTCTCGGAGGCATTGGTCATCGCACTGATCGGCGGGCTGATCGGCCTCGGTCTGGCAATTCTCGCGATTCCAGTGGTCGGCGCCGCGCTGAACGGCCTGCTTCCTCCTCTGCTGTTGTCAGTTAGCGTTCTGGCGCTCGGTCTGGCTTTCGCAGTTTTTGTCGGCGTGGCCAGCGGTCTTCTGCCCGGTATTGGCGCCATGCGCCTGCGCGTCGTCGACGCGTTAAGGAGAGTCTGAGTGGCCATCCCCATCGTTTATAACTTGCGCAGCGTGAGAGCACGCTGGACCTCGGCAATCGTCGCGGTCCTCGGCATTGCCGGCACCGTCGGTGTATTCGTCGCGATGCTCTCGCTCGCCCGCGGATTCAAAGCCACACTGGTGTCCTCAGGCTCGGCTGACAACGCGATTATCATGCGCGCGGGCGCGACGTCGGAAATGACCGGCGGCGTGGGTATCGATGCGGTGAAAATTATTCAGGATGCTCCGGGAATCGCCCGCGACGCCGGCGGCGCGCCTCTGGTCACCCCGGAAGTCGTGCTCGTTGCGCCTATCCCGCTGATTTCCACCGGCACCGACGCTAACGTCCAGGTCCGCGGCGTCTCCAAAAACGTCCTCGAGATTCGCAATAAAGTGAAAATCGTCCAGGGACGCATGTTTCAGCCCGGCATCAATGAAGTCGTTGTCGGGAAAAACGCCAACACTTCCTACTCCGGTCTCACCGTCGGAAATACCATCAGTCTCGGCAACGTCAAATGGCAAGTCGTAGGCGTTTTCGACGCCGGCGGCAGCTCTTTCGATTCAGAAATTTGGGCCGACGCACACCTGCTCGGTCCGGCCTACAACCGTCCCGACACTTTTTTCCAGTCCGTTACCGTGCACCTCGCCTCACCGAACTCCTTTCAGCAGCTCAAGGACGCGCTGAGCTCCGACCCGCGCCTCAATGTCGACGTCTCCCGCGAGATCGACTATTACTCTAAGCAATCTACCCGCCTGACTTCTTTGATCACCATTCTCGGCGGCCTGATCGCCTTCATCATGGCCATCGGCGCGGTTTTCGGCGCGCTCAACACCATGTACTCCGCCGTAGCTGAGCGCGGACGTGAAATCGCGACCATGCGCGCCCTCGGGTTCGGCGGCCCGTCGGTGGTCTTCTCGTTCGTCATCGAGGCGTTGCTGATTGCTTTCGTGGGCGGCCTGTTGGGCTGTCTGGTGGTCCTGCCCCTCAATGGACTAACCACCGGCGCGATGAATCTGCAGACTTTTTCACATCTCGCCTTCGCCTTCAAAATCACCCCGGAATTGCTGGTGAAGGGAGTAATTTTCGCCCTGGTAATGGGTTTCGTGGGCGGCCTCTTGCCCGCAGTCCGTGCCGCGCGCCGACCCGTAGCCCAGGCCTTGCGCGAACTATAATTTGCTGGAACGATTTCCGCCGATCGCCACAAATACGCCTGCAGCAAACTCCAGAATCAAGCATGCCAGCAGAAAGTAGCCGGTACGCCCCACAGTCGCCCTCGCGTTCATCTGCCTATAGATACGTATTTGTTCGTCCGGATGTTGCTACAATCCCGCACCAGCACCAACGCTTCCATCACCCAAGCGTTGAAAGGAGCCGCCATGGACACCGAAACAAAGACGATGATGATTTCCATCTTGGATACTCTTCGGGAAGTAGCGGAGGCGGCTTTCGAGGCGCGCGAGATGGCTTTGAGAAATTTTGGGTCGTTAAGGGTTCAACCGGGCTACGCGGAAGCCTATCTATCGCAAAAAGGTGAATTATTGGAGCAAATCCAGGCTTCCCGGGAAAAGATACTCGCGCGGTTGGGCACGCATCTTCGGCAACTCGGATAGCTGTCAAGAAAGATCGTCTTTGCGGCAAACCGCTCTACTGCACGGTGACGGTCACGGTCGCCGTGGTTCGTCCAAACTCATTCGTAGCGTACAGGGTGTACGTCGTCGTCACGTTCGGCGTGACGTTCACGCTGCTCCCGCGCACCGCGCCCACTTGCGGCGACACAATGAAGTACGACGCATTGGTAGCCGACCAGCTCAGCGTCACTGCCGTACCAGCGCTCACCGCTCCGCCCGGGCTGGCGCTGAAACTTTGAATCCCCGGCGTTTGTCCCTGCGGCACGTTGCTGCCGGTGTAAATGGTGTCCATCTTTACCACTTCGAAGTCGGAAGCCTTTACGTTGCCCAGCACGTGCAGATCGTTATTGTCCCAGTGGCTGTCCGGCGCGCCACTCAAAAACATCGACGAGCCGTTGTCCGCCATGATCATTCCGTACTGCTGCAGCGCCTTCAAAATCACCTGGTTCGCCGCGGAGTACGACGACATATTGAAATTGGCTTTCAATCGCAGCCGCATGCCCATCGGCGCGGCGTTCGCATTCGTGGAATTCGCCGCCCAGTGCGTGGCCGGTAAAACAAAAGCAGCGCGGCTGTGCTGCAGCGTGAACCGCAGCGCGTGTTTGATTGCGCCGCCGGCCACTTCGTCGTAACGCGCCAGCCCCGGAAAAATCGGCAAGCCCGCCGCATCTGCAGAGGTCCACGTTAATGGCCGCTGGTTGTAATTCTGCAAGTCCCACACCGTACCTGACGCCGCGTCCCACGTTCCATTGCCGTTCACGCTCGCGCCAAACAATTCGTACAGCCAGCAGTTGCCGTTATCCAACACCAGCACGTGCTGGTCGCCCGGATTTGGAGCGCCCTCGATTTGTGCGTTTGCCGGAATCGGCATAGGCCCGGGATCGCTTTCATCTCCATAAGCGTTGAACGTGACGTTCACCGGCGCCTGGCCCGCGCCCACCACCGCATACGGAATGCCGATAGAGCTTCCGCTGAAAAGCCCTGATCCAAAATCCGCAAGCATCCCGATCGTTCCGCCGATGAAGTTTATAGTCGCGCTCGAATTGGGATCCACCGCCGCGCCCGAAATATTTTCATTCCAAAGATTATTCGCAGGGAAGGGAACAAAACCATTCAAGCTCGCGCCCGCTCCAACGCTCATCCCGCTGCACGCGCTCGCTTGCGTGCTGCCATTCACCGTCAGATTCACTCCCGAAGAGCTGCTCGCCCCAGGGTTCGGGTTGCTGACCGTCACGGCATACGACCCGGACGTCCCTTGGCTACCGGTAGCCGTCAATTGCGTCGCACTGATAAATGCCGTGGTCAGCGGCACGCCCGCCATAGCTACCTGCGCGCCGTTCACAAAATTGCTGCCCGTAATGGTCAGCGTGAAGCCCCCGCCATTAATCGTCGAAGGAGAAATATTATTCAAAATTGGCGTGGGATTCAGCAGGGTAACCGCTGCGCTGCCTTTGGCAGTCGTATCCGCCGTGCTGATCGCCGCAACCGTAACTGTGTTGGGGCTCGGCAATGTCTGCGGCGCAACATATTGCCCAGCCGAATTGATGATTCCCGCGCCGGCATTCCCGCCCGCCACACCATTCACCGACCATGTCACAGTGGTGTTGCTCGTCCCGGTCACCGCAGCCATAAATTGTTGCGCCGCGCCTGCGCGCACACTCGCGGAAGGGGGTGTCACGGTTACTTTCACGCTAGCCGATGGTTTCTTCGTCGGATCCGGGGCGTTGTTTTTGATTGTAGCCGCGCACCCCGCCAACCAGACCACACCGGCAACGCACAATAGTTGGATATGACGAAGCACGTGTTCTCCTTGTTTCAACGAGTATGACTGGCGATTTGGTGAGCGAACACTGTCCGATAGGCCAACAAAAGTACAGTGGCGCTCGCCGCTCCATTGAATTACGCCTCAAAATCGAAGATGCTGGGACCCGAGATTGGTTCCGGGATACACACGACGCCTCTCGACGGGGAGTTCCGCAATGAAACAATCGCAACAATCGCAATCACAACGTTGGCCCGCCCTTCCGCTCGCCGAGTGGAAAGACACTTACGCCACGCTGCACATGTGGACGCAGATCGTCGGCAAAATTCGCCTGGCTCTCTGTCCCCCCGTCAACCATTTCTGGGGAATCGCTCTGTATGTATCCTCGCGCGGCTTGACCACCTCGCCGATGCCCTACGCCAAAGGCGTCTTCGAAATTAATTTCGATTTCATCGCCCACACTCTTGAAATTTCAACCAGCCTGGGCGAAATCAGATCATTTCGCTTGATGCCCCGCACCGTCGCCGAATTTTATTTCGAATTGCTTGCAGCACTGCATTCCCTGGGCATCGACGTAAAAGTCTGGTCCATGCCGGTGGAAGTGCCCCGCCCGGTGCGCTTCAATCTGGACGAAACGCACGCCTCTTACGACGCCGAATATGCGCATCGTTTCTGGCAGACTCTGGTCAGCGTGGATGCCGTGCTCAAGGAATTTCGCTCGCGATTCATTGGCAAGAGCAGCCCGGTGCATTTTTTCTGGGGAAGTTTTGATATGGCGGTAACGCGTTTTTCAGGCAGGCGCGCGCCGGAACGCCCGGGCGCCGACCCAATTACCAAAGAAGCCTACTCGCATGAAGTCATCAGCCACGGATTCTGGCCCGGCGACGGTGAAATCATAAAGGACGCCGCCTTCTATGCCTACGCCGCTCCCGAGCCTGCGGGATTCAAGGACCGCGCCGTCCTGCCCGCCAAAGCTTTCTACAATGGAGAGAAAAGCGAGTTTTTCCTGATGTACGACGATGTGCGCCTGTCCGATTCGCCGGAACAGGCTTTGCTGGATTTTTGTCAGAGCACTTACGAAGCGGGAGCAATTCTCGGCAACTGGGATCGGGCGAACTTGGAAAGGGAAGCATCCGGCGCCACTCACGCCTGACAAGATACGCGCAAACCTCACCGAATTATTGCTTGGTGCCTAACGGTCCGATGGTTTCCACTGCCGAACCAGCCTTTTCGAGTTTGGCAGCAATATTCGAAGCAGACGGGTGAGAACCGGATGAACCCGCACCCGCGCTAACAGCCGATTTCAACTCCGCAACAGGATTACCACCCGCGCTTGGAGCAGTAGCCGTTGGCGACGGCGCGCCCGATGAAGACGAAGACAAATCTGTCTCCGTCATGGCCACCGCGGGCGTCGACCGGTATCTAACGATCAGCAAAGTCAAATCGTCAGCCTGGTGAGCGCCTTTGGCAAAATTCTCCACCGACTCCAGAATCGACTTCTGCAATTTTTCTAGCGCGCATTCTGACTGTCCGGTCAAAACTTCGCGCAGCCGCGGCACGCCGTACAATTCCTCGCTGGGATCCATCGCTTCTGTGACGCCGTCGCTGAACAATATCAACGTATCTCCCGGCTCCAGCTTCACGGTGGCGGTCACGTATTCCGCCTCAGGCACCAGCCCAACCGGATACGAGCCTTCCGTAAACGGTTCCTCCGCAACACCGTGGCGTATCAGAAACGGCGAAGGGTGTCCCGCGTTGATGTAATCCACTCGCCCATCTTCATCGAGAATTCCAAAAAACATCGTCGCGTAGCGCCCGACTTCACTGTGGCTACACAAAAAGCGATTCACGTGGTTGAACACACGCGCCGGATCGGTGCCCAGCGTCATCCCCGAAAGCGCTCCCTGCAACATGGTGGTAAGCAGCGCGGCGCCCAATCCTTTTCCGGATACGTCAGCCAGCAAGAACGCGGTGCGCCGGTCGGAAAGCGGAAACACATCGAAGTAATCGCCTCCCACCGAAAGACACGGAAAATTTATGCCCGAGACCGCGAGGTGGGGAAATTCACGGAAGTCACGCGGCAATAAAGCCTGCTGGATGTCGCGCGCGATATTGATTTCCTGTTCCATGCGCTGCCGCTCGCGTTCGCGTTCCACCAGACGTGCGTTATCCAGAATGCTCGCCGCGTCGCCGG
This sequence comes from Candidatus Acidiferrales bacterium, assembly GCA_038236395.1. Classification (GTDB taxonomy): domain Bacteria; phylum Acidobacteriota; class Terriglobia; order Acidiferrales; family UBA7541; genus Acidiferrum. Next base: position 6,697 of record JBBRZT010000214.1, read on the forward strand.
CCAGC
>JBBRZT010000215.1:0-6676 GCA_038236395.1 Candidatus Acidiferrales bacterium
CAGAACTTTAGTCGGATCGTTTTTGTCGAACAACACCCAGCCCGTCCTGTAAACAAGTTTGTCGTCGGCGCCGTTGTAAATTAAAAATATGCCTTCGGGGGTGATCACCGGCGCCGGGCCCGGCTCTACCACCTGCGCATCAAACGTGCCCGGGCGGCTGGCCACCACCGGATGATCGAGCGCCTCTTCCCAGTGCAGTAAATCTGGGCTCGACGCGACTCCCATCTGGCTGCCTTTCCCCTTGGCGTCCGCCAGGTAGTACATCCAATATTTGCCGTTGATTTTTTCAGGCACGATGGCGCCCGATTTCGTCCAATTCACATTCCATTTACCTTTGTATGCCGGCATGATGATGCCGCGGCGCTTCCAATGAATCAGATCCTTGGACGTCGCCATGCAAAGTTGGGCGTCTTTTTTGTCGGCGGCCGCTCCATCAACGTTGTTGTAGCCGGTGTAGGTGAGGTAGTAGGTGTTTCCGATTTTTTGCAGCCTGGGATCTTCCACTCCGCCACCTTTTTCATACGGCGCTTCCGCGGACATCACCGGCGCGGGCCGGCGGCTGAAGTGAATACCGTCATCGCTGGTTGCATATCCCAGAGACGATTTGCCCTGTTGATCTTGGGCGCGGTAAAGCATCACGTATTTTCCGTCCTTCTTTACTACCGAAGGATTAAACGTTCCCGAGGACTCGAATCCATCGCCTTGAGGCGACAGGACGGGATCCTCCGCCAGGGGTGTCCACTTCCCGAATGGCGGTGTAGTTGGAGCAGCGGCCAGTGCCACAAGAAAGATCAGCGTTAACCCGGCAACCGCGAACGTTCGAATCGTGCGCGCCACAAAATATTTTGGTTTAAACATCATAGAGATAACCCGCTCCCCAAAACCAACATCGCTGCAAGGGCACAATGTCGCGTGACATGTTAATTGTAGTCCGGCAGAAGCCGCAGCAACCGGCCAAAACAAAATCGACCTGCCTTGGCGCCGAGTACATCGCTGAACCAAGAAGAGCTTTCACGCTGCTTTGTCATGCGCCGCCGCTGGCGCTAGACTGCTCAGCGGACTTCCATCTGCAATCGAAAAAAATAAGGAGCGTCTCTTCATGCCTCTTGCCGCCCGGAAAATTCCCCGTCGTTCCCTCGCCATCGTATTTGTATTTCTCGCCGGCACCGCAAGTCTTTCAGCTCAGCAAGCCGCTCCAGCGACTGCGCTCTCCGCCGAAAGGCGTGAAAAAATCCAAGCCGCCGTCAATGAATTCCTCAAATCCTCCAGCACTCCGGGCATCGCCGTAGCCGTTGTGCTCGATGGAAAGACAGTTTGGGCCGGGGGCTTCGGCAAAGCTGATCTGGAAAATTCCGCGCCCGCCACACCTGAAACGCTTTTCCGCCTGGCCTCGGTTTCCAAGCCGCTCACTGCTACGGCAATTCTGCAGCTCGTGGAGCGCGGGAAGCTCGACCTCGACACCGAAGTGCAAACTTATTGCCCCGCGTTTCCTAAAAAAGAGTGGCCCATCACTTCGCGCCAGCTCCTCGGCCACCTCGGCGGTATCCGCCACTACAATCCCGACGGCAAGGGCGATGTTCCCGACGACAGCGCCAGACACTTCGCCACCATGGAAGAGTCGCTGACGCTTTTCGCCAACGACCCGCTGGTCTCCCAGCCCGGCACCGCGTTTCACTATTCTACGTACGGCTATACGCTTCTCGGTTGCGTGCTGGAAGGCGCCGCGCATGAAAAATATCTCGACTACATGCGTGCCAACCTTTTTAGCCTTGCCGGGATGGCCGTGACGCAAGCCGACAGCAATGTCGCGATCATCCCGCATCGCTCCCGCTGGTATCACCGCGAAGAAAAAGGCCCGGTGCAGAACGCCGGTGTGCTCGACTCCAGCTACAAAATTCCCGGCGGCGGCTTTGTGTCTTCCGCTGAAGACATGGCCCGGTATGAAGAAGCCATGCTGGCCGACAAATTGGTGAAACGCTCAACGCGCGACCTGTTGTGGACCGCGCAGAAAACCACGGACGGAAAATTCACCGAGTACGGCATGGGTTGGGGCGTCAGCCAAAGATTCGGATTAAATCTCTACGGCCACAACGGCGGCCAACAAGGCACCAGCACGAGCATCACCCTCGCGCCAGAAAAAGGGGCCGGCATCGTCGTGCTGGCCAACATGGACGGCGTCGACACCCACGCCCTCGCGCTGCAAATCCTCCAAATCGCGCTCGACCTGAAAGAATGAGAACCTTCGAGCTCTGCCGAATCATGGTTGCCGTATTCGCTTTTCCCGATATAGGCTAAGGCCGTGATTCGACTGCTACGCAGCACTCTCGCGCTCTGCATCCTCTTTCCGGCATTGTTGCCCGCACAAAATGCGCCTCAAGCCACGGCGGAGGCTCCCAACTGGGAACCCGACATCCGCAAATTTGAAGACCAGGACAAGATGAATCCGCCCAAACCAGGCGTGATTGTTTTTGCCGGCTCCTCGAGCTTCGCTCGCTGGGACACTTTGCTCGACGACATGAAAGGGCTCAACGTCATCAATCGCGGTTTTGGCGGCTCGCAATATACCGACCTCAACCGATACGCCCCCAGAATCGTAATCGCCTATCACCCGGCCGCTGTCGTGGTCTATGAAGGCGACAACGATCTTGCGGCCGGGTCTAGTAAAACCCCGCAATCGGTAGCCAACGAGGCAAAAGAATTTGCCCGCATGGTGCGCTCGGCATCGCCGCAGACCTGGATTTATTTTCTGTCCATCAAGCCTTCCAAAGCCCGCTGGAAGGAGTGGCCGCAGATGAAGTCCGCCAACGCCATGATCGCGGATTTCGCCAAGTCCCAGCAGCGTGTGCAACACATCGATGTGGCCTCGGTAATGCTCGACGCGCAAGGACATCCGCGCGATGAACTTTTTGCGGAAGATGGCCTGCATCCCAACGCGAAGTGCTACGAACTGTGGACATCCATTATCAAACCAGTCTTGCTGCAACGGGAAGGAACCCAGAAATGAAACTCCAACGAATTGCATTTGTGCTCGCAACATTGATCTTGTCGCTTTGCGCTTGGCAGTATTCCGGCTCAAGCTCGGCGGCGCATGCGTCATCTTCTTTGCCGGCGGATTCCCCCGCTGCTTTTCTCGGCCGCTGGGATCTAACCCTGACAGCTCCCGATCACGAATATCCTTCCTGGCTCGAGGTGCGAGAGGAAAGCGGACAGCTCCAGGCCCAGATGGTGGGCCGCTGGGGAAATGCCCGACCGCTTCCCAAGGTGGAAGTTTCCAACGGACAGCTCACTTTTGTTTCTCCCAAAGGGGAGGAAGAAACGCCCGAGGACATGGTTTTCAAAGCAACGGTACGCGGCAAGACAATATCGGGAACGATCAGCGGACCGAAGAACGGTCCCTGGAAATTCACCGGACGGCCAGCGCCGGCGTTGAAAGAAACGAAAGCGCCAAAATGGGGAAAGCCGATCAGCTTATTCAACGGAAAAGATCTGGCCGGCTGGAAGCCCAGCGGTTCGGGATCGACCTCGTGGACAGTTGTAAACGGAACTTTGGTGACGCCGGGCAACGGACCCGAGTTGATCAACGATTCGAAATTTAAAAATTTCAAGCTGCACGTGGAGTTCAACTGCGGCCCAACTTCCAACAGCGGCGTCTATTTGCGGGGCCGCTACGAAGTCCAGGTGGAAACCGATTCCGTGGATGAGCCTGCGAGCCATCACACCGGCGGCGTGTACGGTTTCCTGGCCTCGACGCCGGAACTTCCCCGCAAGGCGGACGAATGGCAGACCTTTGACATCACGCTGCTCGGACGATGGGTCACCGTGGTGCAAAACGGTCAGACCATCATCGACAATAAAGAGATTCCCGGCATCACCGGCGGCGCGCTCGACAGTCACGAAGAATTGCCTGGGCCGATTTATCTCCAGGGCAGCGAAAAAGGCCACGTCGCGTTTCGCAACATCGTGATCACTCCGGCGGAAAAGTAGCTGCTTGCGCAGCGTTGCGCGGCTCGCACGGCACCTGAGGAAACTCGCCTTGAATAACGTCGCTACATCCACAAGTCTTTTGCTGATCGCCTTCTTCACCATGCCCGGCCTCGCGGCGGCACAAACCGCGCCGACGTTCGTCGGTGTCCGCACATTCCTGAGCGCGCCCTACGAACCAAACCTCGACAAGCTCAACGCCGATTTTGCGGTGCTGGGTGTGCCTTTCGACGAAGGCACCTGGGGCCAGCCGGGCGAGCGCTACGGCCCGCGCGACATGCGAGAAAATTCCCAGGAATACGCCCACGATCTGACCGAAGGTTTTTACTACATCGACGGCGATCGCACCGTACTGAAAGGAAAACGCTGGACTGACGTGGGCGACGTGGTGATTTACCCGACCGTGCCGGTAGAGACGGACGCCAAAGTCACCGAAGCGGTAAGGAAAATCCTGGCGAAGAAAGCATTCCCGATTATTCTGGGCGGCGATCACAGCATCACCTTTCCGGTTATCCGCGCCTATGACGTTCCGCTTACGGTCGTCCACATCGACGCGCACCTCGACACCTGGTCAGGCGCAAAAGGCAATCTCGATCACGCCTCGTGGGTTCTTCGCGTGGCCAAGCTGCCCACCGTGAAGCACATCTCGCAAATTGGTATGCGCGGCATCGCCAATGACCAAGAAGCGGCCGGTAACGCCAAGGCAATCCCCACCACGGTGGTCACCTCGGAAGAGATTCACCGCCACGGCATCGCCGCCGCGATCGAATCCATTCCGCCGAGTGAAAATATTTACGTCACGTTCGACGTGGACTCCATGGACCCGACGCTGGCACCGGGCACGGGAACATTAGAACCTGGCGGCCTGAATTTTCAGGAGATCGATGAACTGATGAAGCAGATTCCCACTAAAGGAAAATTGGTGGGATTGGATATTGTCGAGGTGAATCCCTATCGCGATCCCAGCGGCCGCACCGCTCAAACCGCGATCCGGTTGATGGTGGATCTTTTGGCGGCCGCGTTTCACTAGGCGCGGAACGTTCGTGGTTGTGTTAAAGGCTTTATGCGGTGTGGCACTTCCACGACAGTCAGCGCTGGGCTGATGACGACAAGCGCAGCGAGGCTTCCGCTCGAGCCGCGCGCCGCAAACCGAGTCCTTCTCTAACTGCGCCAAAGATAGCGTGCCGGTTCTGGAAAATGGTCTTCACCCACGCAAACCTTCCGAGCTGCGGAAAATAGATGCCGCGGAAACAAATGCGCGAGATCAGAATGTTTACTCGAAATCCTAAAGGTTTGTGAGCCACCGCTTCCAGCGCCTTGCTGATGGCTTCGGGGCTGTAGGATTTTTCCCACCCATATTTCACTTCGGCGTGTGCTTCCGGAATGGTCATTTTCAACGGGGTGTGCGCCATCGCAAAGGGAATGAACTCCTGCCAGTGTTTCGGCCGCGTCAAGCGGCCCGCGGCTTCCAGCCGCTTATATAGTGGAGTCGCCGGCAACGGAGTGAGCAAGCCAAAAATCGGCAATCCGGGCGGCCAGGTGCGAATTTCCTGCAAGGTGCGCTCCGCTACGCCCACCGTGTCGTTGTCCATTCCAAAAATAAAAGAGGTGATGGCGAAAACGTTGCGGTCCGCCAGCCTCTGCAACACTGCGGCGTATTCGCCCGGCTTGTTAAATCCTTTATTCACATCCTTCAGGTTCGCCGGGTCGATGGATTCCATTCCGATAAAGATCCACTTCCCTCCCGCGGCGGCGATCAGGTCCACCAGCTCTTCGTCGCGCAGCAGGTTGGCGCTGATTTGCGCTACCCAATGCACCTGCGCTTCGGCGGCGATAATGTCGCGCAGCAGCGATTTGGTGCGCTTGATGTTGATGGCGAAATTGTCGTCGATAAAAAATACCGCAATCTGGCCAAGCTCGCTCTTCGCGCGTGCTTTGAGCATCAAAAGCTCGTTGACCACGCTCTCATTGGTGCGAAATCGAATCGAATCGCCAAAAAATCCGGTCACGGTGCAGAACTCGCATCCATACGGACAGCCACGCCCGGATTCCACCGGAATAATCCGGAACGTTCCCCATCCCGCACCCAGTTTTCGCAACATCCCGTTGAAAACTTTTGGCACGATATTGAACTGCTTCAGGTTGATGGTGTCCCACGGAATCGCCGGATAATCCTTCAGCGACGGTTTGCGTTCCTGGCCAAAGTCGTCGACAGGCGCATAAACAGGTTTCAGCGTGCCGCGCACCGCGTCTTCGACAATTTTCGGCCACGTCTCATCCGCTTCGCCCAGCGCCACGGAGTCGGCGTGCTGAGGGCCGCCGTTTCGGCCCAGCGCCTCATCCGCCATTTCCGTGACGTGCGGTCCGCCCATCACGACCGGCACGCCCACGGCGCGAATCGCATCAGCCATGCGGTAGGCTTTGGCGATCATGCGGGTCATCGCGCCGATACCCACCAGTCCGATGCCCTCTTCAATCACATAGCGCGCGATGCCCGCTTCGTCCATGGGCTGCGCGTTGCCATCGATCAACAGCACTTCGTGTCCCGCGGGAGTGAGCGACTGCAGCAGGAACATCCACAGATGCGGCATGAAGTTGCGCGTAACCCCGTTATCGGGGTTGTAAAGCAAGATTCGCATAGTCTTTTCTTTGTCCCGGGCGCGTCTGACTTAGAGTCCGACCTGATGGGAGAGGC
>JBBRZT010000216.1:0-6642 GCA_038236395.1 Candidatus Acidiferrales bacterium
GGCGCCGTTGAGCGCGAAGCAGTAGGCCATGGTGCCGTTTTTTCCCTGCAAATTGCGAAGCTCGGCGGTGTTCATCTGAATGCGGCCGAGAGCTGCGCGATTGCGGAATGGGACCATGAGATTGGAGATGCCGGTGGAGACGTACTGCGGCTCCAGATCGGAGTGAAGATCGGAAGCGGAGACGCCCAGCGCGGAGGCGAGCTTTTTTTTGTTGAGTTTCGCGGGGCGGAAGACTGCGGGGATTTGCGTCATGGTGACGCGCTGGGGGCGGCCGTCTTTGAAGCGGATTTCGACGGGAAGCACGCCTGCGCCGGTTTGCTGCATGATGTGCACGCCGCCTTCCTGCGCGGGAACGACGCCGAGTTCGGCGAGAAGGAACCAGGTGCCGACTACCGGATGGCCTGCGAGTTTTAATTCTTCGCGGGTGGTGAAGATGCGCAGGCGGGCGAGGGCGCGGTCATCGGTGGGTTTCTGGACGAAAACCGTTTCGGAAAGATTCATTTCGCGGGCGATAGCCTGCATGGTGGCGTTCGAAAGGCCGTCGCCATCGGTGATGACGGCGAGCGGATTGCCTTCGAAGCGATTGGTGGTGAAAACGTCCAGAGTGTGGAAGCGATGTTCCATGATTGTTTGTGTCCAGTGAACTCGGCTGCTAGAACTTAGCTCATAGATACTCGGCGGCATCAGGGGCTAAAGCCCAAGTTTTCTTGTGCTCTTGATGTCGCGGCTGAAGCCGCGACCCACAAAGCCCATTTATGAGATGGCTTCTAGATGCTTTTGAGCTGGGCGACGGTCCTTTCATTGGTGATATTGCCGGTGTTCAGTGTTGATTTCGGCTCGATGAGCACGATGTGAACTTCTTCGTCGGCGATGGGGAGATGCTCGACTTTGCGAGGCACGATGATGAATTCGCCTTCGCGAATGACGGATTCGTGGTCGCGGAATTTCATGCGCAGGGTGCCTTTGACGACCAGGAAAAGCTCGTCTTCGTTATCGTGATGATGCCAGATGAATTCGCCTTTTAGTTTAACCACTTTTACGTAGCAGTCGTTGACCTCGCCGATGATATGGGGCTTGTAGTGGTCGGAGAAGAGAGCGAATTTTTGCTCTAGATTGACGGTTTCCATGACGGCTCCTATAGATTTTTCACGAGTGCGCTTACGCTGGAGAGCACGCGAGCGGTGGTTTCTGGTTTGGAGGTTTCGGAGTAGATGCGCAGGAGATTTTCGGTTCCCGAGGCGCGCACCATGACCCAGCCGATCTCGCCGAGATAAATCTTTGCGCCGTCGAGGTCTTCGCGGCGCGCGACGGGCCATTCCAGAAATTGTGAGAGAACCGGATCGCTGAAATAGGCGATGGCTTTTTGCTTCTGGTGCGGCTGTACGTCGAGATCGACGCGGCCGTAGTGATATTCGCCGAATTCGGAGTGCAGCGTGGCGAGTAACTGGCCTAGGGATTTACCGTGCCAGGCCATCAGCTCGGCGAGGAAGAGAGCGGAGACGGTGGCGTCGCGTTCGGGAAGATGGAGACTGGTGCCGAAGCCGCCGCTTTCTTCGCCACCGATAAGGATGTTTTGTTCGAGCATGAGCTCGCAGATGTATTTGAAGCCGACGGGGACTTCGTGGAGCTTGCGGCCGAAGCGGTGGGCGATTTTGTCGATGAGCTTGGTGACCGAAAAAGTTTTGGCGATATCGCCGGGAAGATTGCGGGTGCCTGCGAGATGCCAGGCGAGCAACGAAAAAAGCTGGTGGGGATTGAGGAAGGAGCCGTCGCGGTCGATGGCGCCGATGCGGTCGCCGTCGCCGTCGGAGCAGAAACCGGCGTCGAATTTTCCGGCGAGGACGGCTTCGCGGAGAGGTTGGATGTGGGGCTCGATGGGCTCGGGATGGGCGCCGCCGAAACGCGGGTCGCGCGTGCCGCGAATTTCGTCGCAGACGATTTTGTTGCGGGTGAAAAGTTCGCGCAGCAGGCCGGCGGACGAGCCGTGCATGGGATCGGAGACAAAACGGAAGTTGGCTTTGCGGAGGCGATCCCAATCGACGAGTTTTTCGAGAGTGTTGAGGTAGGGAGCGCGGGGATCGACGGTGTGGACTAAATCTTTTCGCGGAGGTAGCGGAGTAGCGGCGTGATTTTGCGCGGCGTCGAGCTCCTGCTCGATTTGCGCGACGATGGACGGAAGCGCGCTGCTGCCGTAACTGGCTTTGTATTTGATTCCGTTCCAGCGATAGGGATTGTGGCTTGCCGTGATGACCAGGCCGCCGGCGGCGTTGCGCTGGCGAACGAGGAGAGAGACGGCGGGAGTGGGGCAAGGCTTGTCGGTGAGCCAGACGGGCGTGCCGGTTGCGGCGATGACATCGGCGACGGCGGCGGCGACGGTGTCGGACGCGAAGCGGTGATCGTAGCCGACGATCACACCTTTGCGCGGGTCTTCGGAGCGAATGATGTAACGCGCGACGGCATTGGCGACGATGCGGGCGTTTGCGAAGGTGAAATCCTCGGCGATGATGGCTCGCCAGCCGTCGGTGCCGAATTTGATGGGCGTGGGCGCTACTGCTGGGCTGGAATCAGATTGGAGTTGCTGGGGCATGCTGCGAGAAGTATACGCGATGGGGGAATTGGGCCAAGAGCCGTATTGGCACCTCTACCAGCACTTCTGGCGAGAACTTAATCGGTACCTTAGAGCAGATCTTTTTTGCGATGCTCCTCGAGCCATTTCACGATTTTGCCGACATCCTGGGAGCGATCGCGCGGGCAAATCAGCAGGGCGTCGGGAGTTTCGACGACGACGAGGTCGCGGACTCCGATGACGCCGACGAATTTTCCAGGACTCCAGATGAGATTGCCTTGGGCGTCTATGGCGTGGCTGGCGCTGGCGATGACGTTGCCTTCTTGTGATTTGGCGGATTGTTCATAGACCGCGGTCCAGGAGCCGATGTCGCTCCAGCCGATGTCGGCGGGAATGACGAATACGCGCGAAGCGCCCGGTTCGCGGGTGGCGGGTTCGAGAATGGCGTAGTCGACGGCGATATTTTCGAGGCGCGGATAGATGGCGCGAAGTTTTTTCTGATAGTTTTTGGCGCCGATGCTGGAGGCGAGATTCTCCAGCTCGGCGCTGGTCTTGGGCAGATATTTTTGCAGTGCAGCGAGGAACGTGGAGACGCGCCAGAAAAACATTCCGGCGTTCCAGCGGTAATTTCCCGAGGCTACGTATTCTTCGGCCAGTGTCAGGTGCGGTTTCTCTTTGAAGGCTTCGACCGCGAAGACCGGAAACGGAGAAGTGGAAATTGGTTTGGTGGATGACTGGATGTAGCCGAAACCGGTGTCGGGGCGCGTCGGGGGAATGCCGAGGACGACCATGCGGCCGGGTTCGCGGGCGACATCGAGGGCGAGGCGAGCGATTTCCCGGTATTTTTCTGTCTGCGCGATATAGAGGTCGGCGGGGAGAATGGCCATGAGGGCGTCGCCGCTTTTTTCGGCATGGCGAATGTGAATGGCGGCGAGGGCGATAGCGGCGGCGGTGCTTCGTCCCAACGGCTCGGCAAGAATGTGTTTGCGCGCGGGAGCGGGCAAATGTTTGCGGACAGAGGCGGATTGCTCGACGTTGGTGACCGTCCAGATGTGGTCCGCGCGAATGAGGGGGCGCAAGCGAGCGACGGTTTGCTGCAGCATGGAGTCCGCGCCGATGATATTCAGGAGTTGCTTGGGGGTGCGGATGCGACTGCGGGGCCAGAAGCGGGTGCCGCGGCCTCCGGCGAGAATTACGGCGTGCGCGGTGAGTTTGTCGGAGGGCATGTTGGCGTCAGGCGAACAAAACTTTCTCGATTGCTGCGCTGGAAATGCCGGAACGGGTGAGGCGGCCGCGCAGTTGTCCGATGTTCGGAACGTAAGTGCACAAGAGCGACGTGCTTTCTTTGGGGATTAAAGAAAACTGGCCGAGGGATGCGGGAATCAGCCAGCATTCGCCCTGTTTGTATCGTTGCAAGCCGTCGCGATATTGAATCGCTCCGGTGCCACCAAGAATGACGATTAATTCGAAGCGTGCGGCATCGGACTTGGTGTGATGCGGCGCGGAAATATCCCAGCGCTCGGTGGCGAAATATGGACAGGCGGCCAGCAGCGATTTCTTGACTTCTTCAGAAGATGACAACTCTATCGTTGAAACTTTGCCGCCGGTGGCGCCGGCGAAATTGATTACCGCCATTGCTTTATCAATATGCAGTTGGCGCGGATTTCCTTGAGGGTCGACGCGATTGAAATCGTAGAGGCGATAGGTGAAGTCGGAGTTTTGCTGGACTTCGCAAAGGACCACACCGGCGCCGATGGTGTGCGGCATTCCGGGGGGCACGAAAAAAGTGTCGCCAGTGAAGACCGGCAGGCGCTGAAAAAAAGTTTCCAGACTTCCGTTAGTGATGGCTGACTGAAATTTATTGCGATCCGGTTCGGGTACCAGGCCGAGGAGGAGGGCGGCTCCGGGTTCGGCGGAGACGGCGTGCCACATTTCTGTTTTGCCGCAGGCGTTGGACGATTCGTTTTTGCGGGCGAATGCGTCGTCAGGGTGGACCTGGATGGAAAGTTGATCGGTGGGGAAGAGGAATTTCACGAGAAGGGGAAAATCATAATAGTCCATGGGGGAAAGAAGTTCGGTGCCGCGCCAGTCGGGCGGCATTTTCTGCCACGCGTCTTTGAGGGGACCTTTCAGCGGGCCTGCTTCGATTTCGCTGAGCGGACCGGTGAGCCACGCTTCGCCGATGGGTTCGGGGAGATTTATTTTTTCGGGATAAATGGGGGCTAGGGAGCGCGCGCCCCAGATGCGCGGCATGAACTTGGGTTCAATACGCGTGGGTACGGGACGTGTGGGCGCGTGCGGCACGGTTTACGAGGCGGCTTCCGCGCGGCTGAAGAAACGGCCGAGGCGGCGCAAACCTTCGTCGATGCGCTCGATGGAGGTGGCGTAAGAGAGGCGGAGGTAGCCGGGCGCGCCGAAGGCTCCACCTGGCACGACCGCGACTTGCACTTTGTCGAGCAGAAGTTTGGTGAGCTCTGTGCAGGATTTGGCCAGGGCGGCGCTGCCGGTGAGATGCGTGGAAATGTTCGGGAAAGCGTAGAAGGCGCCGCCGGGATCTTCGCAGGTGACGCCGGGAATGGCGCGAAGCCCGTCGACGATGCGGCGGCGACGACGGGTGTATTCGGCGAGCATCACCGGAACGGAATCCATGGAGCCGCGCATGGCTTCGAGGGCGGCGTATTGCGCGATGGAAGTTGGATTGGAAGTGGACTGGCTTTGGAGCTTGATGGAGGCCTGCACCAGGGGCTCGGGCGCGAGGGTGTAGCCGATGCGCCAGCCGGTCATGGCAAAAGTTTTGGACATGGAACCGATGATGATGACGTGATCTTTTGCGCCTGCAGCACTGGCGATGGAGTAAGGCTTGTGCGGTTCGTAGGTGAAATGCGAATAGCATTCGTCGCTCATCAGCCAGATTTTGTGTTTCTTGCACAGGGCGAGGATTTTTTCGAATTCATCGGGCGGAACGACGCCGCCGCAGGGATTGCTTGGCGAGTTTACGAAGAGCATGCGCGTTTTCGGAGTGATGGCTTTCTCGATGGCGGCGGCTTTTACGCTGAAGCCTTCTTCGGCGGCGGCCTGCACAAAAACTGGAGTGCCGCCTGCGTATTTGACGATGTCGGGATAGCTGACCCAGTAGGGCGCGGGGATGATGACCTCGTCGCCGCTTTGAATCAGGAGGCTGACGAGATTGAAGATGGAATGCTTGCCGCCGACGTTGACGACGCACTCTTTGGCTTCGTAGGCGGAGCCGAGCTCGCGCTTGTGCCACGCGCAGATGGCTTCGCGCAGGGGCATGATGCCGCCGGTCGCGGTGTATTTGGTTTTGTTTTCGTCGATGGCCTTGATGGCGGCTTTTTTGATGTGGTCGGGCGTGGGGAAATCCGGCTCGCCGGGGCCGAAGTCGGCCACGTCCACGCCGCGGGATTTCAGCTTGTCGGCTTCTGCGATGACCGCCGCGGTGGGCGAGATTTGTATGCGATTGATCCGATCGGTTAGTTGCACCTTTTCTCCTGTGCCAGCGAATTACGTTTATGCTGACGAATCCGTGCGCGAACGACGACAGCCAAAATGGGCGCGCTGACAGCTAAGAAATTTTAGCGCGCAATTTTTGTTCCACCACCGCGGGCACCAGATCGGTCAGCGGTCCGCCCAGCTGTGCGATTTCGCGCACCAGTTTGGCGCTGAGATAACTGTACGGCTCACCGGGCAGCATGAACACCGTTTCGAGGCGCGGTTCGAGCTTGCGATTCATCAGCGCCATCTGCAGTTCGTATTCGTAATCGGAGACGGCGCGAATGCCGCGCAGAATCACGCCGGCGCCTCGCTTGCGCGCGTAATCGACCAGCAAGCCCTTGAAGACGTCGACTTCGACGCCGGGCCATTTTTTGGTGACTTCGCGGAGCATTTCGACGCGCTCGGGCACGGTGAAGAGCGGCTGTTTGTCGACGTTCTGCAACACCGCGACGATCACCAGGTCAAACATTTTATTGCCGCGCTCGATCAGATCGAGGTGGCCGTTGGTGACCGGATCGAAGGAGCCCGGATAGATGGCGATAGACGTTTTCATTGGTGTTCAC
>JBBRZT010000217.1:0-6629 GCA_038236395.1 Candidatus Acidiferrales bacterium
AAGCGTCGCGGAACACTACATAGAAGCGCTACGCCGTATTCGCGAACAAAAACTCAACACCGAGATATCCGTTAAGCCCACTCAGCTCGGCCTGGATCTGTCTCCCGAGCTTTGCTACGCCAATCTGAAACGGATTATCGCGCAGGAAAACCCCGGCCGCGTGGTGTGGATCGACATGGAATCCAGCACTTACGTCGACGCCACCCTGAATCTGTATCGCCGTTCGCTCGCTGAATTTCCCAATGTCGGTTTATGCCTTCAAGCGTACCTGCACCGCACGGGAAACGATCTGGCTTCCCTTCTACCATTGCGTCCCTCGGTCCGCCTGGTAAAGGGCGCATACAATGAACCAGCCGAAATCGCCTTTCCCCAAAAGATCGACGTGGACGAAAATTATTTCGCGCTGGCCAAGGTAATGTTGCTGGCAAAGAAAGCCCAGCCGGCGATGCGTGCGGCGTTCGGCACTCACGATATCAGCATGCTGCGGAGAATTTCAGACTTTGCCGCGACGGCAGGTTTACAGAAGTCTGATGTAGAGGTACAGATGCTTTATGGCATCCAGAGCGCCGAGCAGGAACGAATGGCGCGCGAAGGCTACAATTCAAGAGTCTTGGTAGCCTATGGCGCTCACTGGTATGCCTGGTTCATTCGCCGGCTGGCGGAGCGGCCCGCGAATTTGTGGTTTGTGGTGCGCAATTTATTCGGCGCGAATTGATACAAGATGGCCAAGATCAAAACAAAAACAGGAACCGCGGTCATGCCGTCCGTTCCCGCGGCAGCAGTCATGAGTTTCCTGAAAGACACTCGCGGGTCAGTGACCTGGACTGCACGCGACCTCGCCGAAACACTGGGCATCGCCGCCGAGGCAACCAAGGTACTCGCGATCATGGAGATGCAGGGATACGTCAAGCCCACGCAGGGCGGCAAACAATGGCTCACCACCGCGGCGGGCGAAACCATATCCGGATCGAAGCTGCCGCATTTTACGCGCGAACGCGTCGAGGCTGCCCTGTCCGCTTTAAAACAGCGCATCGCCGCGGCACGCAAGGATTTCAAATCGCCTTTCAAAATAACGGCCGCCGTGGCCTTCGGCGATTTTCTTGGCGAACGGCCGCGTGTGCAGGCCCCCGACGTGGGAATCGACTTCGCGCGCCGCAAAGGGGACGAGTCCGCGCGCGGCTCAGCCACCGAAAGTAAGGAACGCCTGGCCTTTCTGAAACAGCTGCGCGGTAAAAATACTCCGCTGAATCTGCAGCCTCACCAGCAATGGATGAGCAAGAGGTCGCATCTAAAACTACTTTGAGGGAACCGGTCCCCTGATAGCTGGGCGGACAATGGCCTGCTTTCGATTGGCTACTTTTTGTTTCGTTTTGTTCTCTTCACAGGTAGACTATTTCCGGCTGGCTATTCCTGTAATTCCGGCGGCTGAGGAATCGATGAAATTCAAATACCTGGCATTTTGCATGTGTTTACTGCTCGTGGGAATTCTGCAGATGGCGAGTTGCGGGGGCGAAAGCTCTAAAACATCCAGCGCTCCAACGCCGGCAACGAGCTCAGCGCTTGTAGTCCGCACCGAGCCCGACGGCATCCATATTGAATCCTCTTCCGCAGAATTTGTGCTCGCGGCGTCGGGCTATTTGAAAAGCAGCATGAAAGTGAACGGAAAGAAAATCACGCTGGATGATCCGGGCAGCGGAGCTGGACAACAGGTGACGGCGGCGCACAAGAATGTCGACGATATCGTGCTCGACTTGAGCGCCGCACGTGTCACCGACGCTCAGGGAAAACTTGGCCGGCTTGGCAAACACGTGGAAGTTTCCGGAAAGAGCAAATCCGACAATCCGGATATTGCTGCAACCCTGATTCTCGAGGTCTATGACGACTTCCCTGCCCTGGCGTTGCTGTCCGCGACGTATCGGAATGACGGGGTAAAAGATCTCGCGCTAGAGACCGTTTCGTTGCAACGCCATCGTCTAAATGCCTCTCTGGCAGACGCTACCGCCGCGCCACACGCCATGTGGTCGTTCTTCGGCTCCAGCTTGAAGTGGGGCAAGGACGATGTGCTACCCATTCCCGCAAAATTCGAACAGCAAAATCCCTTCGGCGCGCCGGTGGAGACCAAAGACGATCTCGGCCGCGTCGGCGGCGGCATTCCTGTCGTCGCGTTCTGGACGCGAACGATGGGCGAAGCCATCGGCCATATCGAAACCCTGCCGCTCGTGATGTCCATCCCGGTGAATACCACCAGCGACGGACGCGTGGCCGCAGCGGTAAATTTTCCGGCCGACACTGTGCTGAAGCCCGGCGAGACGTATGCGACTCCCCGCACATTCGTGTCGGTTTACGCCGGCGATTACTACGAGCCGCTGAACATGTGGTCCAACGCGGTGGAGCGTGAAGGTTTGACCCGCCCGACCAACAACGACGAGAACTATGCGGTGAGCTGGTGTGGCTGGGGCTACGAGTCCGACGTCACTCCCGCGCAGATGGTCGCCACCATACCGAAGCTGAAAGAGCTCGGCATTCACTGGGCCACGCTCGATGACCGCTGGTTCAACAATTACGGCGACTGGCAGCCGCGCGCGGATACTTTCGGCGGAGCCTCGATTCAAAAGATGGTCAGCGATTTTCACGCGCAGAATATCAAGCTGCAGCTCTGGTGGCTGCCGCTGGCCGTGGAAGATGGCAAATACAGTTACGGCGGGCACAAATACGTGGTCTCCGACGTCGTCAAGCAGCATCCTGATTGGCTTATTTTGGATAAGAGCGGCAAAGCGGCGCGCATGACGCGCAATCTCGCCACCCTCTGCCCCGCCGTGCCGGAAGTGAAAGCCTATTACAAGCAATTGACGGAGCGCTTCATCCACGATTGGGATTTCGACGGGCACAAGCTGGACAACATCTACGCCACACCGCCGTGCTATAACCCCGCCCATCACCATAAATCGCCGATGGATTCCGTGTATGCCATGGGCGAAATCTACAAAATCATTTTCGAAACTACGCGCGCGCTGAAAGCTGACAGTGTGACGCAAAGCTGCCCGTGCGGCACGCCGCCAAGCCTCGCGTGGTTCCGCTACATGGATCAGGCGGTAACCGCGGACCCGGTGGGTTCTGTGCAGGTGCGGCGCCGCATGAAAATGTACAAGGCGTTGCTGGGGCCGCGCGCGGCGATTTACGGCGATCACGTCGAGCTGACGCGAATCTCCGGCGAGGGCGACAACGAGCAGGATATCGGAAGCGACTTCGCCTCCACGCTGGGCACCGGAGGAGTGCTGGGAACGAAGTTTACCTGGCCCGATTACGGACCAAAGCTAAAAAATGTTTATCTCAATCCCGGAAAAGAACCGCGCTGGAAAAAATGGATTGGCCTGTACAACGACAAAATGCTTTCCAAGGGAACTTTCCTGGATTTGTATGTCTATGGCTATGACGCGCCGGAAGGCTATGCGATCGAAAAAGACGGAAACATGTTTTACGCGTTTTACGCCCCCGACAAAGCGGGCAAGCTCGCGAAGGGCGCGGACAAGACCGGAGAGTGGACGGGCCAGGTGGAGTTGCGCGGCCTACAAGCGCGGTCGTATCAGATCGTCGATTACGTAAATAACAAAGACTATGGAACCGTCACGGGGCCCACTGCCAGGCTCAATGCCGACTTTACCGGTAGCCTATTACTGCAGGCAACGCCGCTGGCCAAGATGCCGGTGGGCAAATAAACAGGGAAATCGCACTAAATTGTTCTGGGTTGCGAACGGTTCGCTCCGGTCACTCACCGGGCAGGAGTTTTCTTCCAGTGCTTCTGCAAGAAAGCTTCCCGGTGAGAGCTATCGCGAAATGCTTCCGTACCGCCCGCTCGCGTGACAGAAAGCGATCCGGCAATATTTCCAAATTGGATGCACTCTTCTATTTTTGCGCCGCGAATATATTGATGGATAAATCCAGCGTCAAAGCTGTCACCGGCGCCGACAGCATCTACGACATCGCCAGGTTGCGTAGCCACCGAAAAAATGTCGTTTCCCCACTGCGCCAGCGCGCCTCGCGGCCCGCGCTTGATGACCACCAGCGGCACCCGGCTCGATAGCCACTTGGCCGCGCTCTGTGCATCCTGCGTGCGAGAAATTTTGCAGGCCTCGTGCTCGTTGGGCAGCAGCACGTCCACATATTTCAGCACCGCAAGCAGATCTTCCGCCCACTCGTCGTCGGGGTCGTCATTGGTATCCAGCGAAGTGGTAAGACCAGCCTGTTTAGCCTGCTGAAAAAGATCGGCCATTCGAGGCCGCAGCGCGCGTTGAAGAAAATACGACGACAAATGAAAATGCTTGGCGCGGCAAACATAGTCCAGGTCGAGGTCTTCATAGCGCATCTCGGACATCGTGCCGGGATAAGTAAGGATGTACCGGCCCGCGGGTTGCGGAAGAATCACAGTAAGACCGGTCTGGCGGCCAGTAACAGGCCGCACGCCGGAAATATCCACTCCGCTTTCTCCCAGGCGCTGGAGGCAGGTTTCCGCAAACGAATCGTTTCCCACTGCAGAGCTAAAGCCCACCCGATTCCCAAGCAACGCCAGATTGTGAGCGAATATCGCCGAGGAGCTTCCCAGAGTGACTTTCAAATCGGAGGCCAGATGTTCGCGGTCGAGCTGCAGATTCTCCGGCAGGCCGGACAAAATGATGTCTAGATTCAGTTCGCCGACGACGGAGACATCGAATCTGGGCGGCGTGTGCACCACGTTAATCGAGAATGACCACGCGGCTTAGATTTTTAGGCGCATCCGGGTTGAGGCCCTTCTTCATACCGGTATAACATCCCAAAAGTTGCACCGGTACCACGTAAGGGCTAAGCGTGGCAATCTCCGGAACGTCCAGTCCCAGTTCGAACACCAGATCGCTCGATGCGCGAATCGTTTTGTTGGCTCGATTGCAAACCGCAATGATCACCCCGCCGAGCTCTTTCATTTCGGCAAGGACTTCACACTCGGCATCCTTGGCCGTTTCGCTGACAAAAAACATCAAACAGGTCTCCGGCTCCACAATCGACTTCGGACCATGCCGAAATTCCAGCGTGTGATATGCCTGGCTGTACGAGCAGGACATCTCCGTGAGTTTCAACGACGACTCGTGCGCGATTCCCACGAAAGGTCCCTGTGCGAGAAAAATGTAATCTTCAAAGTTTCGCTGCTCGGTGAAGGCCGCCACCTGTTCAGAAAAAGATTGCAGCGAAGAATCAAAGCGACTTGCCAGGCTTTCCAGCGAGGAGCAGAATTCCTTCGCGCCGCTCTTAACTGCCGAAAAATATTGCATCACCAGCAGCATGGAAGTGAACGATCGCGTCATCACCATGCTTTTTTCCTCCGCCGAGGAAATTTCAATGGTCAACTCGCACGCGGCCTCGAGAGGAGAATTCGGCGAGCAGGTCAACCCAATCGTCGGGATACGGTGCTCTTGCCTCAGCAACCCGGCGGCCCGCACGGCCTCCGACGTGCTGCCAGAACGGGAAATCACCACCGCCTGCAAATCGCCGCGCCGCGCCAGGTTCAGCCCGGGAAACAACATGAGCTCCGAGGCTGGAACGGCGCGCGCCGGCTGGCCGGTAAGAATATGCCACGAAGCGGCAACCGCTTCCGCCAGGTAAAAGCTGGTGCCGCATCCGACAAACAGCCACTCGCTGCGTGACGCGGTTTTATCCAGCAGCGTCTGCAGTACCGCGCTAGATTTGAAATCGCTGAGCGATTCTTTCCAGGCCTGCGGTTGAGACAGAATTTCCCGCAGCGTATCGGGTTGTTGCGCTCTGGTCTGGTCGCTTCCCATGTTTCTCCGTCGTCAGTTGAGTAAATTTCGCGCGTTCCCCGGTTTAGACCAGCGTCACTTCAATATTGGCTTCACGCAAACTCTTCAAGTGCGCCTTGCTGATTTTCTTATCCGTAATCGTTTCGTGTACCGCCGACGTCGGCATGATCAGCGACAGGCTGCGCTGCCCAAATTTGCTGGAATCGCAAACCACAATGGTGCGGCGAGCGGTTTTCGCCATCACGCGATTCACGCGCGCTTCCAGTTGGTTCGGCGTGGTCAATCCGTACTGCGTGTCGAAACCATCCACCGCCAGAAAAAGCATGTCGGCGCTGAGCTGGCGCAAAGACTCTTCCGCCAGTGGCCCGACCAGCGAAAAAGAATTCTTGCGCAGCGTCCCGCCGGTCAGAATCACTTCCACCGACGTACCCGCCAATTCCTCGGCGATATTGGTGCCGTTGGTGATCACCGTGAGGCTGCGAAATTGCTTGCACGCTCGCGCGATTGCCGTGGTGGTCGTGCCCGAATCCAGAATGATTACCTGTCCGTCTCGAATCATGCGCGCAGCCGCCGCCGCAATCCTCAGCTTGTCGTGGCGATGCAGGCGCTCCTTTTCCTGAAAGCTGCGGTCCTGCAACGCGCCAGTGCGAAGCGGCAACGCGCCGCCGTGGGTGCGCTCCAGGTGGCCCTGATGGTGCAGAAATTCCAGATCCTTGCGAATGGTAATCAACGAGGTCTTGAAACGGTCCGACAGGTCGCGGACCAGAACGCGCCCATCGTTGTGCAACAGTTCCAGAATTTCGCGCCTGCGTTCTTCATTCAGCATCGTGTCGTCCGCTCGCT
>JBBRZT010000218.1:0-6591 GCA_038236395.1 Candidatus Acidiferrales bacterium
AAAGTGTCACAAAACGTGCCACACTAGACGTTACAGGCCTACAGGGGACCTTTTGAGCGACAACGGGACAGAAAAGCGGGCTTCATCGGGGCATAGCGTGATTGCCGCGAGTGCGACGGCTTTGCCGCCGCATACCATTACGCGCGATGACGTGAAGTATTACATGGGGCGGGTGTTCGACATTCCCGAGCGCAAGCTGGAAGCGATGATGAGCATTGTGGACAATGCGCGGGTCCACAAGCGGCACGCCATTTTTCCCATTGAATACACCGTTGAGCCGCGGGCGCTTTCCAAGACCAACGAAGAGTACATGGAGCACGCGATTAAGTTGGGGCGCGAGGCGGCGGAGAAATGCCTGGAGCGCGCGGGGTTGAAACCTAACGACATTGACCTGATTATCACGGTGTCGTGCACGGGCTTCATGATTCCTTCGCTGGATGCGCACCTGATTCACCTGATGGGTTTTCGGGCGAACGTGCGGCGCATGCCGTTCACGGAGTTGGGATGCGCGGCGGGCGCGATGGCGCTGGGGCGCGCGGCGGATTATTTGAAAGCGGAGCCCGGCGGGAACGTGCTGATCATCGCGGTGGAGCTGCCGTCTTTGACGTTTCAGCGCAAGGATATTTCGCAGGCGAATCTGATTTCTTCTATTTTGTTTGGAGATGGCGCGGCGGCGGTGGTGGTGAGCGGAAAAGCGGCGGCGCGCGGGCCGAAGATACTGGTTTCGGAGACCTATACGTTTCCAGATTCGCTGGGGGCGATGGGATTCGATTTACGCGATTCGGGATTTCACATTCTGCTGGCCAAAGACGTGCCGGAAATGATCGGCGCGAAGATTAATGAGCTCGTGGATGGGTTTCTGGAGCGCTGCGAGAAAAAGCGCGAGGACATCAAGGGGTGGATTCTGCATCCGGGCGGGGCGCGGCTGCTAGGCAACGTGGAAACGCAGCTGGGGCTGAGCAAGTGCCAGACGCAGCCTTCCTGGGACATTCTGGCGAATGTGGGGAACCTGTCGAGCGCGACGATTCTGTTTATTCTGCAGGAATGGCTGGAGAAGCGGCCGCTGAAAGCCGGCGAACACGCTTTGCTGGCGGCGTTTGGCCCGGGATTCAGCGCGGAATTTTTGTTGCTGCAATGGACATAACGGTCATCGCGTTTCTGGCGCTGCTGGTAGCGGTGGCGGCGCTGCGGATTGTGGAGCTGCAGATTTCGCGGCGGCATCAGCAGAGCATGATCGCCCGCGGGGCTTCCAAGGTGACCGAGCCGCGCTTTGGCTGGATGGTGGCGCTGCATACGGCGGTGCTGGTGGGCGCAGGCGTCGAAGTGGTATTCCTGCACCGGCCATTTATTCCCATTCTGGCGGCGGTATCGTTCGCGGTGTTCCTGGCGGCAAATGCGGTGCGCTGGTGGGTGATTCGCACCTTGGGCGAGCACTGGAACGTGCAGGTGATGGACTCCACGCGTCTGGGCGTGATTGTATCGGGACCTTTTCGCTTCGTTCGGCATCCTAACTATGCAGCGGTGTTTGCGGAAATGCTAGCGCTGCCGCTGATTCACACGGCGTGGATCACCGCGCTGGCGGGTTCGCTGGCCCACATAGCGGTGCTGGCACAAAGGCTGTCCACGGAGGAGCGCGTGTTGTTCGCCGATCCGGATTACCGATCGGCTATGGCGGGGAAACCGCGATTCTTGCCCGGCTTATTCTAGAGCCAAACTTAAAGATCACTATGAACGGCATTCCCAAACATTATTTCCACAGATATTGGATTTTGACGCTGGTGCTGGCAGCACTGTTCGTGGGCGCCACAAATGCCGCAGAAAATGCGGGCGCGGGTGATCGTGCAGCCGACCGTGAAGACGCCGCCGACGGCGCGGGTACTCCGGCGTTCACACCGATTCCGGAACTGACCGACGGCTTCCACGCGCTTTACGCGCAGAACTTTGCCGGAGCGCGCGAAAAGTTTGCGGGCTGGGAAGCGGAGCACCCATCGGAACCTTTTGGCGAAGTGGCGGTGGCGGCCAGTTACCTGTTTGAAGAGTTTTACCGCCAGGGAGTATTGACCAGCGATTTCTTCCTGAATGAAAAGAAATTCTTGAGTGGGATCGACGGCAAACCAGATGCGGCGCAAATGAGCAAATTTCAGGATGCGCTGGGCAAGACCAGAGCGCTGGCCAACCGGCGGCTGCAAGAAAATCCCAAAGACCAGGAGGCGCTGTTCGCGCTGACGCTGGCGGCCGGGATGGAGTCCGATGCGGACATGATCCTGCGCAAGGAGCGGTTAGACGCGCTGAAACTGCTGAAACAGGCCAACGAGTACGCCAAGCAATTGCTGCAACAGCGGCCGGATGCGGACGACGCATACGTGGCGCTGGGTTCGGCGAACTACATTATTGGCAGCCTGTCTGGCGGAATGCGCTTCATTTTGACCTTTGGCGGCGTGCATGGGGACAAGAAGTTGGGGATGCAACAACTCGGGAAGTCGGCGGACAGCGGGCTTTATTTGAGACCGTTTGCGAAGATCATGCTGGCGCTGGCGGCGCGGCGGGAAAAACAGAATGTGCTGGCGCAAAAACTGTTGCACGAACTGAGTGAGGAGTTTCCTTCGAGCCCGCTATTTGCGGCGGAATATGCCAAGGCCATGGGCCAGCCGATACCCGCGACGATCCACCCGTAAATCCGATTCAACCCGCAAAACACGCAAAATAATCGATGAGAATTAGAAGTGAAAGACTATGCCGGCAGCGGCCTGGCCATTGTTCTGCCATTGGCCGAAGAGCCGGGTGCGGACGTAATCGAGCTCGAGTCGGAGAGAGAGGCGCGGCAGAAAGCGATAGTCTGCGCCTCCGCCCAGTTGTAGGGAGAAGCCATTCTGGCTGTGTCCCGCGGTTTGCGGGAGGGCGTGGGTGCCGCCAACCAATCCGTGGACCCAGGGTTCCCAGCGGGGACGGCGCCAAGCGATTCGCGGTCCCGCGCCGTAATTCACAAGCTTGATGTGCTCGCCGTTCCAGATGGTAGGCGCGAAGAAGGTGGAGACGTTTCCTTCCACACCGAACCAATCATTCAGGAAATAGGACAGGCTGGTATTGGTGCCCACGGCGCTGGCGCTGTACAGCGAAGAGCGGAAGCGTTCAAACGAAATACCCAAGCCAAGCTGGAAGCGATAATCGTCGCGGTCGCTATAGATAAACCTGGGCTTGGGCTCCGGGTCCGGAGTGGCCGCGGAGGGCTCGCCGGCTTCCATCGGGAGGCTTAGAGCGGTTTCTACCGCGGCGGGCGCTGGGGATGCGGAGACAAGAGCGTCGGACACGAACAGCGATGCGACTTGGGGAAATGGCTTGATGAGTGGCACGCGCGAGGCGGAAGTGGTGGTGAAATCGGCAGCCACATTGGTTGACGGCAGTCCGCCCGAGATGGGTTGCTGCGCCGGGAGGGTGCTGGCGCCGACAAACAGCAATAGTGCAAGAATTAGCAGCCTCTTCATGATCTCCCCTTGAGGGCTGACTCCACGCCTGGAATCAGACCACTACGCTACGTTAAACAACACTGAGGCCCTTTGTCTACGGTTTAAACGGCTCGAAAGCGAATGAACACCGCCGCGGAGGCGCGCCTACCAGGCGGCCGGAATGCGGCTGGACCGGCTAGCGGCCGTGACGTAGATAGTCGTCGGTTTTGTTGAGCCAATCTTCGCGCGGCGGGTCGAAGACGTCGAGGTCGATGGTGTCTTCCTGGGCCCAGGCTTCGTGGGGCATGTTGGGGGGGATGCACAGGACTTCGCCGGCACGCACGACGATTTCTTTGCCACCGACGTTGAATTTGAGGGCGCCTTCGAGAATGTAGGTGACCTGTTCGTTGTGATGATGATGTAACGGGACGTGCGCGCCTTTTTTCATGATCACGCGGGCGAGCATGATTTTGTCGCCGACGACCATTTCGCGGTCGATCTGGGGATTGAGGTGTTCGCGCTCGACGTCTTTCCAGGCGGTGTATTTCAGCTCGGGGGTGGACATTTTATTTATTGGCTCCGTAGAGATTGGCGGCGTTGTCGTGCAGGTACATGCGGGCGAGCTCGATGGCTTTGGGTTCGGTGATGGCGTTTTCGGCGACTAGCTCAGCCAAGGCTTCGGCGACAGCGGTGCGGGCGGAGCGGGCGGCGAGCCAGAAAGTTTCTTCGGCGCCGACGGCGTCATTGAAGGGGAAAGCGTCGGAGCCAAACATGATTTTTTCGGGATAGAGCGAGATCCATTGCTTCAATATATTTTTGAGCTCAGAGGGGTAGACGTAATAACCCATCAGAGAGGAGTCGGTGTAGACGTTTTTGGCGGCGGTGAGCCAGATCATTTCCAGGGTGTGGGGGTAGCCGCCGTGGATGAGGACGAAGTTGACGTTTTTGTAGCGCGGGTCGCGGAGAACGTTTTCGAGATTCAGGGGATCGCCGTTGCGCAGGCTGAAATAGTCGCCGATGCCGACGGCGCTGTGGAAGTGGACGGGGAGCTTGAGTTTGCCGGCTTGATCGACGAGCACGCGGAAGATGTAGTCCTGAAAGGTGCGGTATTCGTCTTCAGAGGGGACGCCGCCGGAGTGATATTTGGTGTAGATGGCCTGAGCTTTTTCGCGAGGCGGATCGGAGAAATAGAGAGAGCGGAAATAGGCGACTTCAAACTTCATGGCCACACCGCCTTTTTTTTGATTATCGGTGACGGTCTGGCGGACGAAGGATTCGTAGGCGGCGAGATCGGCGGGGATGGCGGAGACGTTTTCCTGCTTTTCGTAGCGCTGGAGAACTTTTTCCTGGAGGGGAATGTAGACACCCATGTCGCCATTTTTCCCGGTCTGGTCGCGGTTGTCGAAGGGGAAGAGGAAAGAGTCGACGAAGAAGACCCAGTGGAATCGCTTGGGATCGAGATAGGGTGCTAGCGCTACGCGATTGGCGAGGCAGGTTTCGATGTTGAGCTTGTCGAGGATGCTGTCCCAGTAGGCGGTGGTGCCGGAGGCTTCGGCGGCTTTCTTTTTGTCGATGAGCCACTTGGCGTGTTCGGGAGCGAAATCGTTGTAGGGGTAGCCGAAAAGGGATTTGGCGGCGGCGACAAATTCGGGATTGTCTTCGCGAAGGCGCAGCACGCTGCTTTCGCCGGGAGGGGCGGCCTGGGCGTCCATGTCTGGATCATCGGGAAAAGCGGCGTGGGAGTGATTGTCGATGATGGGGATTTTGTCGATCTGCGGGAGCAGGCGGTCGTAGACTTTAGCGATGTCGGCGGGAGAGGCGACCGGCTTGGCCTGGGCGTGTGAGAAGGGCGCGATGGTCAGCAGCAGGCTGGTGGAAAGTGTCACGTGAATCAAATGTTTCATTGTGAAATTTCCCTTCGAATATTTCTCTTCGAAACTGCGGACTCTTTTGCAAGGCGGAGCACTAGCGTGTTACCGCGGCACGCCATCGAGTTGAGACGCGTTCGATGCGCTCCAGAGCGTCTTCGAGCAAGTGGCGGGCGCTGACCAGAGAAAACCGGAGATAGTTTTTTCCGGCTGCGCCGAAGGCCGAGCCTGCGATGCCTGCAACGCCGGCTTCTTCGAGTAGCACTGTGGCGACTTCTTCGGCGGGGAGGCCGGAGTCTTCCACGTTGACCCAGGCGTAAAACGAGCCGTCGGGGATCTGACAGCGAAAGCCGGGAATACGATTGAGGCGGGCGACGAAGAGGTCGCGGCGCTTGCGATATTCCACGACCATGGCGTCGACGGCGTTGGTGGAATCGCGCAGGGCTTCGATGGCGGCGACCTGGGTAAATTCGGCGACGCAGGTGAAGGTGTTGAGGACCAGCAAATCCATGGCGTCGATAAGGTGTTTGGGAGCGACGGCATAGCCGAGGCGCCAGCCGGTCATGGCAAAACTTTTTGAGAAGCCATCGATGATGATGGTGCGCTCGGCCATGCCGGGGAGAGCTTGGATGGATTGAAAGTCGCCGTTGAATACGATGCGGGCGTAAATTTCGTCGGCGATGACCCAGAGGTCGTGTTTTTGCGCGAGGTCGGCGAACTGTTGAAGAGTGTCGTTGCTGAAGACCGTGCCGGTGGGATTGTTGGGGGAATTGAAAATCAGCACGCTGGTGCGCGGGGTGATTTTTGCGGCGATTTCTTTGAGGTCGGGCTGAAATTTGTTTTTTTCTTCGAGGCCAAAGGAGACGGCCTTTGCGCCGAGACCGCGGGTGAACGAGGGGTAGATAGGAAATCCGGGATCGGGATAGAGGACTTCATCGCCGGGTTGGATGAGGGCCATCATGGCGAGAGAGAGCGCCATTTTGCAGCCGGGTGCAACGAGGACCTCTTCGCTGGCGACTTGCAGTCGGCGAGTGCGCTGCAGATAAGCGGCGATGGCTTCGCGGAGAGCGGGGATGCCGCGAGTGGAGACGTAGCGGTCGCGGCCCGCGGCGGCGGCATCGCGCAGAGCATCGACGACTGGGGCGGCAGGATGAAAATCGGGCTCGCCAAGTTCGAGGTGGATGATGGAGCGGCCTTCGCGCTCGAGTTCTTTGGCGCGGGAGAAAACGGCGAGGGCGCCTTCGCCAGTCAGTTGAGAAACGCGCGTTGCAAGTGGACGC
>JBBRZT010000219.1:0-6574 GCA_038236395.1 Candidatus Acidiferrales bacterium
CCGCCATAGCCGCCCATCAGCGCGTGCGAAGAGCTGGTCGGGAGGCCCAGAATCAACGTGATCATGTTCCAGGTGATGGCGCCGAGGAGCCCGGCCAGCAAAACCTTTTCGTCCACCATTTCGATGTGGACCATGCCCTTACCGATGGTTTTGGCCACAGCGGTGCCAAACACAAAGGCTGCGACGAAATTCCAGAACGCCGCCCAGGCTACCGCGCGAAACGGGGTGAGCACCCGCGTGGAAACCACCGTGGCGATGGAGTTGGCGGCGTCATGCCAGCCATTGGAAAATTCGAAAACTAAGGTGAGACCGATAACCGCCAGCAGGAGGTTAAAGCTATCCACGGGCGCAACCCGGATTTACGTGAGTGATACACATTGCGGATGGCGGCATTAGCGGGGTTATGCGCTTTTGAGGATTACGCCTTCGATTACGTTGGCGACGTCTTCGCACTTATCGACCGCGGTCTCGATGACTTCGAAAATTTCCTTCCACTTGATGATCTGAACCGGGTCGCGCTCTTCGTCAAAGAGCTGGGCGATCAGCGTGCGGCACAGGCGGTCGCTTTCGTTTTCATAGCGGTTAATTTCGATGCAGTGTTTCAGGGCTTTTTCAGGAGATTCCAGCGCGCGCACGGCTTCGGCCACTTCCGCGGTGGCGGACACCAGCACCTTGACCATATCGATGGTGCCCGGGCGGACGGCGTCTACGCGATACAGCACGAAGCGGCTGGCCGCGGCGTCGATCAGGTCGATCACATCGTCGAGCTGGCTGCAGAGTTCGTGAATATCTTCGCGATCGAACGGGGTGATGAAGGTTTGGTTGAGCTTGGTCAGGATGCTGTGGGTGATGTCGTCGCCATTGTGCTCGATGGCCTTGATGCTCTGCACTTGCTCCGGCACGCCGGTGTAGTGCGAGAGCATCTCCACCAGCGCCTTGGCGCCTACATAGATGTTGTCGGCCTGTTTGACGAAGAGGTGGTAAAACCCCTCCTCACGCGGCAGAAGCCGCTGCAAAACTCCGGTCATGTTGGAGGCTCCCCTGGAAGCCCTTTGAAGCTATTGAAGCAGACAGACATTAGCAGACGCGATGAACTGGAGGCAAGCCGTACTCTGGTCTAACGTTCAGGCAAATTCAGCCAGTGCATACAGCAAATTGTTGCTTGTTGGGGATGCCTATTTTATCGTCGTGCGTCTATCCAACAGGCCCTGGTTCTTGGCAAAATGGCGGGAAGGCGAGGCGGCATGCCAATCGGCAACCTGATCGAAGACTTCACTCACGACATTGGTTACGCCTTTCGCGTGCTGCGCCGCAGCCCGGGCTTCACCGCGACGGCGATTCTTGCGCTGGCTCTTGGCATTGGAGCTAACACCGCGATTTTCACGGTGGTCAATACTGTGCTGCTGCAGCCGCTCGCTTATCCGGAGCCGGATCGCCTGGTGCAACTGGAGCTGAGTTCTGCGCAGGGAAACGGGAACATCACTTCCATTCCGAAATATAACAACTGGCGTGCGCAGACCCAGGTGTTCTCGGATGTCGCGGCCTACGATGTGGGAGGCCCGGGCATCAACCTCACGGGAAACGGACTGCCCGAGCAATTGAAAGGCATCCGCGTCTCAGCGAGCTATTTCAGGGTGTTTGGCGCGCCCATCGCCGCGGGCCGGCCGTTTTCTGATGAAGAAGACCGTCCTCACGGGCTCAAGCTGGCGGTGCTCAGCAACTCGCTGTGGCATAACCGCTTTGGCGGAGATCCCAGCCTGTTGGGAAAAACGCTGGAGCTGAGTGGCGAGTCTTACATCGTTACCGGCGTGCTGGGGCCGAATTTTTCCGCCGATCCTCCGGTGGATATTTACCTGCCGCTGCAAGCTGATCCCAACAGCACTGACCAGGCGCATTATTTGCGCGCAACCGCGCGGCTGAAGCCGGGCGTCACATTGGAAATGGCCAAGGCGCAGATGAAAGTGGCCGCCGAGGAGTTCAAGCGCAAGTATCCCAATTCGCTCGGACCTCAGGACGGCTTTACCGCCGAGCCGCTACGCGATACGGTGGTCGGAGATGTTCGAAAAGCGTTGCTGGTGCTTCTCGGCGCGGTGAGTTTTGTGCTGCTCATAGCCTGCGCCAACGTGGCCAACCTGCTGCTGGCTCGCGCCACTATTCGCCGCCGCGAAATTGCCATTCGTTCATCTATGGGCGCGGGACGAGGGCGGATCATTCGCCAGTTGCTCACCGAAAGCGTTTTGTTGTCGCTCGCGGGAGGCGCGCTCGGCCTCGTCCTGGGTTATGCAGGCGTGCGCGCGTTGTTGTCCCTCAATCCCGGAAACATTCCCCGCATTGGCGAGCATGGCTCGGGCGCGGTGCTTGACTGGCGCGTTCTCGTGTTTACTCTGGCGATTTCGTTTTTGACCGGAATACTGTTCGGCCTCATTCCGGCCTTCAACGCCTCGCGCACCGATCTGACTGCCACGCTGAAAGAAAGTGTATCGCGCTCCGGGACCGGCCTGCGCCACAACAAGGCGCGCTCGCTGCTGGTCATCGTCGAAATGACTTTGGCTGTAGTGCTGCTAGTCGGCGCGGGATTGATGATCCGCACGTTTGGCATGCTGCGCTCGGTCGATCCTGGTTTTAACACGCACAATGTGCTGGTCATGGAGATGTCGCTCACCGGCGCGCGTTTTGAAAAAACCGCGGGCGTCAGTCAACTGGTGCTGGAGGCCGAGCGGCGCATCCAGGCGTTGCCGGGAGCTGAGTCATTCGCGACCACGTGTTGTCTTCCGCTCGAGGGCGGATTCGGTCTGCCATTTGAGATTGAAGGCCGGCCGGCTACGGACCCCGCAAACACCCCGGGGGCAGGCTGGCGCACGATCTCGCCGGGATATTTCGACGTGTTTCGGATTCTGCTGTTGCGCGGGCGGCTGTTTACCGATCGAGACGACGCGGGCGCGGCGCGCGTGGTGGTCATCAATGAAGGCCTGGCGAAACAATTCTGGCCCAAGGGAGACGCGGTGGGCCAGCGCATCACCATCGGTAAAGGAGTGGGGCCGGAGTTTGACGAGCCGCCGCGCGAAATTATCGGCATCGTCGGCGACGTGAGGAATCAGGGGCTGGGAGAAAATCCAGATCCCATCATGTACGTTCCGGTGGCGCAGATGAATGACGGCGTTATGGCGCTGAACAATAAAATCGTTCCGCTGACTCTGCTGGTTCGCACCAAGATTGCGCCTTTTTCGCTCAGTGAAGATATTCAGCGCGAGTTGCGCGCAGCCAGCGGCGGCTTACCGGTCGCGCACATTCGCTCCATGGATCAGGTGCGGGGAGAATCTACTTCGCGCAGCGATTTCAACATGACGCTACTGGCCATTTTCGCAGGAGTCGGCGTGCTGCTCGCGGCCATCGGCATCTACGGCCTCACGTCCTATTCCGTGGAGCAGCGCACCCAGGAGATTGGGATTCGCATAGCGCTCGGCGCGGGGCCGAATGATGTCCGCAAGATGGTGGTGATGCAGGGGATGTGGCTGGCGATTATTGGTGTCTGTCTCGGCGTCGGGGCCGCGCTGGCGTTGACGCGCCTCATCGCCGGCTTCCTGTATGGCGTGAAGCCCTGGGATCCAATCTCTATTGTGTCGGTGGCGGTCCTGCTGATCGCTGTGTCGCTGCTCGCAACCTACGTGCCAGCACGCCGAGCCTCGCGCGTCGATCCGCTAGTGTCGCTGCGCTACGAATGATCAGGTTTTTGCCGGAAGGGTGTAATCGAAGTCGTAGAAATGCTTGCCGTTTTCGATTTTGATTTGCATTTCGCCGGAGAGGCCGGCCAGTTCGCCGGTGCCGGAGTCGGGCGTGACTGTGACGCTCAGGTGCGGCTCGCCGCGAGTCATCACGCCTCGGTGGTGAAGTACAAAGCTGCCGCTGCGGCCATCGAGCGTTCCGGTTACGCGTTCGATCGCTACGTATACGCCCGAGCCTTTCACTTCGGTCATATAGCTCAACATTTCGCCTTTGCTGGTGGCTGCAAGCGCGCCATGAAACTGTTTGTCGAGAGACATTCTGCCCAAGCCGGCGGCTTCCGCTTCTTTGTTGTCGGGTTTTTGGGCAGTCACCTTCACATCAAATTCGCCGCTGACATGAGTAGCCATGAAGTTTTCGCCTTTCGTACGAACGTATGTGCGCGAATCCGTCCGCATCATCTCAAAAGGGATTCATCCCGGCAAAGTCGCGCTGCCTGCTCCTAAAATTTTTTTACTGTTTCTTTCCTGGACAAAAACCACCACGCGGGTATTTTCGCGTTTCCAGCCGGAATCCAGTTTCAGAGGCTGCTCTGCCGAAAACGAAGTCTCGCCGGAATTTTTAGCCGGGCCAAGTTTTTGCAGTTTGCGCACTACCGCCGAGTGACGCAACTCTTCGCCGGCATTTTCTCCGCCCTTTACGCTCGAGTGCAATCCCGTTTCGGTGATGGCCATCCAGATTTCCGGGGCGTCACCGCCGGTGGCGTTTTGCAGCGCGCCAACCTTGATGTGCAACGTAGGAGCCCCATTTTTCCCGGAGCCGTCAGCCGTAACCGTCACTTCAGTTTTCTTGCGGGCGCCGGCCTGCTCGATGGCGTTCCTGGCCTTGCCTTCGCGGCTGCCGACGAATTCGCTCTGGCCGTCCACCACCATCTGCGGGGTGTACGCGTTTCCGTTGCCCAGCGCTCCGCCATAGGCATATTGCCGAATGGTCGCGGAGTCGGATGAAAACGGATCAACCCAGCCGCCCTGATTCCAGTAATCAACGTGCTCTTCCAGCGCGAGGATCTCGGCGTTTCCGACCGGCTGTTCGGTTTCGAGCTTCGCCAGCAATTGGTCGGCCGGCGGACAACTGGAGCACCCTTCCGAAGTAAACAGCTCCACAACCACCGGCTGGCGCGGCCCTTGGGCTATCGGGGCCTGCGCCGCTGTCCGTTTGTAAATTGCCAGCCCGAAAATTCCTGCCACCAGGCTAAGTACAAGAATGGTTCCTGTCAGTCTCATGTCGAACAATCCAGTCCACCTCTGAGTCTTTTACGTATTTTCTGACTGTCCAGATGTCGGTCGACTCTCGGAGGAATTCCCCTGCGTTTTTCAGCCCACGAAAACTACTTGGTGGCGACGTGTTTTAGTGCCGCGGCGATTCCTGCTCCAACCGACTCGGGGCTGCCTACGCTCCAGAAATGCATGAAAAATAGCCGCGGTTGCTCTGTGAGCATGTGGCTGTGCAGGCCAGTCACCGAAATGTGATGTGCCTGGAGCTCGGTGATGACGAGATTGACTTCTTCCGCGGTCAGCACAAAGTCGCCAGTTGTCGCCACGTTCCCGGCGTCCGCGGTTTGAAAATTTATCGCGATGGCCACGCCAGCCGCAGGTGGAATGTTTTTTCCACCGACAGAAATGGAGTCCGAGCGTGGAACGCCGTATGAAAGCACACCGCCTTTCAACGTTCCCTTGCGTCCGACACTGTCCTCTACGGTCTTGACCCATGCGGGGGGAGCCGCTTCTTCGGCGGCAGCCACGGGCTTTTCGAGCGGCGTTTTGGAAACCGCCAGAGCCGCGCGCAACGAAGTTGCCAGCTGCGATGCCGCGCCGTGCCCCATGTAGTGCACGTACATCACGTTGGGCGTTTCCTCGATGAGATGGTTGTGTACCGCCGAAATCTCAAATCCTGTTGAGCGCAATTTCTCGATTACAGGGTTGATCTCGTCTTCGACCAGCACCAGGTCGCCCATAACCATCGCGTCGTCATCCGTCCCGATAAATGCTGCCCACGAGCCGAGAGCTAGCCCCGGCTTGATCGCCAGTCCGTGAACGGAGACGTGCAGATCCGTTCTCGGAAATCCAAATTTGTACACATCGCCGATTTTCTGGCCCGATCTACCGAGGACCTGGTCGATTTTCGCGGTGTCCAGTCCTTGAGCCGCGGCAACAAGCGGCAACACCAGCGCCAAAGCCACAATTAACAAACCCCGAATGGAGTTCATCGTAGTCTCCTGAGAAAACTTCAACCTCCAACCATACTATCGCAATGGTCTGCCGACTGCGATTGCATGACGGCTCTCTCTCGTTTCGCGCCGAGGGCCAAAAACAAAAAAGGCGCCCGGTTTCCCGGGCGCCCTGCCTGCACATCAATTGTTGCCGTGGCTTAGTACATGCCGCCCATGCCGCCGGGGCCGCCTTGGCCGCCGCCGGCCGCAGCCGACTTCTTGTCGTCTTCCTTCAGCTCGGCGACGAGGGCTTCCGTCGTGAGCATCAGGCCGGCGATCGAAGCCGCGTTCTGCAGCGCGAGACGGGTAACCTTGGCCGGGTCGATTACGCCCATTTTCACCATGTCGCCGTACTCGCCGGTTTCCGCGTTGAAACCGTAGTTCTCTTCCTTGGACTCGCGGACCTTGCCGATCACAACAGCGCCTTCAGCTCCGGCGTTGTGGGCGATCTGGCGGGCCGGTTCCTCGAGAGCGCGCTTCACGATGCCGACTCCAACCGCTTCGTCATCCTGCAGCTTGAGCTTCTCGATGGCCGTGATGCAACGCAGCAGCGCCGTGCCTCCGCCGGGAACGATGCCTTCCTCG
>JBBRZT010000220.1:0-6531 GCA_038236395.1 Candidatus Acidiferrales bacterium
AAAGGGCAAAGAGACAAAAAGAGACACTGTAAGAGACGGTGAAAAAGAGGGCCAAGCCTGCCTTCGGCGGGTAAAAGACAAAAAGAGATACTCTGTTTGCGTGCGCAGTTGGCCGGGGAATCGACAGGTGAAGAGGAGAGAGGGGGGCGGGGAGGGATGCTACGGGCGGGGGATATCGGGATTGGATTGCGACAGTCATGGGAAATTATACTGGTTGTATATAGTAACTTCAAGTTAATAAAAGGACAGGTTGGGACCTGTCCTAAGCGGTAAGGAGAATCGGAGCGAGCATCGTAGGAGAAATGACAGAAAACGTCCCGTCTGTCCCGGTGCCCGCACAATCGTACCCCACACGAGGCCTTCTTGAGTTTTGCAGTTGACCTACAAAACCAGGCCCTGACTGTCCAATTAGCGGGGTGCCTTACAGCCGGACGATTTTTAGATATGAAATCCTCCGATTGAAAATGGAGAACAATGTTCTCGGTTATCGCATGGCGGGAGTGCAATGGGGCTTCGCGAGTTACGTTGATAGGGATGCGATCTCGTAAACGCCAACCGACCGACCTTCCCATTTCGGTGAGTGACTGAGTGCTCGGAATTCGAATCACCTTTCCGCCTGCAGTGGTTTTATTGTCACCGATAACAAAAAACAAGTGCCCACCAGGGCAAACGGATCTGGACAAATTGTGAAATGTAGTCCACATGTCGGAAAAATATCTCACGAGCAGCGCCGTCATGTTGCGTCTACGAAATCCGACGGTCGCCCCATTGTTGAGTGAATGTATCTTGCGAATGGTGCGCGCAGCTGTTACCGATCCTAGGCGTCCCTCTAATCTGTCCTCGATCGCTTTTTTCAAGTTCTCTCCTCTGACGCTCTCTTATCTCACGCGAACCAGTCAAGCTTTCCTCAATTCGAGCCCTAGTTACAGAATCCATACCAAATAAGAGCAAGAGGCTCAAACGATCAGTGTCGATATACGGCAAAGCGGTAGCATATGGCGGACTCGTTAGGATGCAGTCAAATTGGGTAGTGCTCAGATCTTGAAATGTGAACGGTAAACGACTATCGCCTTGTACGACGTGCCCAGGTCTCATTACGACCGGAGCGCATGACATTCGCTCCCCGAAGTGTCTCAGTCTCTCACGGAAGAAATTGATACGCGCCCGTATCAGATCCAGGGCAGGAGCATCATCGATGAGTTTTTTTCGTCGCCTAACGCGCAAGTCTTCAGGTGCTTGTTGTGATATTTGTCTTACAACGCTACTCAATAAAACCTGGAGGACAAGGCCAGTGGTGGGATGAGGTACTCGTTGAATCATCTGTAACAACCAGCCTAAACGACAGGCAACAGGTAACGGAAACCACCTTTCAATCTCAGCTTGAAGTTCCGGCTTAAAATATTCAAGATCGTTTTTCGAGCTCCGATCCTGAATAATTCGATCGCAAAAATCTTTGACGACACGGTCCATCACAACGGCACTCTCTGTAGCGACCGCGACTTTGGCCTTAGAAATCAATACCGCCAACGGGTTCAGATCGAGGCCAGTTGCTGCGTATCCGTTTAACTGCGCCTCCAGCAACACAGTACCGCTTCCACAAAAAGGATCGAGCACCGAGGCACCTGGTTTTAGATCCGCGAGATTCAATAGACTCTTTGCCAATTGAGGATAAAATTTCCCCTTGTACGCATGGATTCCATGCGTGAGGTACTTGGGGTCCTTTCGCGCATTTTCAGAATCGCCGTTTTCAAGCAGTTTCTGCCAAGTCAGCCATCTTGGAGTGCCAGCCGCAGCTTGAATGGAGCGCGTGAACGTGAGTCTTCTTGCTTTGTCGACTTGGTAGCAATCCAATCTAGCGACTAGATTGTCGCCCTGGGTAGATCTTGGTTTTATACCGAATAGGCTCGCAATCTCACGACGACGAAGTTCTCGTTCGTAAGGCCACATCTTGTAGGAGGGTGGCTGGAAGCTCAGGACCAACCGTCGAGGAGGTTTCCTCAAAAGTAGTATCTGCTCGGTTTTTGCTCGACGCGCAGCCGGCATGAACGACCGGCGAGACGTGTGAACTTTTCTTTCAATGGTGCCTACAGTTTCGTAACCTATTTTTTCGCCAATACGTGCGATCGCGTCTGACGTAGAGATTGTCTTGCCCTCAAAAACAGAATCGCCCAAGACGAAAGCAGCGTATCTACCGGGGCGAAGACGGCTCAACATCTGACCGAGAGCTTGTGACATCTCCTTTTCGTACAGATCATAACCTTCCCCTTGCCTTTGGTGCCTCAAGTGCGAACCGATTTCGCATTTGCCGAACTCGCGTGGATCATGTCCCAGCCAAAACAGTCGGAATCGATGATAAAGGTGGTAGTCATTTGAATTTGCATAGGGCGGCGAAGTGACGATTAGATCGACTGATTCGCGCTCGATGAGATCTCGTTCGGCTATGCTACGAATATCAGCAATCTCGACCAGAGCTTGGCGATAACCGAGGAGAACTTCGAGAGGCTCGTGTTTTCTTACAGAATCTTCCAGTGCCCGAGCAAAGAGCCCAAGAATATAGCCAGGGCGCAAAACCCTGGGTCTTCGCGCATATCTAGTTTCAGCGTCTTGGTAGGAAGCGGCAAGCACGATCGAAGAGAATGCAACCAACGCAAATCGTTGACAGTTCGCATCTCTTACAGTGTCAATCTCATCGCGGATGTATAAGAGCTCTTCAATGGCACTCTGCGAAAACCATTCAAAAAGGTTTGGTATGGCAGGAATCTTTCGTGAGGTCCTCTCCCCAATGCGTGACAAAAGCTTGCCCACGTCGGGCGTAAGCTCCAGAGTCTTGATGCGAGAAATCATCGACGACAGCTCTGTTCTCTGCTCCGGGGATAGCGAGGAACATTTGACTTTCGTGATGAGGGTTGCCAGCGGATTTGCGTCAGTCGAGATCGCGTTCCGCCCTAAGAGCAGTGCTTCTAGTGCAGTAGTGCCGCTACCCCCGAAGGGATCCCAAATGCGTTCGCCCCGAAGACTTAAAGCCATAATTAGATTCGCTGGTAGTTCCGCACCATAATGGCGAGGTCTTTCTTAGTAAGCGCGCAATAAATCAGTACCCTCTTTTTTTCAGGTTTCCATTTACAGGTCAGACCGTTCCGAAGACCCCAGGTAATAAACCGTACCCGCAACTGGTCCCGGATCCGATTACAGATTGGGTCATCTATGACCGGAATGGAGGGGTCGTGAATAGTCTCAAGGGCTATTCCTTAAATACCGTCTACTACCAACTGAAAGGAGAAATCAGGATCACCATCCCGCCGGACTTCGGAAGGCAAATACCCGAACGATCGATATTGGAAATGACGCGGGTTTCTCCAGATTTGGGATTGGACTATCGATGCGAAGTGTTCCCTCCCAACTCTGCCCAGTATCAGGAACTGTATCGCATTTGTACCGAAACGATGCCCTCTGGCGGGTCGCGGACCCCACGGAAATTCGGTTGGTTGTGAAAAGGGCGTAAATTCCTATGATTTCCAATCTCCAATGAAAGCATTTGAGGTTTCGATACCGAAAAGTAGCAGGGATTATGGCTACCTATTTTGGAAACATACGCAAGATGATGACGCCAAGCAGTTTTTTCGACGCCTGAGCAAAGTTCATATTTGGACAGACGGTATTGATATTGGCGAAAGGCGGATTGACTGGGATGCTCGTAGGATCTATATCGGTGTGCGCCCCATGAGAAATTTGAGGCCAAAGGCCTCCGTATTTCGTCTGGAATTTAGTGGTGAAGGCGAAGTACAAGTGACGACTTTGTGATTAAATTGGAATCGGCATCAAAGACCCTCTATGTTTTAGGCGGGTGGCTGATCCTTTGATTTGGGTTTTGCCTTGCGCACGGTGGCACCCTGCGCTGAAATAGTAGCACTCACTTGACAAAAAACCTTCCTGGGTGCCCTACGTTTTTGCGGTGTTTGCCTGACCGGTGGCAGGCAAGGCAAAAAGGTTGGCGGCACTTGTTTTTCTTCTTGCTGATCACAGCCGATGCCCAACCGGATTGACGCGGATTACGGGACGTGGCGATCTCCACTTCATCACGTTCTGTTGCTACCAACGACGCGCTTTGCTGAGCAGCGTTGGCGGTTCGACCAACCACGGTGCGACTCGGTCCAAACCGCCACTAGCTAGGTGGTGCGGTGGAGGAGGAGGCGGTGGAGGGTGATGGTTTTGGGCTCCAGCGATTCCAACTCGATTTGGGCTAGTTGGCCTTGGGTGATTTCGCGCCAGCGGTAGACGTTGGGTTCGCTTTCGATTTTTTCTGTGCCGTTGAGGCGGCGGAGGAATTCGTGGGCGTCTTCGCGGGAGGCGACTTCGCGGAGAGTGGGGCGGGCGAGGGCTTCGACGGCGTAGCTGCGCAGGAGTTTGGTCCAGTAGTGCTGGAAGAGATCGCTGGAGGCGAAGATGTCGCTCCAGGCGACTTCGCCGCCGTAGGCTACGACGACTCCGACGATGTGTTGGCCTTTGGCGGGGCCTTTTTCTCCTGAGGTGGCGCGGGTGAAGCGGCGCTGGACTTCCTCTACGAAGGTGTCGACGGACGCGCCGACGGTGCTCTCCTGATACATTTTGGCGTAAGACTGCGTTGGGGCGTTGGTTTCCATCGCGAGATCAAGATCTGAGTGGGCGATGCGCGATGATGGGGCCGATGCGGCACGCGGCGCGGTGGTGCCTGCGCGGACGGAAGCCCACACTTCATTCTGGTTTTGGCTGACGGCGGCTTGTTCGCGGACGCTGGGGTGCACCATGGTTTTGGCGGCTCTGAATTTCGAGCCGGAGGACCAGCGGCCGTGCTCGACACAGAAAACGTCGAGGGGCAACGGATCGGAGCCGGGAGCGACGATGCGGTCTTTGGCGATGATGCGGTCCTGCTTGCCGCCGCTGACCAGTTCGCCGGCGAGGAGCAGAACGGGGCGCTTGCCGCGGTTGATCAGCACCAGGCGATTCACCGAGGCGCCGGTGCTGTATTGGCTGGCGCTGGGGCGGCCATCGCGGCTGCGGGCCATGCCGTCGCCGCCTTGCTCGCTGACGACTACGTCGCCGGTGGAAAGTCCTTCGTCGAGGGTGAGAAATGCGGCGGTGTCCTGTGACACGGAGCTGACTACTGGGAAGATGGAGATATTTTCATAGGTGATGGGGTCGAGAAGGTGCCAGTCGCCTTCCGATTTGGGTTGCGGAGCCGGGGCGCCGGAGCCGGCCCATACAAAACCCATGGTTCCCAAAGTGCTCAGTCCGAGCAGAGTGCCCGCGAGGGCACCGAAAATCGAGCGTTCCATGTGAAGCCTCCCGTGCATGAGTGCACGGAATTAGAACGGGGACGGGGAAAAAACTTGCAGGGTGGAATGGAAAAATGAGCGGAAATTGAGAATCGAGCCAGATTGAAAAGCGGGCGGTGGCCGGCAGCTATTTGTTGGGATCGCCGAGGTTGGTGCGAGGCTTGTGGCGCTTGCTGGAGGAGCTTTCCTGGCGCTCGTATTCTGCGACTTCTTCTTCGGTGTAGGAGAAATCGCCGCGGGAGGCAAACATGCTGTTGTTGCGGCTGGTTTCCGCTTTCTTTTTGCGGGCGCCTCCGAATTCGTAGCTGACCTGGCGAAGCGGCACGGCGATGGCGTGAACTTCGAAGAGCAGGTCGCTGATCTTTTCGAGAAAATCGTGGAAATGGAAGGGGCGGGTGACGTAGGGCAGGTGCGACTTCTCGAGAGTTTTCACATGGGTGCTGCCGGTCATTTCCGGAACGATATAGAGGACGCGGATGCGGCCGCCTTCCTCCGGAAGGACGGCGGCGAGCTCGCGCAAAGTGATGAAAGCAGGGCTGTCCGTGCCGGTTACGGCGATGTTGGCGACGACGAGGGCCCATTCTCCGTTGCGCAATTCGGAAAGCAGGAGATTGGCGTCGGCGACGATGTTTACGCGCCAGCCTTCGGAATCGAGCAACTGGCGAACCGCCGCGGCGGTCTGGGGATTTTCCTCGAGGACGAGGATGCCGACCTGGCGAACCTGCGGTTCCGGCGGTTTGGGCGCGCTTTCCATCTTTTTAGTATAGCGGCGGGGGAGATTGCGCAATTTTTCGGAAGTACAGGTGCGGCGTATCGGCCAATAAAGCGCATTAAATGGCCAGTGACGAGGCTGGTCAGCGCGCCGATTAGCAGTGTGCGAGCGGGCGACTAGGGCTGGCTTGGCGGGTTTGGTGGCGGCGTCGCGGCGGGCGGATTGGTGCCGGTGGTTTGTAGATGGCAGGCGGCGGCCAGCGATTTGTTGCTGCCGGATTTAGAAGAGCGTTCGAGGGAGCCGACTTCATCCTTGTTGCGCCACACTAGAGAGCCGTCGGTATATTTCTGGCCGTTGGATTCGTCGACCTGCTTCATGTTGTAGGTGTGGCCTTTGAAAAACACGCGCGCCAGCTTGGCGTGAAGATTTACGACGACTTTGGCGTCGCCATCGCAGGTGTAGGTGAGACGGCGCCAAGTCCGCATCAGGTGCGAAGACGGTGAGGCG
>JBBRZT010000221.1:0-6522 GCA_038236395.1 Candidatus Acidiferrales bacterium
GCGCACCTGCCGGGCATTCTCGCGCGCCCCGCCGATGCACTTCATGATCGAAAAAGCCCCTTCCGGATTGGCCACCAAAAGGAACAACGCCCGCTGCGGGTCGATATCGGTGGAAGTAGTGCCGCGGGCCAGCGAAGAAACGGCCCGAAACCAGCGTTCGTCGGTCGAGAATTTTGCGGGATTCAGAATCAGGCCGTAGGTGGCTTCCACCACGCGCGAAGCGTTATCAGCCCGCTCGAAATAGCGGCTCATCCAATAAAGGCTGTCGGCTACACGCGATAGCATGGCGAATCGTCACTCACTTCCAAAAATTTTAATTTTGTAAAACCCAGGTGTCTTTGGAACCGCCGCCCTGCGAGGAATTCACCACCAGCGACCCTTTACGCAGCGCCACGCGGGTGAGGGCGCCGGGAACAATCGTAATATTGTCTCCATAGATGACGTAGGGGCGGAGGTCGACATGACGAGGCTCGATCGTTCCGTCCACAAAGCAGGGAGCGGTGGAAAGATTGATGGTCGGCTGCGCGATGTAATTCCGCGGCTCGGCCAGAATTCTGGCGCGGAAATCGTCACGCTGGCTTTCCGTGCTGTGCGGCCCGATCAGCATTCCGTAGCCGCCCGATTCGCCGACGGCTTTCACCACATACTCGTCCAGCTTTTGGCAGACGTGATCGCGCTGCGCCGCGTCGGACATCAGCAAGGTCTCCACGTTTTCTAAAATCGAATCCTGATCGAGATAATACTTAATGATTTTCGGTACGTAAGCGTAGATGGCTTTGTCGTCCGCCACTCCAGTGCCCAGCGCATTGGCGAATGCGACGTTTCCAGCCCGGTAGGCGTTGAACAGTCCCACGGCCCCCAGCGCCGAATGCCCTTCGAAAACCAGCGGATCCAGATAATCGTCGTCGATGCGCCGGTAAATCACGTCCACGCGCTGCAAGCCAAAAGTCGTGCGCATGTACACGATGTTGTCGTGTACCAGCAAATCCCGGCCTTCCACCAGTTCAATACCCATCTGCCGCGCCAGGTAGGTGTGTTCAAAATAGGCTGAGTTGTACGAACCCGGCGTTAGAAGAACCACCGTCGGTTCCGTCCGGCCTTCCGGCGCCAGCGCTTTCAAGGCCGAGAGCAGCACCTGGCTGTATTGTTCGATGGGCCGCACCCGGCACTTGCGAAACAGCGCGGGAAAGATATGTTTCATCACCCTTCGGCTGGTCAGCATGTAAGACACGCCGCTCGGCACTCGCAGATTGTCTTCCAGAACGACGAAATTTCCTTCCGGCGTGCGGATTAAATCCGTTCCCACCACCGAAACGTACACGTCGCGGGGCACTTTGATCCCGCGCATCTCCCGCCGGAAATGTTTGCAGGTGTAAACAATTTTCGCGGGCACCACGCCGTCTTCGATGATTTTGGCGTCGTGGTACACGTCCTTCAGAAACAGGTTCAGCGCGGTGATACGCTGAGTCAATCCCCGTTCGATGGTTTCCCATTCAGTCGCGGTAATGATCCTGGGCAGCAGGTCATGCGGAAAAATCCGCTCAGTTCCCTTATCGCTGCCATAAACCGTAAACGTGATGCCCTGATTGAAAAATGACTGGTCGGCTTCCTGCTTACTCCGCCGTAATTCGTCCGGCCCGAGGTTCAACAACTGCGTATACAGCTGTCGGTACTGCTTCCGCGGCACATCCGCGGAGCGAAACATCTCATCGTAGGAGCCATTCAATTCATAGCGGCGGAATGCAGCTCCGGCGCTCTGATCGTCCGGCGGTTCCATTTTTGTTGCGGCGGTAGCCATTGGGTACAAGCCCTGTGAGCATAGCTCATTGCGCCGTCGCCGATCATCGGGAATACCTATTAGATGGATTGAAAAAAGCGCTGAATGGCTGGTACTAGGCCCTCTGTAGGACTATTCTGCGCATCGCGCAATTTCTTTCGTGTGGCCTGAAGAGTGGCCGTTTTTTCCTGGGAATTCAATATCGGGCAACTGCTCCACCGCGCGCCTCAGCGACTGCTCCCAGCTAGAGTGAATCAGATTGAGATCCTCGTCCCCCGCGCAGATACGGCGGTAGCGAGTCACTTCCAGGCTGTCTTTCTTGTACAGTAGCAAATCAAACGGCGGTCCCACCGTCACGTTCGAACGCATGGTGGCGTCCAGCGACAGCAACGCATATTTCGCTGCTACTTCCAGCGAAGTAGTGGGCTGAATCCCCCGGTCGAGAATCGGCCGGCCATACTTGCACTCTCCCAGCTGCAAATAGAGCGAGTCTTCTGTGGCTGCTATTGGATTACCCTGTGGATAAATCAGATAAAGGTTAGGCTCCTGCCCCCGCACCTGCCCTCCCAGCAGCAAATGCACATTGAAACTGAACGAATCTCGTTCCAGCGATGCGCGATCCAGCTCCGAGATGCGGCGCACACAGCTGCCCACGATGCGCGCGGCATCGTAAAGCGAGTTCGCTTGCGCCAGACCTTTCCCAGCGTCGAAATCGTCCCGCAGCAAAGTGACCACCGACTGGCTGATCGACAGGCTTCCGCTGGTCAAAATCACGAACATGCGCTCGCCCGGATGCACGAAACTGTGCATTTTGCGGCACACATTCACCTGGTCGAATCCGGCG
Source organism: Candidatus Acidiferrales bacterium (assembly GCA_038236395.1). Taxonomy (GTDB): domain Bacteria; phylum Acidobacteriota; class Terriglobia; order Acidiferrales; family UBA7541; genus Acidiferrum. The sequence continues at coordinate 2,622 of JBBRZT010000221.1, forward strand.
TTGGTACGCGAATCGGATGCCAGCACCAGCCCTTCCTGCGTCATAATGCCCAAACAATATGTCACTCAGGTCCTCAGGGTAATAAGATGTACGAAGCTACCGCATGATACACGATTGTTCGCCGCTAATTTGTGATGCTTGGCATCAAAAAAGAATGTAAGAGCTTCCGCACCCGGCCGTGATAGTTTCTGCATCTCACGTGTCCAAGCGGCTACTTCCACTGGGAACCCCTGAAATCTATGCTGATTCGCCTCGGTTACGACATGCTGTTCGACACGCCTTCGGAAGTGCCTATCGTCACGCTTCTGAACGTTCACCCGTCACGTAAAAACGATTTGCGCGAGCCCGACTTTCTGCACACCGACCCGGTTGTGAACATTGAAAACTATCACGACACTTTCGGCAATCATGGTTGCCGCCTGGTCGCTCCGCCGGGAAAAATCCGTTTACACAATTCCACGCTGATCGAAGATTCGGGCAAGCCCGACATCGAGGGTATCGACGCACCCGAAATTCCCATCGAGGATCTCCCTCACGAAGTTTTGCCTTTTTTGATGAACAGCCGCTATTGCGAAGTAGACCTGCTGTCCAACACCGCATCTGAACTTTTCGGCGGCGTTCCCAAAGGCTGGCGACGAGTGCGGGAAGTGTGCACCTGGGTGCATAACAAGGTCACCTTCGGATATGAGTTCGCCAATCCCACGCGCACCGCGCTAGGCGTTTACACCGAACGCGTCGGTGTGTGCCGCGATTTCCAGCATCTGGCCATTACTTTTTGCCGCGCGCTGAATATTCCCGCGCGCTACGCCACCGGTTATCTTGGCGACATCGGCATAATTGTCGCGCCCAGCCCCATGGATTTCAGCGCATGGTTCGAAGTTTATCTTGGAGATCGCTGGTGGACTCTCGATGCGCGCCACAATCTCTCGCGTATCGGCCGCGTATTGATGGCGACCGGCCGTGACGCTACCGACTGCGCCATCACCACTTCTTTCGGCCGAGCCAAACTGATGAGTTTTCGCGTCGTCAGCGATGAGGTCCAGGAATAGATTGAAGCAACTACTCTGTCAGGGTCTTGTGCGCCAGATGAATGGAGATTGATCCCTCGCCAACCGCCGCAGCCACCCGTTTCACGTTTCCGCTTCGCACATCGCCCACCGCGAACACCGCAGGCAAACTGGTTTCAAGTAGATAGGGATGACGAGCCATCGCCCATCCAGTGGTTTGCAGCACCTCGTCACTCAAATCCGGCCCGGTGCGAATGAATCCTTTTTCATCGAGCGCCACGCAGCCGTTCAGCCACCGGGTATTGGGAGACGCGCCGGTCATCACAAAAATGTGACGGATATCATGCGTTTCAGCCTTTCCTGGCTGATTGCACCAGCGCACCCGCTCCACATGCATCTCTCCCTCAACAGCCTCGATCTGCGTGCGCGTATGCAGCGTGATTTTTGGATTGTCTTCGATTCGCCGAATTAAATATCGCGACATCGATTCCGCCAGCCCCCTGGAGCGCACCAGCATGTGTACGTGCTTGGCGGTTTCGGCCAGGAACACCGCAGCCTGCCCGGCGGAATTTCCGCCGCCAACCACGATGACCTCCTCGTTGCTGCACAACTGCGCTTCCATAAACGTAGCGCCAAAATACACTCCCATGCCCTCAAAGCGCGCCAGGTTATCGAGCGGCAGCCTGCGGTACTGCACGCCGGACGCGATAATAATGCAGCGCGCGGCGATCGTATGGCCGCCATCGAGTTCAATGGAGTAAGGACGCGTGCAGCTCACCTTGGTCACCGCTCGCGAGATGATCATCTGTGCGCCAAATTTCTGCGCCTGCGTATATGCGCGCCCGGCCAATTCCTGTCCCGATATTCCCAAAGGAAAGCCCAGGTAATTTTCGATCTTCGAGCTTGAGCCGGCCTGCCCGCCCGGAGCCGCCGTCTCGATAACCAGCACATCGAGTCCTTCAGAAGCTCCATAAACTGCGGCCGCCAATCCTGCCGGTCCCGCGCCGATAACCACCACGTCGCGAATCCGGCTCTCATCGATCTTGGGATTCAAGCCCAGGCAGTCCGCCACCTTTTGGTTGCTCGGATTGCGCAGCACCGTCTTGCCGCGGCAGATCAACACAGGGATTTCCTCGACGCTCACGTGGAACTTATCCATCAACTCCTGCACGCCGTCATCGTTGTCGAGATCCATGTACGTATACGGATGACCGTTGCGGCTGAGAAACTCCTTGATCCGTAACGTACCCGCACAATGAGGCGACCCGATCAGCACCACGTCGCCTTTTCCCGCCGCGATCAACTCCAGCCTTCGCGCGATAAAGGCGCGCATCAGCACATCACTCACGGCAACGTCGGTTTGCACCAGCTTTTGCAGTTCATCAGGGTGAAGTTCGATAACTTCTCCGCCCTCTCCGACGCGGCCATTCACAAGTGCGCGCCGTCCCGTCAGCATGGTCAGCTCCCCTGTGAATTCACCTGGCCCGTGCTGCACGATAGTGAACTCGCCTTGCTCGCTGGGCTGCACGATGTCGATGCGTCCCGAGACCACCACGAAGAACGGTATGTTGACATCGCCCTGACTGAATAGCATTTCTCCGGCGCTTACTTTGCGCTTTCGGCCGATGGCTCCAATGCGTTCGATGTGCGCAGCCGCGAGCTTGGGAAACAGTTCTTCGCGGCGTTGCGGCGACAGACTAGCTGCTACGGTGCCCATTCTGGTCTACTCCTGTCAGACAGCGTTTGATGCGTGGCGCCCGGGACTTAGCTATATTAATGTTGCTCATCGCACGCGTCCTGCGGCGATATACTTCGAATCTTAAGCGATTGGGGATCCCAGTGCGAATTACCATCACTCATAACCGCTCTAAAGAAGAGGTCATTCAATCCATTGATCGCGGGTTCAACCAGATCTTCCAGGAAGCCGGCGCTCTCCCCGTGAAACTCGTAGTCGAGCAGCGAAGCTGGCAAGGCTCGACCATGAGCTTCATGCTGACCGCAAAAATGGGAATCATGAGCATACCCATCAAAGGCACCGTCGACGTTACCGACAAGGACGTCACTATTGATGTGGACTTGGGCATGTTCAATCGCTTCGTGGACGAGAAGAGCGCGCAACAGATGATCGGCAACCGCATCAAGGGCCTGTTGAACTAGCTGCCAACCTTTTTTGTCCTCGCGCAATAGAAGTTGATTTCAGAAAATTCGCATCATTACGCCGACTCTTCCTGGATTCTTGTTCCCGCGTTTAACCTCGTATAGCTGAGGTCCAGCTCGTTCTCCAGTTGCCGCAGCACTTCGTCGTTGATGCGCCCTTCGTCGCGCAGCCGTATGGCAGTATCGCGCTCGACGTCCAGCAGCTCACGAGAGACGTCCAGATAGCGAGCGTAAAGCTCCGGGCGAACCTTATTATTTTCGTCCGGTGTGACCGTCGCCAACCTCTGCGCGTAATGTTTTGCGAGGTCCTCGTACAGCCCCGCCGAATCGGGCAAATCCTTTTGCACGTCGCGATTTTGTATTTGCGCCAGCGCCGCCTCCAGCATCAAACGGCGTGCTTCGAGTTCCTCGCAATCGAATCCCGGCCTGGACGCCAGGCCGAGCGCGCGGACCAGCGTCGTAAGCGTAAGTCCCTGAACCACCAACGTCACGAAAATCACGCTGAAAGTCAGGAACAGAATCAGGTTGCGATGCGGGAATGGGCTGCCGTCCGCAATAGTCTGCGGCAACGAAATCGCCGCCGCCAGCGCGATGACGCCCCGCATTCCCGTCCACCCCACCACAAACACCTGCCGGTTCCCGGGCCACCCGGCGCGTTGCCTGAACACATACTTTCGCAACATGTATCCGACATAAGCTCCAGGAAAGCTCCACAGCAGGCGAAGAAATATCAGGAA
>JBBRZT010000222.1:0-6471 GCA_038236395.1 Candidatus Acidiferrales bacterium
AGGATTGTTTCATTGCGGTTCTGCCCGGTGCGTCCGATGTCGTTGTGTTGCGTAACCACGCTGGTTTGCGCCTGAACTCCCGCGGCGCAGCACAACAGCGTCACTAACATTAGTGTTAGCGGCGCAAGCTCCCTCGCATGGTTGGGAATCCACTGGAAATTGAAGCGCGATGCTGCGGAATTATTCGCAAACACACGTACTTTGAATGAGGGTTTGACCACGGACATATGAGTCTCCACGTAGCATGCGCACCCTAAGGAGCCACACACGTTATGAAATTTTTATAAATTGTTGGGTCTTACAACGCCTGCTGGGGGGGCGCCTTATGCACAAACGCTGCTGGGGACTCGCAGTGACGCAGAAGAATTATAACCGCGGTTCTTTTCATATCACAAGCTCTAAATGGGCCTCCTACAGTGTTTTTTCGTTCGAATTCCGATTTTTTCGTCCGGCCTTCTGCATTATCATGGACTTTTCACGTATTTGATCATGCCACGCCAAATTTGAAAGACCGGATGTCCACAAAATGGGTTCTATTAGTACCAATCGGCGCTGGTATCTTCCCAAGTTGCATTTTGGAGCTGCGGTGAAAGACGCACGTTCGAAACCACGTCGCGGTTTTGCTTTGCGTAAAGGCGCCATCTGGGTCCGGACTGTGATGGATATTATCGAGCGCACCTTTCGGCGCGTGATGAACGACAATATTCTTGACCTTGCCGCTCAGGTGTCGTTTTACTTCGTCCTTTCCCTTCTGCCATTCCTGATCGTTCTCGCGGCCATCGTCGGCTGGCTTCCTTCCACCACTCTGTGGCAATCGGTCGCGCAATGGATCACAGATTATTTTCCCAATCGCTCGCGGCAGAAGGTGTTCGAAACGATTCTGGATCTCACTCGCGGATATACGGGATTTCTTTCTTTCGGACTTCTCGCAGCGATCTGGAGCGCCTCCTCCGGGTTTATGGGTCTGATGGAGGCTTTGAGCGTGGCGTGTTGTGGTAAAGACGGCCGGAGCTATTGGAAAAAACGAGCCATTGCCACGATGGCTACGGTGGTAGCGTCGCTATTCTGCCTATTGGGATTTGCGCTTTGGACCGCGGGGCACTGGGCCACGCGGACATTTTTTGCGGAGTTCAAATATGTGGGCGCCGTGCATTTCCGGTGGAGCGTCGTACTCTGGTGGGTCGGCACGATAGCGCTCATGTTGATAGCCCTCGCGTTGGCCAATCATTTTCTGCCGGATGGAAAACGTTCCTGGCGCTGGTTGACGACGGGGAATATTTTCACTGTGGTCACCATCATGATCGTCACCGCTGGTTTCAATCTCTTCCTACGCTATAGCCCCACCGTCCCTCAGGTTTACACCGTACTGGCGGGCTTTGTTCTCCTGATGACCTGGATTTACACCGCTAATTTGATGATTTTGATTGGCATGGAGCTGGACACCGCGCTCAGTGACTTTCAGCGGCGAAAGTAATCGCCGAGCGATTCAACAATTTCTGCAACCTTTGCATCTAAGATAAAGACCCCTTTATGCCCGATGCCGAAAACTTCAATTCCCCTCTTTCACCGGCCACTTTAGATCCCGGCCTGTTCCACGCCGCGGTCCGCGAATGGTTCGAGGCGGTGTTCCCCGCGCCGACAAAGCCGCAGTTGCTGGGCTGGCCGGCAATCGCTCGCGGCGAATCCACTTTGATTCTGGCGCCCACGGGAACGGGGAAAACTCTGGCGGCCTTCCTGTGGTGCATCAACCGGTTGATGTTTTCACCGACTCCAGAGAAAGACCAGCGATGCCGCGTGCTGTACATTTCCCCGATCAAGGCTTTGGCCGTGGACGTGGAGCGCAATTTGCGTGCTCCATTGGTCGGAATCGCGCAAGCGGCGAAACGTCAGGACGCTGAATTTCATGAGCCACTTGTTGCCATTCGAACGGGTGACACTCCGCCCGCGGAACGTGCGCGCTTCTTGCGCCATCCCTCCGACATTCTGATCACTACGCCGGAGTCACTATATTTACTTCTGACCTCCAACGCGCGCGACGCTCTACGCTCTATCGAAACCGTGGTGGTCGACGAAATACACGCGTTGGTTCCCAGCAAGCGCGGCACGCACTTGGCGCTTTCTCTCGAGCGGCTAGAACATTTGTGCGGGCGCCGGCTCCAGCGCATTGGACTTTCCGCCACGCAGCGGCCACTGGAAGAGGTTGCGCGATATCTGGGTGGCGTGGAAATTTCCCCGACGAAGGATTTGCCGCAGCCTTCTAACGGCCACATGGCGGAAGTCTTGCCGGAACTGGAAACCGGCGGCAGTGCGGTCATCTACCGCCCAGTGGCCGTCATCGATGCCAGCGAGCCCAAGCGCCTCGATCTTCGCGTGGAAATTCCCGTCGAAGACATGACCCGCTTGGACGAAGTGCAGCTTCTGCCCAGCGGACCGGCGTCGCAAGGCCCGGTGCGTCCCTCCATCTGGAGCGCCATCCATCCCAAGTTGCTGGAATTGATCCGCTCGCATCGCTCCACTCTTATCTTTGTAAACAACCGGCGCCTGGCTGAAAGAATTTCCGGCGCTCTGAATGATTTGGCCGGGGAAGTTCTTGTTCGCGCGCATCACGGCAGCGTGGCCGTGGCGCAGCGCAAAGAAATTGAAGACCGCTTGAAACTGGGAACATTGCGCGGCCTGGTGGCGACCTCTTCTCTCGAGTTGGGTATCGACATGGGCGCCATCGACCTGGTGGTGCAGATTGAATCGCCCTACTCCGTGGCCAGCGGGATGCAGCGCGTCGGCCGCGCCAGCCACCACGTCGGCGCGGTGAGCTCGGCGATTATTTTTCCCAAATATCGCGCCGACCTGGTGTCCTGCGCGGCGATCACCCGCGCCATGTACGATGGCGACGTCGAGTCCGTGCAATATCCGCGCAATCCGCTGGATGTGCTGGCCCAACAGCTCGTCGCCATGGTCGCGCTGGAATCGTGGGACGTCGCCGATATTCTGAAAGTGGTGCAATCCGCCGCACCCTATGCCGGCCTGACGCGCGCGGCATTCGAAAGCGTGCTGGACATGCTCTCCGGCCGTTACCCATCGGATGAATTCGCGGAACTGCGGCCGCGGCTCACCTGGGACCGCATCGCAAACAAATTGACCACCCGGCAGGGAGCGCGCCAGGTTTCCGTGATCAACGGCGGCACCATTCCGGAGCGCGGTTTGTACGGAGTATTTCTTGCCGGCGCCACGAAAGGCGCGCGCGTCGGCGAACTTGATGAAGAGATGGTGTTCGAAAGCCGCGCGGGCGACACGATTATTCTGGGCGCCTCCACGTGGAGGATTGAAAGCATTTCGCATGACCGCGTGCAGGTTACTCCCGCTCCGGGCGAGCCCGGGAAAATGCCCTTCTGGCATGGCGACACCGTCGGCAGGCCGGCGGAGTTTGGCGAAAAAATCGGGTGCATGACGCGCGAGCTGCTACGCTTGCCGCGCTCGGTGGCCTTCGCAAAGTTGGTGGAAGAACACAGCCTGGACACCAATGCTGCGGAAAATCTGTTGCGTTATCTCGAGGAGCAGGCCGCCGCAACGCAGCGCGTTCCCAGCGACGAAGACGTGCTGATGGAAATCTGCCGCGATGAACTCGGCGACCGTCGCGTATGCGTGTTAACTCCCTTTGGCAGCCGCGTGCATGCGCCGTGGTGCATGGCGGTGACCGCCAAATTACGCGCTGAACGCGGTCTGGAAGTCGAATCCATGTGGTCCGACGACGGCTTCGTGCTGCGGCTTCCGGATAGCGACGCGTCGCTGGAGATCGAGGATTTCATTCTCTCTCCGGCGGAGTTGAAAGAATTGGTCCTGCGCCAGCTGGGTTCCACTTCTTTATTCGCCGCAAAATTCCGTGAAGCCGCCTCGCGCGCTCTGCTGCTGCCCAAGCGGCGTGCCGGCACGCGCGCTCCGTTGTGGCAACAACGCAAACGTGCCTCCGATTTACTGGCGGTAGCCGCGCGTTATTCTTCCTTCCCGATTATTCTTGAAACTTATCGCGAATGTATTCGCGATGTTTTTGATCTGCCCGCGGCGGCAGGAGTCTTAAGCAAAATTCAGCGCGGCGAAATTCGCCTTACGCGCGTGGAGTCCGACAAGCCTTCGCCATTCGCTGCGTCGCTGCTCTTTTCCTACATCGCGAATTACATTTACGAGGGCGATGCCCCGCTGGCAGAGCGCCGCGCCCAGGCGTTGTCCATCGACCAATCGCAGCTGGAAGAGTTGCTCGGCGACACCGATCTGCGCGAACTCCTCGATGCCACTGCGCTGGACGAGGTGGAAGCAAAGCTGCAAGCGCTCGAGCCTGACTACCAGGCCCGCCACGCCGATGGACTGCACGATTTGTTGCTGAAGCTGGGCGATTTGTCCGACGGCGAAATTGTCGCGCGCAGCGCCAGCGCTGACGTTGCCGCCTCCGTGACGGAACTGATCAGCGCCCGCCGTGCTGTGCGCGTGCGCATTGCCGGCGAATCCCGCGCCATTCCCGTGGAATACGCCGGCCGTTATCGAGACGCTTTCGGAACACCACTGCCGCCCGGCCTTGCCGAAGCATTTCTTGAATCCACAGCCGAGCCTCTCGCGGAAATAATTCGGCGCTACGCCCGAACGCACGGTCCGTTCACCACCGCCGATATCGCGGCGCGCTACCAGTTGCAGCCGCCATCCATCGAAGCGGTGCTCCGCAACTTAAATTCGCAGGGGAAATTGCTGGAAGGGGAATTCCGTCCCAACGGCCGCCATCGCGAGTGGTGCGACCCCGAAGTGTTGCGGCAAATCCGTCGCAAGAGTCTCGCGCGCTTGCGCCGCGAAATCGAACCCGTCGAACAGTCGACGTTCGTGCGCTTTGCGACGCGCTGGCAAGGCGTCACCGTTCCGCGCCGCGGTTTGGATGCGCTGCTGGATACCATAGAAGCGTTGCAAGGCGCCGCGCTTCTGGCCTCAGAACTCGAGAACGAAATTTTGCCCGCGCGCATCGCCGATTATCATCCCAGCAATCTTGATGCGCTGATAGCCGCGGGCGAAGTGACCTGGGTCGGCATCGAGCAAGTCGGCGACCGCAACGGGCGCGTCGCTCTGTACCTCACCGAATCTTTGCCCATGCTGCGCTTGCCGGAAGTTTCTGTGGCTGGCCAGCCCGCACCAAGTCAATCTCCCAACGCCGAGCGCGCGGAGAAAATCGCCGAGTTTCTCGCTCGGCAGGGCGCTTCTTTCTTTTCTGAAATTCACGCGGCCTGCGGTGCCGGGTTCCCCGGCGACACCATCGACGCCTTGTGGGAATTGGCCTGGGCGGGTCGTATCACCAACGACACTTTTTATCCGTTGCGCAAACTGCTGCGCCCGGATGATCGCAAGCGCAAGCGCGATATCTTCGATGACGAACGTCCGGGCTCGCCCGGCTATCTGAGGCGGCTGCGCTCGCGGACTTCTACGGGTCAGGCTCATGGCCGCTGGTCGCTGGTGCGCCAGCGCATCACCGCGGCTTTGACGCCCACGCAGTGGAGCGCCAACGTCTCGCAACAACTTCTGCAGCGTCACGGCATCGTGATGCGCGAAACAGCCATCGCTGAAAATATTCCCGGCGGCTACAACACCGTTTATCCCGCGCTGAAAACCATGGAAGACAGCGGATGGGTGCGCCGCGGGATGTTTGTCGCGGGCCTGGGCGCAGCGCAATTTGCCATGCCTGCGGCGGTGGACATGTTGCGCAGCTTGCGCGTGGATCCGGCTTCGCCGGAAGCGCTTCATCTGGCGGCCGCCGATCCTGCCAATCCCTACGGAACATTACTTCCGTGGCCGAAGGTCGTAGGCGAATCTGATGAAGCGGCCACCCGCCACGCCATGGCCCGCACCAGCGGCGCGGTAGTGATCCTGATCAACGGCCAGCTTGCCGCTTTCTTGCGGCGCCGCAATCCGTCGGTGCGCGTTTTTCTGCCGGAGGCCGAACCAGAGCGCACTCAATTCGCGCGCGAACTGGCCAAAAAATTGGCGCAGCTGGCCATTCGCCGCCTGAACCTCCGCCAGGGCCTCTTAATTGGTGAAATAAACGATGCGCCCGCCCGCGAACATTTTCTAGCCGCGCCTCTGCAAGACGCCGGCTTCGTGAACACCGTGCTCGGTTATCAGATGCGCCGCACCAAGCCGATGGTCGTTTCTGAAGATCCCGCCGAAGAAATTGAAGACGAAGACTCGACCGACATTCAGGAAAGCGCGTGACATGCCGGAAGGCGATACCATCTTTCGCGCCGCGCGCACATTAAATCTGGCGCTGGCCGGACAAACTGTTACATCGTTCGAATCCGTTCTGCCCCGCCTCTCCCGCGTGGATGTTGACCAAGGAGTTGTCGGCCGAACCGTCGAAAAAGTAGAAGCGCGCGGAAAATGGCTGCTCATGCATTTTTCCGGTGACCTGATTCTGCTCTCGCACATGCTGATGAGCGGCAGTTGGCA
>JBBRZT010000223.1:0-6459 GCA_038236395.1 Candidatus Acidiferrales bacterium
ATCCTGCCACGGATTGCGGGGATTTAATTATGCGATTGCCTGAGTGCGAGGCGAAACGACAGCATTGCCGACCATGGACTGATAGAGGTCCAGATAATTTTCGGCCATGTGCGTGGCGGTGAAGCGCTTTTCGAAGACGTTACGGCACGCGGTGCGCTCGATGGCGGAAATTTTTTCGACCGCGGCGACGGCCTGATCCATATCTTCGACGATGAAACCGGTGAGGCCTTCCTGCATGACTTCTTTCACGGAGCCACAATTGAAAGCGATGGTGGGAGTGCCGCAGGCCATAGCTTCGATCATGGTCAGGCCGAAAGGTTCGGGCCAATCGATGGGGAACAGATAGGCGTAGGCGTTGCCGAGAAATTCACCTTTTTCGTGCTCGCCGATTTCGCCGATGAATTCCACGTTGGGATCGCTCATCAACGGCTTTATCGTGGATTCGTAATAGTCGCGATCGGCCTTGTCGATTTTTGCGGCGATTTTCAGAGGCATTCCGGCGCGGCGGGCGATTTCGATGGCGCGGTCTACGCGCTTTTCCGGGGAGATGCGGCCTAAGAACGCGAGGTAATCGCCTGCTTTCGGTTGAAAGGTGAGAAGGTCCATGGGCAATCCGTGGCTTACGTTGCCGATCCAGTTCACCCGAGGCAGCGGTTTTCGCTGCGATAAAGAAATAGAAACCAGCGGGGCGTCGGGGAATTTTTTGTATACCGGGAGTAAATCGGGTAAATCGAGGCGTCCGTGAAGGGTGGTGAGGCTCGGGAGTGCGCAATATCGTGACAAGGGGAAATGCATGTAATCGATGTGGAAATGGATTACGTCGAATTCGGGGGCCATGCGCATTACATCATCGAGCATGGCGATATGGTGAGCGAGATGATCGATGCAGTTGCCGCTCAAGCGCAAGGAGCGTGGCGATCCGGGCACCAGTTTTGCGGATGTTTGCGAATCGCCGCTGGCGAACAGGGTTACATCCTGGCCTTGCGCGACCAGTTCCTCGGCCAGGTAAGACACGACTCTTTCAGTTCCACCGTAGGTGACCGGCGGCACACTTTCGTATAGGGGGGCTACCTGTGCGATCTTCAAGAAGGGGGTCTCCGGACGCTTGCTGTACAGCAGCTAGAGCCTAGGGGTTCGCGTTGCCGCGCGGTATCCAGTGAATCCAGTAGGGATAAATTGAGGCAAATCAGCAACCACATTATGGATACGATAGATTTGCGAAACCTTATTGTTTACGTCACGAATCGCCGCGCGCCACGCGTATATAATTGAGTTGGGCCACCGGCGATTAACTTTTTACCGCAAGGTTTGCGGCGAAGATAGACTCCAACAAATTGTGACTACCAATCCGCCAAAACCAATTCTGCGAGTAGTGATAGAAAACGTGCGTCCGGAAATTGATGGCGGACGTTTTCCGATTACGCGCACGCCGGGCGAATCGATTGTGGTGAGCGCCGACATTTTCGCTGACGGACACGATGTTGTGGACGCCGCGGTGGAGTATCGCAGAGACAGCGAGCGGGATTGGCAGCGCGCGCCAATGGAGTTGATCACCAACGATCGATGGGAAGCGGAATTTCGCGCGGGAGATGTGGGAAATTATTTTTACAGGTTGCGGGCATGGGTGGATGGATTCAAGACCTGGAGCCGCGACCTGGCGAAAAAGGCGGATGCCGGTCAGGACCTCTCGCTGGATGTGCTGACCGGCGCGAAATTTCTGGCCGCGGCCGGTAAACGGGCGAGCGCGGCGGCGGACGCCAATAAACTGAATATTCTTGCGGGGCGCCTGGGCAAAATCGCTGGAGCGGACGCGAAGGGCGCGGTGGCGTCTTCGGAAGACGAAGATTTGATCGCGCTGATGGCGCTGTACCGCGACCGCAGCGCGGATACAGTCTACGAAAAAGAGCTGCGCTGCCGGGTGGATCGTACCCGGGCGCGGTTCAGCGCGTGGTACGAAATGTTTCCGCGCTCGTGCACTGCCAGCGCCGAGCGGCCCGGGACACTGCGCGATTGCGCCGCACAAGTGGAATATGTGGCGGACATGGGGTTTGACGTTTTGTATTTGCCGCCGATTCATCCCATCGGCGTAACCGAGAGGAAAGGTAAAAATAATTTCACCACACCGGCGGGTTCCGATCCGGGGAGCCCGTGGGCCATCGGTTCGAAAGAAGGCGGACACAAAGCGATTAATCCGGAGCTTGGGACGCTGGCGGATTTGAAGGCGCTGCGGGAGAAGGCGGAGCGGCACGGCATCGAGCTGGCGCTGGACATCGCGTTTCAGTGTTCGCCTGACCATCCTTATGTGAAAGAGCATCGCGAGTGGTTTCGCTCGCGCCCGGATGGCAGCGTGCAATACGCGGAGAATCCGCCCAAGAAATATCAGGATATTTACCCGCTCGATTTCGAGACGGCGCACTATGCGGAGCTGGCGGAGGAGTTGAAGAGCGTGGTGATGTTCTGGGTCGCGCAGGGCATTCGGATTTTCCGCGTGGATAATCCGCACACCAAGCCGTTTGCGTTCTGGGAATGGATGATTGGCGAAGTGAACAGCAAGCATCCCGACGTTATTTTTCTGGCTGAGGCGTTTACGCGGCCGAAGGTGATGTATCAACTGGCGAAACTGGGATTTACGCAGTCGTATACGTACTTCGCGTGGAAAAATACCAAGGCGGAATTGACGGAGTATTTCACGGAGATTACGCAGCCGCCGGTAAGCGATTTTTTTCGGCCCAATCTGTGGCCGAATACGCCCGATATTTTGAATGAGTATCTGCAGAAGGGCGGGCGTCCTGCTTTCATGGCGCGATTGGTGCTGGCCGCTACGTTGGGAGCGAATTATGGAATTTACGGTCCGGCGTTTGAGCTGGGCGAGAACAAATCGGTGCGCGAAGGCAGCGAGGAGTATCTGGATTCGGAGAAATATCAGGTCCGGGTGTGGGACAGAAACGATCCGAAGAGCCTGAAAACGCTAATTCGGCGGCTGAATGCGATTCGGCGCGACAGTGTCGCTTTGCAGAGCAATCACACCGTGCAATTTCACCCGGTGGACAATCCGCAATTGATTGCTTACAGCAAGGCGTCGGAAGATCGCGGCGACAAAATTCTGGTGATCGTGAACTTGGATTCGGTGAACAGGCAAATGGGCTTTGTCGATGTGGTGCTGAAGGAATTCCGGCTAGCGGCGGGGGAGTCGTACGAAGTGCACGACCTGCTGACCGATAAAAAATATGTGTGGCAGGGGAGCAGGAACTACGTGGAGCTGAATCCGGCGGTGCTTCCGGCGCACGTATTTCGCGTGGAGATATTGCGATAGCAAGCTGAAGTGAAGTTCGCGAAAAGAAAGGTCAACCGTTGGCGCTGCAAGAAGACAGCCTGTGGTACAAGGACGCGGTAATTTATCAGCTGCACGTGCGCACGTTTTGCGACAGCAACGCGGACGGTATCGGCGACTTTGTGGGGCTCACGCAGCGGCTTGATTATCTGCAGGAGCTGGGCACGACGGCGATCTGGCTGTTGCCGTTTTATCCTTCGCCGCTGCGCGACGACGGTTACGACATCGCGGATTACACCACGGTACATCCGAGCTACGGCACGCTGGAGGATTTCAGAACTTTTCTGACCGCGGCGCACAATCGCGGCATCCGGGTGATCATCGAAATGGTGATGAACCACACCTCGGACCAGCATCCGTGGTTCCAGGAGGCGCGCAGCTCGCGCGACAATCCCAAGCGCGATTGGTACGTGTGGAGCGACACGGACACCAAGTATAAGGGCGTGCGCATTATTTTTCTGGATACGGAAATGTCCAACTGGACCTGGGATCCGGTATCCAAATCGTATTACTGGCATAGATTTTTCAGTCACCAGCCGGATTTGAATTTCGACAATCCCGCGGTGTTTGAAGCTACCTGGGACGTGATGAAGTTCTGGCTGGACATGGGCGTGGACGGCTTCCGGCTGGACGCCGTTCCGTACCTGGTCGAACGCGAGGGCACTTCCTGCGAAAATTTGCCGGAGACCCACGCGGTCATTAAAGAGATTCGCAAGCGGCTGGATGCGTCGTATCCGGGGAAAATGCTACTGGCGGAAGCGAATCAGTGGCCTGCCGATGTGCGCGCGTACTTTGGCGACGGCGACGAATTCCACGCGGCGTTTCATTTTCCGCTGATGCCCAGAATGTTCATGGCGGTGAAGCTGGAGGATCGCAAGCCGATCATCGAGATTCTGGACCAGACCCCGGCCATTCCCGAAAATTGCCAGTGGTGTATTTTTTTGAGGAACCACGACGAGCTCACGCTGGAGATGGTGACCAACGTAGAGCGCGATTACATGTACGACGAATACGCCACGGACAAAACCATGCGCATCAACCTGGGTATCCGGCGGCGGCTGGCGCCCATGATGGAAAACGACCGGAGGCGCATCGAACTGCTGAACGGATTGCTGATGTCCATGCCGGGCACGCCGATTATTTATTACGGCGACGAAATCGGCATGGGCGACAACATTTACCTGGGGGATCGCAACGGCGTTCGAACGCCCATGCAATGGAATGGCGGCACGAACGCGGGGTTTTCGTTTGCCGACCCGGAACGGCTGTATTCTCCGCTGATTTCCAACTCGGTGTACGGCTACCAAGTGGTGAACGTGGATTCGCAGAAACGCTCGAACCATTCGCTGCTTTCGTGGATGAAAGCGCTGATTCGAACGCGGAATTCGTACCGGGTGTTCAGCCGCGGCACGATGGAGTTTCTGCGGCCGTCGAATCACCGGGTGCTGGCGTACGTGCGCGAGCTGGGCAACGATAAGATCCTGGTGGTGAATAATTTGTCGTGCTCGGCGCAGGCTGTGGAGCTGGACCTGCAGCGGTTTAAGGGTTACATCCCGATAGAAATGTTTGGCAGAAACCTGTTTCCGAGGTTTGGCGAGCTCCCCTACTTGTTGACGCTGGGACCGTATCAATTTTACTGGTTCCGGCTGCGGCGCATTTGACGCGGCGCGGCCGCTGAGAAAGCGCGTCGACGTCATGTGCGTCCATATAGGGCGCTTGCTTGTGTATGATATTTCCGCCCGGTTGAAAGTGAGCGTTGAAGTCTTTGGCTGACGAAACCTACCTGTCTGACGATCTACTTCGTCAATTGATGAGCGTCGGTGAGGTGGACCTGCTTGTGGGGATCCTCTCGCACAGCAGCGCCAACACCATGCGGGCGGCGGCGCGTTCGATCGAAAGCAGCCTGCAGCAGAATTTTGTGCGGCAGAGAGTGGCGATCATCAGCGTGGACGGCGGGGCCGTCGAGGACGCGGTGAGCGAGGTTTCCGCCGACGGGCAGCCCGACAAGCACGCGTACGCCAAGGGATTGAGCTCGCTGCGCACCATTCATCGCATCACAGCGGGATTTAACGCGGCTCCCTCGGCGGGGCTGGCGCTGCGCACCATTCTGGCGTCTTCTGATTTGTTGCGCGCCAAAGCCACTGCGGTGGTTTCTCCCGCGACTTCCAGCACGTCGCCGGACTGGATCGCCAACCTGTTGCGGCCGGCATATCGAGACAATTTCGATTTCGTCGCGCCGATGTATTCTCGCCACAAGTTTCAGGGATTGCTGGCGCGCAATTTGCTGTATCCCATGACGCGTGCGCTTTTCGGGCGGCGGATTCGCGAGCTGTATTCCGATGAGTGGGGATTTTCGAATCGCCTGGGCGCGTTTTGTCTGAATGAGGACGTGTGGCACGAGGAGCCGATTCGAACCCGCCCTGAAGCGTGGATGGGAATTTCGGCGATGACCGAGCCGGATTTTCGCTGCTGCCAGGTTTTTCTGGGAGAGAAACCGCAACCGCCGGCTGGCTCCGGGCTGGACATCGTGGAAGCGCTGCGGCAAACGGTGGGCAGCCTGTTCTGGTGCCTGGAAACGCATCAATCGGAGTGGCTGGGGCGCAACGGTTCGGAGCCGGTCACTACTATCGGGCCGGATCACGCGATCAGCGCGGAGCCGATGGAACTGGATCGCGCGCGCATGTTTGAAATGTTCCAGTCGGGCGTGAAACAACTGGAACCCATCCTGCACACCATCCTGAGCGCGGAGACGCACACCAACATTCAGACCATCGCGGCGCTGGACCCGCACGCGTTCCGGTTCGGCACCGATCTGTGGGTGAAAATTCTGTACGACTTTGCGTCCGGGTACCATCATTCGGTGCTTAATCGCGATCACCTGGTGCAGGCCCTGGTGCCGCTGTATCGCGGCAAAATCTATTCCTTCCTGGTGGAGCATTCCAATTCTTCGGCGGCGGACATGGAAGCCGACGGAGAAAATCTCTGCCTGGAATTCGAACGGCAGAAACCGTATCTGATCGAGAAATGGAAAACAGGAGTTGAGGTGAAATCATGAAAGACGCCATCGTGCAGGGCCTGGAGCAGGCGTACTACAACCTCGTGCACATGATCGCGGAGTTTCTGCCGCG
>JBBRZT010000224.1:0-6450 GCA_038236395.1 Candidatus Acidiferrales bacterium
GCACCGGGGTCCTCGCCTCGAAAGAAGGCGCCCAAGGCATTTTCGAAGGAGCGACCGAAAGCCATCGCAGCGCGAGTTTCTTTTTCTCTCCAGCCATCCAGGTAGCGATAGCGGTAGCTGCGAGGGCAGCGAAGGTATTGGTTGATCTGCGTGAAGCTATAGACCATCTGCAATTCCGTTCCCACGATCGACTGATTCGGCGGACGTCGGCGTCCACTCTTTGACCGGTGCAAATGCGTCCAGATTCTGATAAGAACGGCCATTCAGTGTGGTGTGCGAGGTACGAATTACGCCACGCAGGCCCAACAATGCCCTTTCGTCGACTTGATCCCGATCAAGTAATTCCGCGTCGTAGCCAAAATCACGAAGGAACCAATCGAGTTTCCAAAGCGCGCGCTTCGTGCAGTACAGGCGTCCAGCGAAGGCCTGAGATTCGAAGGTAACTGGTTCGAGAACGACAAACTGAAGAGCCAAGAAAGGTTTCTGCGTATTCCATCGATAAGAAGCCTGATCGATACGCACCAAGAAGAGACCACCGAGCTTGTTCTCAAGAGTTTGTTGTCTGGAATGGAGACCTGGAATATGGCGCCTCATGGCCTGGCCTCCGCCGATTGGGCGTAGGAATTCAACTTGCAAACCAGACCGTCGCGGTTTTCTTTTGCGGTAGACGAGAGGTGAGAAATAAACGATTCGACTAAGTCGCGGCTCGCCCCGGCGAGAGTCGCAGTGCCACAGAAGTCTGCAGCGTATGCCTTGACGAGAGTTGGATCAAGGTTGTGCTGCCGGATCAAAACACAAAGTTGATCCCGAAGCCGAGGTTGGCCGTTGTTTGAACGTTTCGCGGGTGCCGATGCCCACCTATACGGGTCCGGGTCCCGATTTGAGACCGCCGATGTCCCTAGCTCTTCAACAGAGCAAATTCCGATTCCGTAGGCCTTGCGCAGGGCCCGATTTACGGCTCTTGTCTCGGCGATGCGAAGTTCGGCACCGTGGACGAGTGATGACACATTGGAAGGATCGGCATCACCGTATCCGACAAAACCCTTCGACTTTGAAGACTTGAAAACTGTAGCTTTGAATACCCAACGGCTGGCGGCAGCATCCGAGAAATCTTTTTCTATATTGGACGTAACACTAAAGCACCTACGACGAGTTGCGATGCGCAGCAAACCCGCATGGGTCACGTACCACTTTCCGTCCAATAGCAGAAGCTCACCTGAGGCAATTGAGATCGAAAGTCTGTTTGTTAACTCCTTTAGACTGTGCTTCGTTGCCTTGGAGATCTCACCCCACCTTTGGCGCGCAAATTTCAAGTTTTGTCGCGAGTTGACGACTTTGTGATGCATCGGGCCTCCTCTACGTTCAACATTGTTAAACATTGTTGCACATCATCGAGGCCTTGTCAATTAGTACTGATTGGACGATTATCGTCGGAGGCCGCCCAACATAACCGATGACGACGAAAAATGACCACATAGGCTTTCGCCTCCCGATGAACCTTAAGAAGGAACTCCATGAAATAGCAAAGAGCGAAGGAAGGACTCTTTCGCAAATTTGTGAAATGTTTGTGTATGGAGGATTGGAGACGTATAAGAGAGAGGGCAGTCGCTATCTTCAGCGCCTACTGCAGCAACAAAAAAAGCCTAGAGTCGAATGATGTTTGTGGGCCTTCGATACTTTAATATAAGCGACTGTTGAGAAAATTCCGCGCGGAGTTTCTTAAACCGGTAATCCACAATCACAAGAAGAAGGGCAGCAAATTCATCCGGGGTTTTATTGCTCAGCAAAAGAAGCAGCATTCTGGATGAAAAGGGAAGTGCTGCGTGGTTGAAAGCGGCCGATGATGGTCGGTCCGTTGGCGATGAGGTCATCGGGAATGCCGGCGGGATCGTAGCGGACAATTACGGGCTAATCGAGAAATTTGGCGAACCATTCGGCGGCCGCAACGGTGTCGGCTGGAAATGTGAATGTGGCATCGGGAATGGCGCCGGGGACGCAAAGAGTGACGCTGGAGAAATTGGAGGAGTAGGTGGCGCGAACCCGGTGCATGGCGGGAACGCGTGTGGCGTTGATAAGGCGGCCGTCGAGGGAATAGACGGCCCAGGCGCGGTCGAATTGTAGGCTGCCAGCCGGACCGATTGTCGTAGTTTGTACCTCGACAGGGTCAAGGGATTTGATTGGATGGATTTGGATGCGGGCAAGGCGCGGGCTTCTGGGTGCACGCTGCGAGGAGTTCACATCGTTATTTTAGCAGAGAGGTGCAGTCTCCTGTCTAAGAGACCGGCAGGTGTTACTGCTGATGCCAATCTGCCTCTGCGCCAACGTTCCACGCCTGAACTAGGGAAGGCACAAGTTGTTTCAGTTAGCTACCCTGGACTGTTCGGCTCTCCAATGACGATGATGCCAAATCTCGGCAGCCGTGAAATGTAACCAGATTAATCCTCGCCGCGTTTTTCTTGTTCTCGACAAGGTCGACGAGATCCTTCTGGGACGACAAAAGAGAGCAGGAGCGGCGCGCGGCGAAAGGATTTTGGCCGTACGCGGGCAGGAGGGGATTGACGGCGTGGGTCAATTAAGTTATATTACAGTCTGTAGCTGAGTATTTCGGCTGTGGTAGTTTCTAGCACGCGTCGCCGCGATGTATTTCTGTCGCGGCTTTTTTTTTGCGTGCGAGAAATGGGAGGACGGCGTTGAAGGTGAAAGCCTGAATGCCGCGGCAGCGGAAGCCAGAGGAAAGCACCATGCGTAATACAGTGACGCAGGGCATCATTGCTAACGAGGTGTCAGCAGCGGGACCAGCGATCGAGACGTCCGGCGAAGTGTTCGCTGACGGCAGCACGATCGAGCTAATACGCCGCGAAGACGGCCGGGTGGCGCTGATGCTGTTCGATGGTGCCAAGGAAATAACCGGATCAACGGTCGAATATCGTGGGTGCGTGTACGAACCGGCCGTCATCAAGCGTACCGTTCTCCAGGAATTGACACTTCCGTCGGGGTTTTGCCCGCACGGTACGACGCGGGAGTTCTTGTCACAAATTTGTAATCTGATCGCGAATTTTGTTGGCCTCCAAGAAAAATCACTGGAACTCGTCGGTAGGTTTGTCCTATGCAGCGCACTGGTTGATGCCGTCTCCGTCGCGCCAACTTTGATGATCATCGGGTCCGACATCGCACGCGGGAAACGCCTTGTGGAGTTGCTCGGATGTCTCTGCCGGCATTCGATCCGGTTAACGGGAGTGACGCCGGCAGGGTTTTGCTCGCTACCCAGCGGGATGCGTCTTAGTTATGTGATAAGTCAGGAATTGGTGAGCGATAAGCTGCGCAAATTGTTAGCTCAGGCGGTCTGCCGTGATCAGAAGATTCCTTTCCGCGGTGGTTTGCTGGACTTTTTTGGTGTTCAGGTCATCCACACTGATCACATGAACGCTTCCGATTCGGCAGGATCACGTTCGATCCAAATCACGATGGTTCCCACCGGCGGGGAACTTCCAATTTTTGATTGGGAAACGCGACATCGTGTCACGAGCGAATTCCAAGCAAAATTGCTTGGCTTTCGCTGCGCAAGTCTTGTCAAGGCACGTAAGTTTCACTTTGACGTGTCAAGGTTTACGATGGAACTCCGGGACACTGCTTACGCGTTCGCCGCGTCGACACCGGACGATACAGAATTACAGTCCAAAGTGTTTGACTTGTTTAAAGAACAAGACGAGGAAATTCGCTCAGAAAGGTGGACGGCGTTAAGCAGCGTTGTTCTCGAAGCAATTCTGGTTGCTGCCTACGAATCTGCCGGGAAGGCGGTTTACGCCGCAGACCTCTCGGAGCTAGCTCAAGAAATCTTGCGACGCCGCGGAGAGGTAAACGCCGAACTCGATCCTGCCGTATTCGGCAAGACACTGAAGGCACTGGGCTTTATCACCGCCCGCGACGCGCGGGGTAAGAAATTGCTGTTGACCGATACCGTTGTTGGTGACGCTAGAAAAATACTTGGCAGCGTCGGAATTTCTGAGGCCGAAGCGGAAGTAAAGGCTAGGGAGGCCCAAAACGCAGGTGTGTGACGAGGAGTGCACGCTTGTATGGAATGTAGGCAGTGTAGGATAAATCCCATCTCGATTAGATAACGAATGGAGAAAGCTTACAATTTGAACCTCGCTCGGAGAATTCGAGCCGCCCGGCGTCCAATCCATATCCGAGAAGACGATGATGTAGATGGTGGCGGGTTACCCGACGGCTTGATCGTTCGTCAAGTAGGGGCCGTGGTGGCGAACACCGTGTTTGAATTCGAAGCTGGAACCGGGTTGATGATCGACCTCGTTATCACGTTTTGCCGGCCCACGTTCGCAATTTCTTTTTTTGCTTTTCAGTTGCCGTGGGACGACAGGCACTGCCGTTGCCTTCCAGACCCGCTCGAGCTTGAACCTAGCTCGAAAGTTTATCGTTTCGGCGGGAGATATTCTCCCGAGTTCGAAAGGGGTCAGGTGCTGAACCATCAAGCCGACCCGACGCGAATGTTGACGCGAGGCCAGTCCGTGAAGGGTTTGTTGCTAGGTATCAGTACCGCCCCGATATCTGAAGAATTCCGAACCGGCGCACAAGCGCCCGCCCTTGTGATCATCGGGGATCAATTCGCGCGCGAGTATACGGCCCCGGTAGAGCTGTTTGTTAGTCGAGCTGAAAAACGAACCGGTTCACGTGCGACCGCTCGAACACGCAAACCACTGTTCGATTGCCTCGATAAGGTGTGAAAACCGGGCTCACGTACCCCGGTCGTATCACACATTGATGGCGTTGCGCGCCAGGCTGCTGCCTGCTGCCGTCTCACTTATTACCATTTAGTAATACAATAAAAAATTAAAACCTCATCGTTATGCTTGCCGATGATCGCAGCTCGAATGGCGGCGACGGGGTCTCTATGATTCGTTTCGCCAAATGCTACATCCGGCTGACAATTTTTTGTGCCAGCCCTTTTTCCATATCGCGCATGTCCGCAATGTTGTCCAGCACCGTTCGGTTCCCGCTGCCCAGATTTTTAGTGAGCAGCTCCGACGGCATCATGATTCGAAATCCGTCTTCCCCGTGGCGCACCGTGAGCATGCCATTCTGAAAATAGGCTTCGTCGCCTACTCCCTCCACGGACTGTAGTTCCGTCCCGGGAGCCATGGTCATCAGCTTGCCGCCCGCCCTGGTCGCGGTCATCAGGATTTTTCCGCTGCCCCATTCAAACTCCACAAAAGCTCCTGCCCCAGTTCCGTCCGCCGAAGCAAAGTTGCAGGTCTGATTTTCTGTGTGCGATTCGGTGATCGCCACGCCGGTAGCGGCCGCCACTTCCGCCGCGGTAAGAAATGAGCACGGATCGCGATGCGACGCCGCCGACGCGGATCTTCTCCCCCGCGAGTGCGCATCGCTCGGCAACTCCACGCCATAATCTTTCGCCGTGGAGACAGCTTTATTTTTCACCCAGTACGCCGCGTAAATCACCACCGCGCCAATCCCCCCAAAAATCACCACAATGATCAGCAGCACAATCAACAGCGTGTTACTCGATTTCGCCGGCGCCACCGCGCCAGTCGCTGCGTACGCAGGAGCACCCGCTGCGCCCGAAGTTGTCGCGCCCGCCGCCGTATACGCAGGCGTGCCCGCAGCCGCGCTTGGTGTTGCTGCGGAAATCGGCTCGGCCGAATCCGCTCCGCAAGCGGGACAGAATCTGCCGCCGTCCAGTGGTTTGCCACACTTGCCGCAAAATGCCGCCATATGTTTTCCTCGGTTGAGTGGATCGGTTGGACGCTGGCGATGGATTCAATCAGGCTTCGTCGCGCGCCTGCATCTTATGCCTTTTTTGTGTCGTCGGCTGAATTATTCGCGGGCCAATTTCAGTCTCGGCGTTTTATCGGCACATGGGAAACCGCTTGCCGCGCTGCTGTTGGATTTTCTCGGAGCGTTTGTTCGGAACGCAGTGGAATTGCGCGATTACGCTCCGGCGCCGAATCGCTCTGCGGCGCGGGCTTTTAGCTTTTCGGCTTCTGTGGTTTCCAGCGAACGCAGCAGTCGTGCGGAGACGCCGGCGACGTCCTCAATGGCGGCGTCGAATGCGGCTTCATTGGCCTTCGACGGCTTGTTGAAACCGGAGATCTTGCGCACGAATTGCAACGAAGCGTTGCGAATTTCTTCTTCGGTAACCGGCGGATCGAAATTAAAAAGGTTTTTGATATTTCTGCACATAGAGCTTGCCTCGGTAATGGTCTTTCCAGTGGCCGCGCTCGTAACACCACGGCGTTCGTGAGTGAAGCGGCTCAGGCTTGCGCGGCTTTTTTGGCTTCGGCGGAATCGTAGCTTTCACCGTAGATGGCCGGGACGCGGCCACCCATGGCGCGCAGATAAGTGGAGAGCTGGCCGCGGTGATGAATCCCGTGATGCAGAGAAAATTGCAGATAGGCGACAGCCGGGAGCTGGAAC
>JBBRZT010000225.1:0-6408 GCA_038236395.1 Candidatus Acidiferrales bacterium
CACATATTTTTCCAGCAAGCTCTGCGCCTGCGGTCCGCGCGCATCTGTCTCGACGTGCATCGTGTAGCGCACCGTCGGCGCGCCGCCGGTCTCCAGCGTAATAATCCGCACCGAGCCCAAATCGGCGGTCAGCCGCAACGTCAATCCATTTTTAGTCTCGAATTTTCCGCTGCGCTCGACAGAAGTGTGTGGGGTAACCGGAGGATCCAGAGACGTAGGAGCCATCGCGTCCGGGCCGGGCATCGCCGCCACCAAAACGGTCGCGCTCGCAAACAGGGTTATCGCCAGCACGCCGGTCAATGCCGGCCAGCCAGAGAAAATCCCGCGTTGAAACCCACACCTGTATTGGAAACTAGCTTTCATCGCTGAACGAGTCTTCCGCCGCTCTTTACTGAACTTCTCGCGGACCAATCTGCCGCAACGCCGCCGCGCTGCGCAGCCGCACGTAGCGGTTAGGATCCCGCTGCCGCAATTCTTCCAGCGTGCGAATCACTTTTCCCACCGATGGGTCCGTCACGGGAGTTCCCGGTTCACTCGAAGGAGCAATCGCCTGCGTCTCATCGGACGCGTCATCCGGATTGTCCGGCACGCTTGCCAGATTCGGAGTCGAGCTGTCGATCAGTTCATGCTCCAGCGAATGCACCAGCATGTTCACCACTTCCACGCGCACGCCCGGATTGGCATCGTGTGTCAGCGCGTCCAGCAAAGCCTCGCGCACCGCGTCATCCGCGGCCGAATCGCGCAGCGCTTCCAGCGCCTTCATGCGCACCGCGGGATTGGGGTCTTTCCTTGCAGCCACCAGCAGCGCGCCCCGCACTTGCAGGTCCCGCGCTTGCGCCTTCAACGCATCCAGGCAATCCAGCCGGATGCCTGCATCGAAGCGCTCGCCATTTTCCACCACGTAGGTCAAAACCCGGCGCATCTCTTTGTCGTCGGCGTTGCCGGAAAGCACCATGGGCTGCTCCGCGCGCAGTTGCAGTTGCACCGTGCCCGGCGCGGCATTCGGCCACGGCGAAAGATTGATCCCCGCCACCGCCATCTTCGAAAGCTGCTCGTCCGTCAGCTTCTGCGAAGCCATCACATTGACCACCCGGCCGTTGTTGTTACCGGGGACTCCGCTTTGCAGCCAGGGAATCACTTCCGCGCCCAGCAGCACGCCAAAAAAAACCAGCATCGCGCCGCTCCACGCCGGCCGCAGCGCCATCCAGCGGCGCGCCCAACCAAACAATTGCCAACGTTCTTGAGCCGCCAAAGTCGACGAAAGATCGTCCAGTTTTTCCGCCAGCTCGCTGCGGCATTGCGCCAGCAGCACGTCCGCGGAGTCGATTTCTCCCGCCCTGTTTGAAGATTGCTGCGCGGCGCCAATCGCTTCCCACAATTCGCGTTCACCGGCCAGTTGCCGCGTGCACAGATCGCACACCGACAGATGCTCTTCGATCTGTTGCCGTTCCTGTTCGTTCACTTCATCGCAGGCATAGAAAACCAGCATCGCCGCGATCTCCGCGCAGCGCGCTTTCTTTTCCCCGACGCTCATCGCAGCTCTCCCAGTTCATGCCGCAGCTTGCGCGTCGCGCGGAACAGCGAATTCTTCACTGTCTCTTCGGTAGTTCCCAGCGCGTCTCCGATGGCTCGCAGCTTCAATCCCTGGTAATGCTTCATCTCGAAAACGATGCGTTCGCGCGGAGACAACCGCAGCATCGCCGTGGCAATCCGCGCTTTAATTTCCAGTCCAAACATCGTTCGTTCGGGATCGAGTGTCGGCCGGTGTTCACGCTGCCGCTCAAAAAAATCGGTGATCCCTTCTTCGTTCCGGCCGCGATACGGCTCCGGCGACTGATCTTCCGGCCGCGCCTGGCGACGCCGCAGGTGATCGAGGCACACATTGGTCACGATGCGGTAAAGCCAGGTATAAAAACTGCATTCGAATCGGAAGCGGTGCAGGTTGCGGTAGACCTTGAGGAATGCTTCCTGGTAAATGTCGCGCGCGTCCTCGGGACGCTTCATCAGGTTCAACGCCAGCCGCAGCACGTCGCGGTCGTAGCGGCGCACCAATTCTTCAAACGCGGCGCGGCTGCCCGTTTGTGCTTCCACCACCAGCGCACGATCGTCGAGGTCCGGCAAGGACGTCACCGAAGCCAGGGCTGCGTCTCCGCTGCCTGGCCCGCCGGCTTCACCGGCCACGGCCAAAACCCATCGTGGAAGCGACATTTTTCGCTTTCTCTTCGTGTGCCGAATCGCGCTGAACGCTGCCAGCGCTTACTTTGCCTGAAAATGCGCCGTAGCGCGCGCCACAGCACCTTAAACCAGGTTTTCTCATTCGGCCAACACGAAACTCCCGCGCGACCACCCCTTTGGACGGGCTTCCGCCTCATGGGTGAGCATCGCTTCCCTTCATAACAACGATGCAAACCACCCTTTTGTTTCGCCCTAATTCACTGAAAAGGAAGGAAGGAATGCGCTTCAGGAGGTGGGGGCTTCAGCCCCCACGTAAGCGACTACTTAGCAAGGGGCTTTAGCCCCTGAAGTAATGAGCGTCCCCAACGATCGCTAAGCCTTCGCCTCTGATGCCCGCCCTCGCCAAGCCACCAGCGGCCAAGCCAGCAACGCTACCAGCATCAGCAAAACCACATACCCATTCACGCGATAGAACCCGTCCGGCTGCGCGATCAGCTTCGCCGCCCCACCTGCAAGGCTCAACAAAGCGACAATCAAAAAGTATCCCAACATATTGAAGCGCACCAGTCGCGTCACTCCAAACACAATCACACCCAGCGGAATCGCTCCCGCCAAAAATTGTTTCGCGTAATCCCCCGGCGTGCCCCAGTTGCTGCCCACCATCGCCAGCGCCACGCCAAAAAACAGCAATGCCCTCAACCACGGCTGCTTGATGAACGCTGCGACAAACGACGCTACCAGCGCGGTCAGTCCCGTGAGCATCAACGCTCTGATCAACACCGTGCCGAAAATCGACGCGCCGGGCAGCGTGGCATCAAAATCTCCGCCGAAGGAAGCCTCGATGGCGCGGTGCGCGGTCGGCCAATGCGCCGCTGCCACCGCCACCAATCGGCTCAATCCCACCAGCGCAGCCGCACCGCCCAACCCAATCCACAACGCATCGCGGTAATAAGCCGAGGGCATGCCGCTCCATCCCGGCAATTGCTCTTCGCCGAACGCCCGCTTCGCGAAATACCACGCCATGCCAAACACCAGCGTGATTCCCGCAAAATACACCGCCGCGCCCAATACCGCGCCGATCCCGATTCCCACCAGCATGGTCTTGAAAGGTATCGCCGTCTGGTACGCGTTCAAAAAATTGGCGATGCGATCGCCGAACGCAAAAAGCATCACGTAGGCAATCAGTCCCCACAAACCCCATCCGCCGATGCGTCTCCACGGAATGGAGCGCGCCTCTTCCGAACGCAAATTCTTGAGGAACACAATCGCTGCGGTAACCGCCAGCCCTCCCAATATCAGGAATGGCAACACGATCGACAGCATCACCCTCGGTAGCGTCAGTTCCGCCTGCTGCCGCCGCCAGTCGTCGGGAATTTTTACGTACGTGCGATAGTTGGCCACTTCATCGCCCAGCACCTGCAGCTCAATGCGCACATGCGCGCTCGCCTTCGAATCGCTCGGCTGTCCGGCGCCCAACGTTCGGTTTTCTTCCCACGTCAAAGTGTGATCCACGCGATGCGGGTGCTTGTCGGATTTGGATTCCACCAGCGCCCACTGCTTCAGATCAATCTGCTTTGTGTTGCGCAGAAATTCTTCCCCGCGCGCCTGCGCCTCCTCTTTACTCAGCGAAGCCCCCGGCGCATCCTCGCTCAACGTATGATGCACCGAGTGCAATGAGCCGTCCGGCTTCAACACCACCGCGAATTCTTCCGGCTGGCTGTCGCGAAAATAGCGCACCTTCCACAACGCCCCGGGCGCCTCCTGCTTGTAAATCTCATTCACTCCCGCCACGCCCAAACGTTCACGCAGGAATTCGTTGGTCTCTGGGTCGGTGGTATTCGCCAGCAAAGTCGCGTGATGATAAGAGTTCGGGTCCACTCCACGAGCACGCAGAATTTCGTCCGCGCGGGTTCGCGCGCCGCCCGCATCAACAGAAAGCTTCAGGTAATCGCCAATGGCCGGCGACTTCACCCGCCACGCCAGCAAACCTCCAACCACCACGCATACCGCCAGCACACCAATCATCCCGCTCGTCAGCGCATCGTAGCGCCCCACCGGTCGCGCGCCATCCTCTGCGACAACACCTTCGGCCGCAAAGCTGATCTCCGGCGGCGGCTCCGCCCCATTCAACAAATCATCAACTTCCGCAAATTTGCCGCGCTTCAGATATGCAATGCCCGAAAATGCGAGCGGGGCGAGCGCGGCGGCCCCCACAATCACGCCGGAAATTTTGAAATACGTGCTGTTCGAACGGACCAGCAGCAATCCCACCAGCGAAGCGTCCACCGTGTAATGCCAGATTAGCGTGGCCAGAATTCCCCAGCGCAGCATTACGATGCCCGCCACAATCCCGATAATTCCCACTTCAATTCCGCGCGTATATCCCGGCTCCTGCGGATACGCGCTGTGCAGAAAGCTCCACGAAAACGCCGGCAAAATCACCGCCAGCACCCGCGATTTCGTTAACCGCTCCACGAACGGAATCGCAAACAGCCGGAACAAAAATTCTTCGCTGGTCGAAGCCAGCAGCCCGATGGCCACCCCCGCAATCCACGGAAACGCCGTATTCACCGCATCCGAATAATTAACGTCCTGCGGAGCCCAGATGCCCACCTTGCTGCCAAACATGTAAAACGCCACGATGAACCCGATGTGCGCCGCGGCCAGCGACAATCCCACCACCGCCGCCGAAAAAAATTCCTTCGATTGCAGACCGCGCAAGGTAAACGCCTTGTTCAGCCGCAACCGCTTCGGCTGCGTCGCGCGATACAGCGGCTCCGCCCCGGGCATCACCAGCGTCACCGTCAACGCCGTGCCAATGGCCATCAAAATCGCGATCGCAATCTGCAGCGTGACGAAACTGTTGTACGAAACATGCGTGTCGTAACCCGCCCGCGTCGATTGCCACTGGTTCAGCTGCATGAAAAAAAACAGCGCAGCTACCAGCGCGCCGAGTTTTATCGCGCCCATCCAGTCCGCCTGCCCCTTGCGCCACAGCGAAATCCCCAGCCACAGCGCGCTGCCCATCAGCAGGATGTACGGAATGATGGCGATCTGGTTGTAGAGAATGTTCGTCGAGCGCAATTGCTTGTAACTGCGCTCCCACGCCTCCGGAACCTTCAAATATTCTTCGCTGTCGCCGATCTGCGCGCCCTGCACCACCACGTTCAATCGATACGGCGCATCCTTCGCGCGGAATCCATGTTTTTCCCAGGTAAACGACCAGTCCAGCCGGTTCGATCTCTTCGTGGAATTGATTTCCTCGGGCAGCAGGTCCCAGCCCGACTTCACTCCCAATTTCGCGTCCAGAAAAGTCTCCGCGGTCACTTGCGCCGCGGCGCGATCCAGCGTCGCTCCCGCCCGCGATTCCGCAACGTGGTGTTCATAGCCCACCACTTGTCCCGCGGGGCTCACGCGCACGTGAAATTCTTCTTCCTGCTGCGGCTTGAAAAACCGCACATCCCAATACCAGATGTTCAGCTCCGAAGACATCAGTCGGTTGGCCTGCTCCAGACCGGTCTCGCGTTCCAGATAGGTCTTCGCGTTATCGTCCACCTCAAAAACAATCGCCGACTGGTAGCTGCCCGTGTCTTCGCCCATGCTCGGCAAAAACTGTTTCGCGCGCGTCAACGCTTCCCCGCGCGACACCTTGAAATTCACCGCGGCTTCCGGAAACGCCCGGAAATAATATTTGTAAGCGAACAGCGCCCCGGCAATACCCGCCACCACCCACAACATCAGCGCCAGTTTATTCGCCGCCGTCAGCCGATCATTCGCCACATTTCCTCCACTCCCACTCCCGCTTCACTCCGACGGTGACCCTGAATCCGTCATTCCGAATTCCGCCGCCTTTTCCAGGCGGATGAGGAATCTGCTGTTTGTCTCCGCACCAGACATCTAACGGCGCGCGTGCCTTCCGATTGATATTGACGGACCGCGTCCAACTACGGCGCGCGGCGTCATCACTCTAGGATACGCGCCAAATCCATGCAAGTTTCGCCGCACCAGCACCTTACCTGCGTCCGCATTCCCCTAATGGTATAAAGAGAGAAGCAAATTACCGTACTTACGCAATCACCTAGAACTTCTACAGTGCCCACGCAAACTCTCACCACCGAAGTCCGCATGATCAAAGGCGTCGGCCCGCAGCGAGCCGAGCTGCTCGCCAAGCGCGGCATCCTCACCCTCGAAGACCTCCTGAATTACCTGCCCTTCCGCTACGAAGACCGCATC
>JBBRZT010000226.1:0-6315 GCA_038236395.1 Candidatus Acidiferrales bacterium
AGCCTGATCGAGGTCAGCGATGATGTCTTCCGCGTCTTCGATGCCGACCGACAAGCGCACCAGGCCGTCGGTAATTCCCACACGTTCGCGCACTTCCGCCGGCATGGAGGCGTGGGTCATGAGCGCGGGCAGAGAAATTAGAGTTTCAACACCACCCAGACTCTCTGCCAGCGAACAAAGTTTTACATTGTTGAGAAACCGGCGAGCCGCCTCCAGAGAGCCCAGCTCGAACGAAAGCATGCCGCCCGGACCTTTCTGCTGGCGCCGCGCGACTTCATGCTGCGGGTGATTGGGAAGTCCCGGATAGTAAACTTTGCGAACTTTGGGGTGGGCATCGAGGTGGCGTGCCACCATCAGGCCGTTGGCGTTGTGCTGCAGCATGCGCACCGCGAGAGTTTTGATGCCGCGAGAGATCAGGAAGCAATCCATGGGCGCGAGGCCTGCGCCCGCGGAGCGCTGAATGAAATAAATTTTCTCTGCGTCTTCGGGGCGGGTGAGCACCACGGCTCCGCCGGTCGAGTCGCTATGGCCGTTGAGATACTTGGTCATGGAATGCACGACGATGTGCGCACCGAGCTCGATGGGACGCTGCAGGTAAGGACTCAAGAAAGTGTTGTCCACGACCACGGTGATATTCCGCTGATTGGCCAGCTTGGACAACGCGGCAATGTCCGCGACCCGCAAGGTCGGGTTGGTGGGCGTTTCGATGTACAACATTTTGGTGTTGGGCCGGAAGGCCAGCAGCACGGCATCAGCAGAAGAAGTGTCGACGAAGCTGAATTCCAATCCAAAATGGACGAGGAGCTGAGTGGACAGGCGGAACACGCCGCCGTACACCGCCTCGGAAACGACCACGTGGTCTCCCGGACGCAGCAGGCGAAACACGGCATCGATGCCTGCCATCCCAGAGGTGAACACATACGCACTGTGACCTTCCTCGAGCTTGGCGATGGTGCGCTCCAGCGCCTTGCGATTGGGATGATTGGTGCGCGCGTAGTCGTAGCCTTTGTTCTTCCCCAACTCTTCGTTCACGTAGGTTGAGGTCTGGTAGATTGGCGCGACGATTGCGCCGGTTGCCGGGTCAGGCTCCTGCCCGACGTGAATCGCATTTGTAGCAAAACCCATGAGTGAACCTCTTTCG
This sequence comes from Candidatus Acidiferrales bacterium, assembly GCA_038236395.1. Taxonomy (GTDB): domain Bacteria; phylum Acidobacteriota; class Terriglobia; order Acidiferrales; family UBA7541; genus Acidiferrum. The sequence continues at coordinate 1,142 of JBBRZT010000226.1, forward strand.
GCAACACGTACGCGCGGTGAAGGGTTAACGGCAGGCCCGGCAGGCAGCTATCGCCTCGACACGCGCTGTGCGGATACTAGCAGCAAGCGTAGTTACCACCCGCGAAGACCGCCGACACAGCGGACGGCTGTACAAGCATACGGAAGGACCAAACGAAAGCTGCACTTGATTCTTCAGAAGTTACAGCAGCCGCAACGGTGAGTCAATGAAGCGCCGTGATGGGTGAAGTTTTTAAGCCGCAAGCGGTACAGCGGGGCCGCGCGCGGCGGCATCGAATTAGCCAGGCGAAGGACTTGACCACGGGAGGGCCTCCGTGGAGGATGGTTCCAGTAATATGAAGAAAATGCTAAGTGGTGCCGCTCTGTGTGGTGCGTTGTGCATTATGGGTCTGGTCGTGAGGGCCGGCATCTCGCAGCCCGTGCGGGGAGCGGAACCACAACGAACGATGTCCACCACCCGGGTGACCATCGAGGTCACTGGAGGTGAAAAGGACGCGCCGGTAGAAAACGCCAGCGTGTACCTGAAATACGTGGAAGAGCACAAGTTAAGGAAAGATAGGAAGTACGAGCTGAACGTCAAGACCAACCGCGAAGGAATCGCGCACGTGCCGGACGCGCCGCTGGGAAAAGTGTTGATTCAAATTGTGGCGGATGGATGGAAGACGTACGGGAAGTGGTACGACATCACGGAGACGAAGGAACCGATCAAAATTCATCTGGAGCGTCCGCCGAAGTGGTATTGATCGGAACGTTCTTTTTTAGGGCGGAGATGTTCCATCCGCGAACAACTGCACGGAAATTGTGCAAACCGGCGAAGAGTGTTGATGAAAGTGCAGTTAGGCAATACCAACCCCACGTTTTCCACAAACTTATCAACACTTGTGTGCAAAACTTAATCACGACGAAATATTTCGCATGAGTTTAGGAACGGCTCGTGCAATAACGGCGCGCTCCGTTTTTTGACCTCCGTCAAACAGCGATGATACAGTTCAGCCGCGGATTTTAAAAATGAATGACACGTTTGAAGGACGATTTTCCCTGTTGCAAATGTTCTGGGGAAGTATTGCGACGCGCCCTCTGCGAAGTTCGCTGAGCGTGCTGGCAATTGCGATACAAGTCGTGCTGGTGCTGATGATCGCGGGCCTCACTTCAGGCGTAGTTTCCGAATGGGGAAAGCGAGTTGAAGGGGTGGGTGCGGATATTATCGTGCAGCCGCCGAACTCGTCGATTTTCTTTGCGTTCTCCAGCGCGGTGATGCAGGAATCGCTGGGCGACAAGATCGCGGAGCTGCCTGGCGTCGATGAAGTGGCTCCCACGGTGATTCTGACCGAGCCCAAGAACATCATCATGGTGTACGGCATTGATTTCAAACGGTTCAATGCCTTAAGCCGGGGATTTCTATTTCGAGCCGGGCGCGCCTTTGTGGGACCCGATGAAGTCATCGCCGACGATATCATCGCGCAATCTCGGCATCTGAAGGTGGGCAGCCAAGTCAGCCTGTTGAATCATGAGTTTACCGTGAGCGGAATCGTGGCTCACGGCAAAGGCGCAAGATTTTTCATTCCGCTACAAACCGCGCAGGGCATCGCCGGCGCAGAAAAGCGCGTGTCCATGTTTTACGTTCGAAGCAAAGGGGATACGGAGGGAACCCGCGCGGCGATTCTGGCGCTGGCGCCCCTGAACAGCGTCCGGTCGCTATCGGAATACGTCTCGCTGATGACTTCTTCCAATCTACCGCAGTTGCGGCCGTTTACGCGGACGATGGTGGCGCTGGGAATCGTGATCAGCTTTCTGGTGGTGTTGCTCAATATGCACACACTGGTGATGGAGCGGACGCGCGAGATCGGGATTTTGAAGGCGCTGGGCTTCTCGCGCTTTGACGTGGTGCGCATGTTGCTGGGCGAAACTTTTATGATCACTTTAATGGGAACGGCTCTGGGGATCGTGGCGACGTTCCTGATCCAGGCCACCTTGAAACAGACCAATCCGGGCCTGACCATTCTGGTTTCTCCGTCGTGGATCTTGTCGGCGGTGGCTCTGGCGTTCGTCGGAGCTGCTACGGGAGCAGTGTTCCCGGCCCTCCGGGCGGCAAGTTACGATCCGGTCGTGGCGCTCGCGTACGAGTAGCAAAATCCGTAAATTAGTTGAATTACTACATCAGGAGTATTGAATGCTGCCGTCGGACAAACATTTTCAGGCGAAAATAGTCGAACGACGAGACCTCGCTGCCGATCTATGGCTCATCCGCGTGGATCCTGGAGGACCGTTCAAATTCCTGGCGGGGCAATACGCCACGCTGGGAGTGGAACACGAGGGGCAGAGAATTGAGCGAGCCTACTCGCTGGTGTCGTCGCCATATGAAGACACCCTGGAATTTTTCCTGGAGTTGGTGCCGCAAGGCGCTCTGACACCGCATCTCTACAAACTGAACGAGGGTGACAACCTCTTTTGCCGGAAGATTGCGAAAGGGCGTTTCACTTTGGACCTGCGCAGCGGGCGAACACACCACTTGCTGCTTTCCACGGTCACCGGGATCGCGCCATTTGTGAGTTACGTGCGCACTCTTTATCGCGATTGGAAAAGCGGCGGGAATCCCATGCCGGGGGAACACAAGCTTTACTGCATACAGGGTGGGAGCCGGTCGTGGGAGTTCGGCTACCGCGACGAAATGGAAAAGGTTGCGGCCGAAGTGCCTTGGCTGAAATTTGTGACCACCGTGAGCCGCCCCTGGGAAGACGAAGCATGGACCGGAGAAACGGGCCGCGTGGACGACTTAGTTCGTAAATACACCGACCTGTGGGGCTTGCGGCCGAAGGGAACGACTGGATATCTCTGCGGCCACCCCAGCATGGTGGAAAATGGCCGGGGTATCCTGCAGCGAGCAGGATGGAAGAAGGACGGGATGTTTGAGGAGATTTACTTCATCCCCAGCGATGTGAAGGAAGAGCACGCCGAATAGCTAGGCGGCATAGCGGCGAAGGCCACAGCGTCGCGTTTTGGTAACTTACGCTCCAGGAATGTGGTCAGAAATCTCGCCAGCCACATCCTCTATTGTGTCGATGGGTACGGCGACGTGGACATATTGTCCCGGCTCATGCACGTCGACCTGTAGCTTCCCGTCGCGGGTACGAACCTGCACGTGCTGCGCGCCGTCCTGAACGTCGACGAAATCGGCATTCGGATATTTCTGCAGCTCCTTGGTTAACTGCCGAATCGTGGGCAGCCAGGGCTCAAGCTTTTCGCCTGCGTCTTGAAAGTGGCGCGATGGTGTGAAGTGGACGGCTATCGGGACGGCCGCAGCGGGAACCCACACGTGAACGTGTGAGCCACCGGCCCGAGATTCATCGACGTCCACGCGGATTACTCCTTCGCGAAAGGTGTAAACGGTGGCGAAGGCCACGGTGCTGGCTACCCCGAGGGCGACTTTAGCTAGCAGGATCATTACTCACGCTCCTTTTCTTCGGCGCTGTTAACGCGATTAGTCCCCGACGTTCTTGGAATCCAGCCAGACGCGAATGGTGTTGTCTTGGTCTTTTACGGAAACTAGCTCGGTGTCGCCTTGCGCAGCAAGAGCGTGGAGAGCGGCTACTATGTCCAGCTCGTCCTTGCCGGCGCTGAACAGTGCGTCGATCACGTGCATGGGAATCTTGACCTCAACCTCGGAATGCTTGGAATGGTCGCCGCGGCTCTTGTCTTTCACGTGAACCAGCAGGCGGCCGCCTTCCTTCGCGACTCGAACGTCCTGATCCGAGCCTTGCACGGTCACGTATTCGCCGTCCTTCGCATTGCGCACCGCATTCATCAGCGCGTGAAGGTCGACGTCGTTGAGGTGGGCCTGGTCGATGGTTAGCTTGCCGTTGTGAAGATGTTCTTTATTGATGGTGGGAAGAACGCTTTCTGCCAGCTCGAGCGGCACATTGACCCGCACGATCTCGCCCTTATTGTCGGAATTGACGACCCGGACATGCAGCCAGCGCTCCGCTTTTGAAGCCGATGTCTGGCCAAACGCGACTGGCGAAAGAATCGCCGGTGCCGCCGCCAGAACCGCTGTGCAGAGCAACAGCCCCGCCTTGCCGAAACCCGCTTTCCCGAATTTGGATGTGCGATTGAACATGTAAATGCCTCCCCGGCACTAACCTTACATACGAGGGTTGTTCTGAAAATGTTTCGGGGAAGGCCAGGGAATCTCAGGATTTCGTGGTCGCGGGTTTCGAGGTTCGAGGTTCCTCCTCCCGCTCCGGGGTCCATTTGAGGAACAGGCCCGCAAGCGGGGGCACGGTTATGGATAGCGAATAGGGACGGCCCATGTGGGGAATGGGCTCCGCTTGCACGCCGCCCAGGTTCCCGGCGTTAGAGCCCCCGTAAATCGTGGAGTCGGTGTTGAGAGCTTCGGTGTAGAAGCCGGGCTTGGGAACGCCAACGCGATAGCTGCCGCGCAAGACGGGCGTGGCGTTGAGGATAACGACCATCATGTCGCTCGGTGTTTTCCCATGGCGAGCGAACGAGAAGATGCTGTTGTCCGCGTCGTTGGCATCAATCCATTCGAATCCGGGCCAATCAAAGTCCACCTGATGCAGCGCGGGCTCCGCTGCGTAAAGCTTGTTCAGGTCGGCAACGAGCTGCTGCAAGCCGCGATGGGAGTCATATTGCAGCAGGTGCCAGTCAAGGCTGCGCGCTTCGCTGAATTCCTGGCGCTGGCCAAACTCTTCTCCCATGAAAAGCAGCTTCTTTCCCGGATGCGCGTATTGATAGGCATACAGCAGGCGCAGGTTGGCGAACTGCTGCCACGTGTCGCCGGGCATCTTGTGCAGCAAGGAATTTTTGCCGTGAACAACTTCGTCGTGCGAAAAGGGCAGCACGAAATTCTCGGTGAACGCGTAAATCAAAGAAAACGTGAGCTTATTGTGCTCGAACTTGCGGTGCACCGGGTTGGCGGAGAAGTATTTCAGCGTGTCGTTCATCCAGCCCATGTTCCACTTCATGCTGAAGCCCAGCCCACCCAGGTAAGTAGGCCGCGAGACGCTGGGCCACGCGGTGGATTCTTCCGCGATAGTCAGGATACCGGGGAATCGCTCGAAAGTGATTTCGTTGAGGCGCTTGATAAAGTCGACGGCTTCCAGGTTTTCGCGCCCGCCAAATTTGTTAGGAATCCATTCGCCCGGCTTGCGGGAATAG
>JBBRZT010000227.1:0-6292 GCA_038236395.1 Candidatus Acidiferrales bacterium
AACAAATTGCGTAGTGCTCAACGGCCGGCTCGAGTTGTGGTGGACGTACAACCAGAAACTTCATCCTGGGAAGGACATCGCGGACCTGGCTAATGATTTCACGGCCACGCTGAAGGAGCTTATCGCCCATTGCCAGTCTCCTGGCGCGGGCGGACGCACGCCGTCTGATTTTCCGCTGGCGCGGCTGGAGCAGCTGGCAATCGATAATTTCTTCAAGCAGCACGGAGATATTGAAGATATTTACCCGCTGTCGCCCATTCAGACTTTGTTTTATTCGGCGAATCCCGGTAATGCTCTTCTGGCATTCGATCAGTGGCGCTGCACTTTGCGCGGCGAATTGAACGTTGCGGCGTTTCAGCGCGCCTGGCAGGAAACTTTGCAGCGGCACAGCATTTTGCGGTCGACAATTCATGGCGAAGGACTGCGCGAGCCCGTGCAGGTGGTGCATCGCGATGTAAAACCACCGTGGACCATAGGGGACTGGAGCAGCGTGCCGGCGGAAGAGCGCGAAAGCCGCTGGACGGAGTTTCTGCGGCAGGATCGAACCAAGCCGCTGATGCTGACCGAAGCTCCGGCGATGCGTTTCGCGTTAATTCGCTGGGATAAGCAGACGTGGAAATTTCTGTGGAGCGTGCCGGCCCTGCTGCTGGATGGCTGGTCATGGCCGCTGGTGTTTCGCGACAGTAGCCGGCTCTATCAATCATTTGCCAAAGATATTCCGATCGAGATGGAGCATGCGCGTCCCTATCGCGATTACCTGAGTTGGCTGGGCAAGCAAACTCCGGGCGAAGCACAGAATTTCTGGCGCGAAAATCTTGCAGGATTCAAGGAGCCGACGCCGCTGCCTCGGGATACGACCGAACCAGTTACAACCGACGAGCGGTATGTTGAGGCCTCCCTGGAAATCTCCAGCGAAGCCACCAATGCGCTGAAAACCGCGGCCCGCCAACTGCAATTGACCCTGAGCAGCCTGGTACAGGGCGCCTGGGCGCTTTTGCTGAGCCGCCAGTCTGGCAACGCCGATGTGGTGTTTGGCGCGGCTTTTGCCGGCCGCCCCGCGGATTTACGCGGCGTCGAATCCATCGCGGGGCCGTTCGTAAACAATTTGCCGGTACGCGTAAAAGTTGATCGCGGCGCGACCGCCGGAGACTTTTTCCGCGAGTTGCACGCGCGCATGCTCAAGCTGAGCCCGGTGCAGTACACGCCGCTGATGGAAATCCAGCAATACAGCGAGATGCCCTGGCGGCATCGCATGTTCGACAGCCTGGTGGTTTTCCAGAATTACCTGGTAGATGAATCCGCCAAAACTTTTGGCGACGCCGTGCAGATTGCCGACTTCACCGGGCCGGTGCACACCAACTATCCGGTCATGCTGCTGGCAGAGCCGGGGGCTTCTCTGCAGTTGAAACTGATTTACGACCGGCAGGCCCTGGCGCCCGCGACCGTGCAACGATGGATACGCGACCTGGAAACGATTCTGGAGCTTGCGCCGGTGTTTTTCGAGAAGCGCGTGGCGGATTTACTCGCGCTGCTTTCGTCGCCGGCACCTCCTGCACCCGAAGGCGTGGCCAAGCGCAAGTTTCGCGCGCAATCGCAAAATTTCGTTCCGCCGCAGACGGAAATGGAAATCGCCATCGCCGGTGTGTGGCAAAACATGTTCGGCCTGGAACGCATCAGCGTGGAAGAAAACTTTTTCGATCTGGGCGGGCATTCCATGCTGTTGATCCAGATGCACGGGCGGCTAAGGGAACTGCTGAAAACGGAGTTTCCGATCGTGACACTGCTGGAACATCCTAGTATCGGGGCGCTGGCGCGGCATTTGCAGCAGGCCGCGGCTCCCGCGACGACCGGCGAGAAATGGCAAGACCGTGCGGTGCGGCAGAAGGAAGCACTGGCGAAGATGCGTACTACACTGAAGAAATAGGGATATGAGCGAACGAGCATACGAAGGTATCGCGATTATCGGGATGTCCGGACGTTTTCCGGGCGCGGAGAACGTCGAAGAGTTCTGGGCCAATCTCGTCGCCGGCAAGGAAACGGTTTCATTCTTCAGCGACGCGGAGATGGCTGAAGCGGGCCTGGATCCCGCTGCGCTGAAACGCGCCGGAAATTACATTCCCGCGCGCGGCGTTCTGAAAGATGCGGATTGTTTTGACGCGGCGTTTTTCGGCATTCATCCCAAAGAAGCGGAAGTTACCGATCCGCAGCAGCGCGTTTTCCTGGAAGCCTGCTGGACGGCTCTGGAGCGCGCGGGCTACGCGCCGAACCGGATGCGCGGATCGGTGGGAGTATTCGCGGGCGTCACCTTCAATACCTATTATTTACACGCGTTGCATTCGCGGCCGGAGCTGATCGATCTGGTCGGGCCCGAACTGGTGATGTACGGCAACGAGAAGGACTATCTCACCACCCGCGTGGCTTACAAATTGGGACTCAAAGGCCCGGCGCTCAACGTCAGCACCGCATGCTCTACTTCGCTGGTGGCGGTCGGGCAGGCCTGCCAATCGCTGCTCACTTATCAATGCGACGTGGCGTTGGCCGGCGGCGCGTCAGTGCGCGTGCCGCAACAGCGCGGCTACTACTACGACGAAGGAAATATCGGCTCGGCGGATGGGCACACGCGCACGTTCGACGCGCAGGCCGCGGGAACGGTATTCAGCAACGGCGTTGCGGTAGTGGTTCTGAAGCGGTTGGAAGACGCGGTCAACGACGGCGACCACATTTACGCAGTAATCAAAGGCGCGGCTCTTAATAATGACGGCTCGCAGCGTGTGAGTTTTGGGGCGCCGGGCGTCGAGGGGCAATCGGAAGTCATCGCCATGGCCCACGCGCTGGCGGGAATCGATCCGCAAAGTATCAGCTATGTAGAGGCCCACGGAACGGCCACGCCGCTCGGCGATCCCATCGAAATCGCGGGCCTGACGAAAGCGTTCCGCATGAGCACCGACGCAAAACAGTTTTGCGGAATTGGCTCGGTGAAAACCAACGTCGGTCACCTGGATGCCGCTTCGGGCGTGACCGGCCTGATCAAGACAGCGCTTTCGCTATACAACAAAACGATTCCCGCGAGCCTGCATTTTACAAAGCCGAATCCCAAGCTGGATCTGGAGAACAGTCCTTTTTACGTAAACGCGAATTTGCAGGAGTGGAAAACGAAATCGGGCGCGCCGCGCCGCGCCGGCGTCAGCTCTTTCGGCACCGGCGGCACCAACGCTCACGTGGTGCTGGAAGAAACGCCGGACTTGCCGCCTTCGGGAGCTTCGCGTCCGTGGCAACTGCTGGTGCTCTCCGCCAAGACGACGGAAGCGCTGGATCGCGCTACCACCAATCTTGCCGAATATCTTCAGAAACTCGCTGGGCGCAGCGATGCAACCGAATCTGCGCGAGAGCTTGCCAACGCCGCCTTTACCTTGCAGGTTGGCCGCAGTGAGTTTACCCAGCGCCGCATTGTGGCCTGTCAGGACGCCGCGGACGGCAGCGCCACGCTGCTGGCTCGCGACGCCAAACGGGTTTTCACCCATCACCAGCAATTGCGCGAGCCGCCCGTGGTTTTCATGTTCCCCGGCCAGGGCGCGCAATACGCGGGAATGGGCGCGGAACTGTATCGCACGGAAGAAACATTTCGCGCGGAAGTGGATCGCTGTGCCGAACTGCTTACGCCCGTCCTGAAAAAAGACATTCGCACGGTGATGTTTCCGAAAGCTGGCGCGGAAAAAGAGTCTGAAGAACTGCTGGTGCAGACGCGCTTTACGCAGCCGGCGTTATTTGTCATCGAGTACGCTCTGGCCAAATTGTGGATGTCCTGGGGCGTCAAGCCCGCGGCTATGATCGGCCACAGCGTCGGCGAATACGTTGCCGGATGCCTTGCGGGAGTTTTTACCCTGGAAGATGCGTTGACGCTGATCGCGCGGCGCGCCGAACTGGTACAGGCGCAGCCGGGCGGCACGATGCTGGCAATCCGCTTGCCGGAAGCAGAAGTTCTGCCGCTGCTCAATCCTCAAATAACGATCGCCGCGATTAATTCCGTAAATTTGTGCGTGGTTTCCGGGCCTTACGAGGCTATCGATGCGCTGGAAGAGCAACTGTCAGCAAAGAAAATCGCCGCCCGGCGGCTTAACACCTCGCACGCGTTCCATTCGCCGATGATGGAGCCGGTGCTGGCGCCGTTCACCGCATTACTGCGCAAGGTTAAGCTCGGCGAGCCGCAGATTCCTTATGTGTCGAACGTAACCGCAAAGTGGATCAACGCTGCCGAAGCCACGAGTCCGGAATACTGGGCCGGGCACGTGCGGCAAACCGTGCGCTTTGTCGACGGCGTTGCGGAATTGATAAAGGATCCGCGATACGTTTTGCTGGAGGTTGGTCCGGGACAAACACTCAGCACGCTGGCCCGTCAGCATCCATCAAAGACCGCGGAGCAAACGGTTCTCGCATCGTTGCCGCTGGCCGGCGCGCAGGAATTGCGCGGCTTGCTTGAAGCGGTGGGCCGCCTGTGGATGACCGGCGCAACCATCGATTGGCAAGGCTTCTATGCCCACGAGCAGCGCCGCCGTGTCGTACTTCCCACCTATCCATTTGAACGCAAGCGCTACTGGCCGGATTCGGCGGCATCGCCGGCAAGAGATAAAATTTTAGAAACCACCCCTGCGATGGCTCCTGACCATGGCGGAGGCAATATTTTGCAGACTACTACTCTTGCGGACGTTCAACCCGCACCAGCTACTCAACCAGCGGCGCAACCCGCGCCGGTCGCGGCCGCTCCGCGCAAAGAACGCTTGCTCGCGGCAGCCAGCTCACTATTGCACGAGCTATCCGGTTACGATCTTTCGGGAATCGAGACATCCGCCAGCCTTTTGGAATTGGGGCTGGATTCACTGTTGCTGACTCAGGCCGCGCAATTATTCCAGCGCAGGTTCGGCGTTCCCGTTACGTTTCGGCAGTTGATGGAAGAACTCGGCTCGCTGGAAGAAATCGCCACTTATCTGGACGCCACGATGCCGGCTGAGGCATTTGCGCCGCCAGCCCCTGCGGCAGCGCCTGTGGCACAAGCCGCACCAGTCCAGTCCTCCCCAGCACAGTACGCGCCCGCGCAAACCATGGCGCTTCCCACTGCAAACTTGCAGGGCGGCACGCTCGAACAAATTTTGTTGCAGCAACAAATCCTGACCACTCAGTTGCTGCAATTGATGACGCAAGGCGGAACTCGCGCCGCGCAACCGCTGCCTGTTGCCGCAGCACCTGCAGCTCCGGCGGCGGCGCCACCCGCGGCAGCTCCGTCCATGACGATCAAGCCCGAACAGAAATCGCACGGCCCGTTCAAGCCGATCGACCGCGGCCCGGGCGCGGCGATTTCCGCCACACAAAAGTCCGCTCTGGACGATTTGATCTCCAGGTACATCAAGCGTACGGGAGGCTCGAAGAAAATCGCGGCGGAAAACCGCGCGATACTTGCCGACCCGCGCTCCGTTTCCGGCTTCAACAAACACTGGAAGGAAATGGTCTACCAGATTGTCACCAACCGCTCAGACGGTTCGCGAGTGTGGGACGTGGATGGCAATGAATACGTGGACTTCGTAATGGGTTTTGGCGCCAGCCTGTTTGGGCACCGCCCGCCGTTCGTCGTGAAAGCAGTGCACGAGCAGCTGGATCGCGGTTTCGAAATCGGCCCGATTCAACCGGTGGTCGGCGAAGTCGCCGCGCTGGTAAAAGAATTCAGCGGTATGCAGCGCGTGGGTTTCACCAACACCGGCTCGGAAGCGGTGCTGGCAGCCACCCGCGTGGCGCGTACAGTTACCGGCCGCGACAAGATTGCAGTTTTTGCCGGCGCATATCATGGAATTTTCGACGAAGTACTCTTCCGTCCGTTGACTATCAACGGAGAAACGCGCACCGCGCCGATTGCACCGGGAATTCCCAGCAGCGCCGTCGGAGAAGTTATCGTCCTGGACTACGGCAATCCGCAGTCGCTGGATATTATCCGGGCGCGCGGCTCGGAAATCGCCGCTGTGCTGGTCGAACCGGTGCAGAGCCGCAGGCTCGACCTGCAGCCTCGAGAGTTCTTGCACGATTTGCGGCGCGTCACCCAAGAAACCGGCTCGGCGTTGATTTTCGATGAAGTGGTTACCGGCTTCCGCGTGGAGCCGGGAGGCGCGCAAGCGCATTTTGGCGTGCGCGCGGATATCGCCACGTATGGAAAAGTAGTCGGCGGCGGCCTGCCCATCGGGGTGGTTACCGGCATCTCGAAATTCATGGACGCGCTGGACGGCGGAAACTGGCAGTACGGCGACGCTTC
>JBBRZT010000228.1:0-6251 GCA_038236395.1 Candidatus Acidiferrales bacterium
GCCCCGCCATGCTCTCCGATTTCACGATCATGTCTTTCAGGATTTTGTTCAGCCCGGTGCCCAGGTGAATCGTTCCCGTGGGGTAAGGCGGCCCGTCGTGCAACACGAACAGCGGCTTGCCCTTGCGCGTCTCCAGAATTTTCTCGTACAGGTGCTCCTCATCCCACGCGGCCAGCTGTTTCGGCTCGTTCTGCGGCAAGTTGGCTTTCATGGGAAAATCGGTCTTTGGCAGGTTCAGTGTTTTCTTGAGTTCGAGTGGTTCGGCCATGAGCTGAGCGAAGAAAATCCCCTTTTGTCTTGGTTCTTACCATGTTAATGCTGCTTGCAGTGTCGCTGTTTGGCGACGTCAGTGCAGTCGCCGCATTCATACGCCTCATGTACTCGGCGGCTGGTTATGGAGCGGGAAACATCGGAAAGCAACTGAAACGCGTATGTTACAATGAATAGCAGTCGGTGTCAGCCGCGTGGCGCGCGCAACCTTTCCCGGCCTCCGCGAATCATATCCGGCTGGGCACGCTGAATGCGCAAGAGTTGCGTCTAAATCGAGGGAAGACGGTGCCGGGTAAAATGATCAGTCTTTTGCCGACTCAGCCTCAGCCGACGAAGGCCAAAACAGGTGCCTCGGGGACACCCTCAACTCCCCTACCCCAATTTGGCACCCCCACCCGCTTCGTGACCGACGGTTTCTGGTCCAACCTCAAAGCATTTCTGTTCGAGCGCCCGGTAAAAATCCGCGGGGATTTCGAGTCTCCGCTGATGCCGGAGAACTATGGCGACGGTTTCGCCGAGAATCTGAAAACGGTTTTGAAGTCCGGCCCGGTCCCCAAGGGCCCATCAAACAGCAAGCTGGAAGTTGCTTGGGGCGCTGGCTTCGGCGGTTTCGGCAGCCGCATCAAGGAATTGTTCTTCCCTGTCAAGCAGGCTCCCGCGCAGTGGACCAGCAAACCGGTAAAAGTTAAAGACATTTGGTCCAAGGACGAAAACTTTGGCTGGACCCAGATTATCTCCATCGGCCTCCACGCCGTAGTGATCGCGCTGCTGGTGATTCCGCTCTTCACCCATATTCTGCCGCCTTCCACCGAAGCCAAAAACAAGCTGGATATGACGCCGCTGGATATTTCCCCTTACATGACCACGCTGCCCGCGGGCGCAAAGAAAGCCGGCGGCGGTGGCGGCGGCGGCGACCGCTCCGTTACGCCGCCCACCAAGGGGCGCGCTCCTAAATTTGACTACACGCAGTTCACACCGCCCGAAGCTACGCTGAAAAACCCGGCGCCTAAGTTGCCCATGGACCCAACGTTGCTCGGCCCGCCCGATCTGAAAGTGGCGAATCCGCCTCTTCCAAACATGGGCGATCCGCTGGCGGCCACCGTCAATAATTCCGGCGGACCCGGCGGTGGCGGCGGCATCGGCACCGGAACGAGCGGCGGCATTGGCAGCGGCAGCGGCGCGGGCCTGGGCCCAGGCAATACCGCAGGCACCGGCGGCGGCGATTTTCGCGCCGGTGTAAACGGTGTTGGTTCGCCCGTATGTATCTATTGTCCTCCACCGGAATATTCCGATGAAGCGCGCAAGGCCAAATATCAGGGCACCGTTTTGCTGGACGTCACCGTCACTTCCGACGGCCGGGTCGTAAATCCTTTCGTCATCAAGGGCCCTGGCCTGGGCATGGAAGAAAAAGCGCTCGCGCAAGTGCGCAATTGGAAGATGCGCCCGGCTCTCGGCCCCAGCGGCAAGCCGGTAAGTTGCCGCGTACAAATCGAGGTTACTTTCCACCTCTACTAACTAACTTTGCGCGTGGCGGCCGTCATGGCCCGATCATCACTGCAACGAAACACACTCGATGTTCCATGCGCGCTCCGGCGGCAATCTGTTACGATTTGCCCATGATGAAAACCCCAATGGCCGTGCTGGCCGTTTTGCTCGGCTCGTTGTTTCTGGCCGGCAATTCTTCCGCTCAGTCCTCTGAAACCGGCTCTTTGCAGTTCACTGCCAGGATTACCCCGAGCGCCGCGCGTCCGGAACCCGTGCGCCAATTTACTTTTTACATTCTCAGCAAGAGTTACGCTTCCGTCGCCGAGGAAGTGGAAGCAGGCGATGTGGTGCCGCCACGCGATGAATTCATCGATGGCTTGAAAGTTTCGCCCGAGATGAAAGAATGGCTCAAAGCGCACGAAATCCTGGATTTGACCATGCCCGGACTGGATAAAGTGCTCACCGCCGACGACGTGCTGCACGTTCCCGAATTCTTGCTCGCCTATCAGCGTTCGAACAGCGGCGGCGTAACCAGCGGCATCCCCAAACCGAAATATAACGATGCGGACAAGGAAGATCACCCGGAAAAATACGAAAAGCAGCATCAGGAGTATTTCACCGCGCTGCGCAAATTTATCCGCTCGCGCCCGGAAACCATGAGCGGGATGGAGCTCGAGCTGGACGGCGTCAATCCTCAGCGCAAATGGGCAAAACTTGAGAGCGACCACAAAAAGCACGTCCAGCACCTGGCTCCCGACGTGGCCCAGACCAAATATCTGGTTGCCAAGACGGACACTGATCTCGACGGTCGCGCCGGCGTCTCCGGCTTGCCGCCCGGCAGCTACTGGGTCAGCTCGCTGAACCTGGATGCCGATGCCGGTGACACCCGAGTGCGCTGGGATGTGCCCATCGCCATTCAACCGGGCAAAACCACCCGCATTGAATTAACCAATCTCAACGCCACCGACTCGCGCGCCGCATCCGCACCCTGATCCCGGCCGGGACGCTCCATGGGCACCCTTTCGCGCTGGGTCTTCTTTAACATTTTTGTACTGGTGGCTATCGCCCTGGACCTGGGCGTGTTTCATCGCCGTCCGCACAAAATCGGTCTGCGCGAATCGGCCATCTGGAGCGGCGTTTGGCTTTTGTTGTCGGTGCTATTCGGTGTCGGCGTTCTGTGGTTCCTGGGACGCCAGCCTGCCCTCGAGTTCTTTACCGGTTACCTGATCGAAAAAGCGCTCAGCATCGACAACCTGTTTTTGTTTCTGGTGATCTTCAGCGCCTTCTCCGTCGACGAGCGCGTGCAGCATCGCCTACTCCAATGGGGCGTGCTGGGCGCGCTGGTCATGCGCGGAATCATGATCGCGCTGGGCGCCGCGCTGGTGCAGCGTTTCGAATGGATCATGTACGTCTTCGGCGCGCTGGTGATCTACGCCGGCATTCATGTGCTACTGTCGCACACTAAGCCGGCCCATCCGGAACAAAACAAAATCTTCCAATTTGCCAGCAAGCATTTGCGGGTCACTCACAAATATCACGGCGAAAAGTTTTTTGTCATGCGCGACAAGAAATTGTTTGCCACTCCTCTTTTCCTGGTCCTGCTGGTGGTGGAAATCACCGATATCACCCTGGCAGTCGATTCCATTCCGGCAATTTTCGGCATCACTCACGACGCCTTCATCGTGTACACCTCCAACGTTTTTGCCATTCTCGGTTTGCGCTCCCTCTATTTCATGCTGGCCAACGCATTGGGCCGGCTGCGCTACTTGACGGTCGGGCTTGCCTACGTGCTCTTCTTCATCGGCGGCAAGATGATGGTGGAGCGCTGGGTGCACGTCCCCGTTCATATTTCTTTGGGGGTAGTTGCGGGAATTCTGGTCGTCGCGCTGATCGCCTCATTACGGTCGCGGCCGCTCCCGCCGGTTGCGCAAGGGCCGGGCGGCGGTAAAATTGCCATCAATCCCTGAGCGGGATTCTCGACAAATGGCTGGCAATCTCACCTCCGCGATTCTCAATCTTTCGGCTCCGGAAGCGTCCGCTCGCCTGGCCGCCGCCACTGAAATTTGCCGCCAGGGCCGCGCCCTCGCTGACCCCGCCGTTTTCCCCTGGTGGCAGGATTCGGAGCTGGCTCGCCTGCTCCTGGGCCCCAAGCCGCGCGCCACCGTGGGCCTGGCGGTGCAGCGTGAAACTTTCGCGCGTATTCGTGCGGCGTCCGGGTCGCCGACTCTCGCCGACGTTCCGCCCGATCAGGACGTCGAGGAGTTCGGGCTGCATTTCGCGGATGGCGTCGAGCTTGACGTACTGACTTCCAAAGACCCCCGCGGTCAGGGCGCGATCGCGCGCTATCTGGTCCGGTTTGGAGAGGGCATTCAACAGGTCGAATTTTTTTGCCTGGATGTCGAGCGCGCCTCGATCATCCTGCGCGAACGATTCGGTATCGCCCCGCTTTACCCGCAAGCCCGCTTAGGCGCCGGCGGTTCCACCATAAATTTTTTTCTTGTGAGCATCCCGGATGCGGCAACAGAGAGCCGCAAGGTTTTGATTGAGCTGTACCAGTTGCCTGCCGCGCCTTGATCGGCGCCGCACTCCAGCGAATCAGTCGCGGGTGCTTATTCCCCGCTCTGCTCGATTAGCTTGGCCACCAGCCCCGTCCACCCGGTTTGGTGATCGGCGCCCAGCCCCGCGCCATTTTCCCCATTAAAATATTCGTAAAAGAGAATCAAGTCCCGCCAGTGCGGATCCTTCTGAAAAACTTCCGTGCCGCCATACACCGGCCGCCGTCCATTCTCATCGCGCAGGAAAATATGTGTCAGCCGGCGCGATATTTCCGCCGCTACTTCCCACAGGTCCATCTGCTTGTTCGAACGCGTGGGGCATTCCACCTTGAAGTCTTCGCCATAATAGTGATGGTATTTCTGTAGCGACTCCACCAGCAGGTAGTTCACGGGAAACCAAACCGGCCCGCGCCAGTTGGAATTCCCTCCAAAAATCCCGGTGGTGGATTCGGCCGGCTCATAATTCACGGTGTTCACCGTGCCGTCCACGCGCAGTTCAAACGGATGGTCTTTATGGAAGCGCGACAATGCCCGCACCCCGTGCGGCGACAGAAATTCCGATTCGTCCAGCATGCGCGACAATACCCGCCCCAGCTGCTTTTTGCTCACCAGCGAAAGCAGGAACCGTATTCCGCGCGCCGAGCTCTGCGACATGTCGATGTGCTCCGGCACGTCCGGGTGATTGTCGATAAACCATTGCATTCGCCGCTTGAAACCGGGCAGCCGGTCGATAGCCTCCGGCTCCAGCGTTTCCACCGCGAACAGCGGAATCAATCCCACCATCGAGCGAATTTTGAGAAAGCGGTCGTCGCCGTTGGGCAGCCGCAACACATCGTAGTAAAAACCGTCTTCTTCATCCCATAGCGACTGCGATTGCGATCCGAAATTGTTCATCGCGTGCGCGATGTACACAAAATGTTCGAAAAATTTGCTGGCGATATCTTCGTACGCGCGGTCTTCCTTGGCCAATTCCAGCGCGATGGCCAGCATGTTCAGGCAATACATGCCCATCCAGCTCGTCCCGTCGGACTGCTCCAGGCGCCAGCCGACCGGCAGCGGCGCGGACCGATCAAACACTCCGATATTGTCGAGGCCCAGAAATCCGCCCTGAAAAATGTTCGAGCCGTCGGGATCTTTCCGATTTACCCACCAGGTGAAATTCAGCAGCAGTTTGTGAAATACCTTTTCCAGAAATCCGCGGTCGGCCACACCGCGCACGCGACGCTCGATTTTATAAACGCGCCACGCCGCCCAGGCATGCACCGGCGGGTTCACATCGCCAAACGCCCATTCGTAAGCCGGCAGTTGCCCGTTGGGATTCATGTACCATTCGCGCAGCAGCAGAACCAATTGATCTTTCGCGAAGTCCGGGTCCACGATGGCCAGCGACACGCAATGAAATGCCAGGTCCCACGCCGCGTACCACGGATATTCCCACTTGTCCGGCATCGAAATGATGTCGTCGTTATAAAGATGCGTCCAATCCTTGTTCCTGCCGTGCCAGCGCTCTTCCGGGGGAGGCGGCCCGGCCGGATCGCCGGTCAGCCAGGTGAGCACGTCGTAGTGATAAAACTGCTTGGACCACAACATTCCCGATAGTGCCTGCCGCATCACCGATCGCGCATCATCTGAAAGATCATTGGAAGTGCGCGACGCGTAAAATTCATCCGCCTCGGAACTGCGTAAGGCGAACAACCGGTCAAAGCCCGCGCCAAAATCGACCGTCGCTGGTACATCCGCGCCGCGTTCCACGTGTCCCGGAGAGGTGATCGTCCCGGGCTTGCTCTCCAGTCCGCTCAAAGGCTCAATGTCGGTCAGCCGCAGCTTGAGCGTGGTGCTTTCGCCCGGTTTCAAAGTCAGCGGATAGTACGCGGCCATTTTGGTGCCGGTCTGCGCGGGATTCACCGCCGCCTGATTCTTGCCAATCAAATATTCGTGGAA
>JBBRZT010000229.1:0-6243 GCA_038236395.1 Candidatus Acidiferrales bacterium
ACGCAGGCGCGGACGTGCCTGCCCCCCAAATATCGAATAGCGAGCCGGGAGCGGTGTCGCCGAGGGCCGCAGCCTGCACTCTCGTTTTCGCGCCATCGAGTAGCACGCGCCCGGAAATGGAGTGGATGGCTTCCAGCTTGACGGCGTCGAGCAGCGGCTGCACCCGAAAGCCGCCGGCGCTGGAGTCCGAAGCGAACGATTTCAGATCCGCGACGCGCAGAAAAAATTCTACCTGGCCGGCGCCGAGAGCGGATTGCGCTTCCCTGTATGCCGGGGCATCGCCGAGAGAACCGGACGAGGACTTGCCGTTGAGGCGATTGAGAATTTCTTCCAGCACGCCTGCGTCTCCCGCGCTGATGGCGTATTTACCGTGTTCCACCCAGTAGGTGACGCTGGTGGCACGTTGTACTTTCATGGCCGGAACGCCGGCGATGGTCACTTCCGAAATTTGCGGCGCTTTTTTTTCGCTGGCGCGCAGGCCAAGAACGGCTTTGGTGAGGATGGCTTCTTTTCCGGTGCGGTCGTATATGAAGAACAGTCCGTTCCACGGAGCGGTTTTGGCGGAGGAGGGATTGGCGGAGACAACAAAACCTTTTTTGTGGGGATCGCTCAGATAACCAAGCACAAATGAGTTGTCGAGCAGTGAAGCGTATTCATCGAGTTGCTCGCGGGTGAGTTTTTTGTCGCTCGTTTTTTCCTCGGAGTTTTTTAGCAGGGCATTGGCAATCGAGGAGCGCACCGGCGCGAAACCGGGATCATCCCAAAGGGCGGCGATGGAATTGGCTTTGCGAATTTCGGCGCTGGGCTGGCCGCGCCACACAAAGTAGAAGGCGGTGTTTGCAGGCAGTTGCGCCGGCTCAAGCGGAGCCTGCGCGGAAAGAGTCGCGGCGCAGAGCAGGAATATGCCGGCGAAGAACGGCAGGAAGCGAGTGCGAATCATTTTCATGAGATTACTCCAGGCTTTCGAGCAGAACTTTGTCGCGGCGTATTGCGTGCATCGCCGCCAGAAAACCAGAAACCCTGCGTCGCGGACGGTGCAAGACGCGAAGCAGGGTTTCAGAAACGGAACCGCGCCGGTTCACTACGATTACGGCTTGGTGGTGGCGGCCGCGGGAGTCGCAGCGGGCGCACCGCCGCCTTCTTTAGGCGTCGAGAGATAGCCGGTTATCTGATTCTTGTTCACGTCGAACACCACGATTTCGTAGGGGGCCATACGCGAAGCGCCCTTCATGTAGAACTGCACCGGCTCGCCCACGGTCTTGTCTTTTTTCTCGATGGAGCGATCGTCGGCAAAAACGGTCATGGTGTATTTGCCTTTTTTCTGATCGGCTTTATTCAGAGTCATCTGCACGGGGCCGACGCGCTGGGGAGACTTGGCCTTGGGCAGGGTGAACTCGTAATAATTGCGATCGCCGCGGCGCCGCAGTTCTTCCAGGTCGTCGCGATTGTGGGCGATCAGGCCGCTCATCACGCCCATGTCGCCGGTGGCGCGGTCGAGCTTTCCCTTGGTCGCTTCCAGATCGCTCTTGGTGCTTTCAATGTCTTTTTTCGCGCCGGTCACGTCGGTGGCCACGGCGCCAATCTTTTCTTCGCTTTCCTGCTTCACCTGGGAAAGCTGAGCGGTGAGCTTCTGGTCCGCCGCTACCTGATCCTTGCGAATGGATTCGGAGCGGCTGCGGGCCTGGGCGAGCTCGGATTGGGTCATGCCGACTTTCTGCTCGGTGACTTCCAGGTGGCCCTTGAGGTCCGCCAAGCGGGAATTGGCCTGCTCCAACTGCGCGGACATAATCTTGTTCTGGTCCTGCTGGTGAGCCAGGTCCTGCTCCAGTCGCGCTTGCTGCGAATGTCCCACGTAAGCAAGAACCGCCAAGCCGAGGAACAGCACCACAAACAATACAGCGATCCAGCGAGGCGTGCCTGGATGATCGTAGTGGTAAGACTCCTGCGGGCTCGGTACGTTCGGTGAAATGCTCATTCACCCTCCTCAGTCATTTACTCGGATGCGTCACCCTCAGCAAGGGTTCGCCAGAAATTATCGCTCTGCATGCCACTGTGTGTCCATGCTGGAATATCAACGGTTGGCGCGGCGCGCACCGCGGCGGCCAGCGGC
The DNA here is from genome assembly GCA_038236395.1 of Candidatus Acidiferrales bacterium. Taxonomy (GTDB): domain Bacteria; phylum Acidobacteriota; class Terriglobia; order Acidiferrales; family UBA7541; genus Acidiferrum. The sequence continues at coordinate 2,111 of JBBRZT010000229.1, forward strand.
GGATAGCGGCCAGCGGGCGAATACGGAGGTGGTCAATCCGCCGCGGGGAGTAAATTCGCCGCGCACGATGCACCATTTGGGCCGGGCGGATTTCACGATGTCGTGAAGTATCTTGTTCACGGCGTTTTCGTAAAATATGCCCAGGTCGCGATAGGCCAGCAGGTACATCTTCAGCGATTTGAGCTCCAGACAATCCTTGGCAGGCATGTAACGAATGGTGATAATGCCGAAGTCGGGCAAGCCGGTCTTGGGGCAGACGGAAGAATATTCTGGAAAACGGGTGGTAATGACGTAACCTGGAAACTGGTTGGGCCAAGTCTCCAGGATTGGAAGACGAGTTTTGATGCCAGCTCGAGCGTGTTCTGAAGTGTAGTCGGCCACGGTAGCTCCCGGCTTTTATTGTATCAAGACGGGAAACTGGGCCTTGCCGAATCGTAGAATACAAAATATAGTACAGTTAAAGTTTGGTTACTTGACGGAGCCGCATGGTTTGTCCTGGTTGCGAATCTCAAGATAGCCGTCGTTCGCGTCGCCGGTCTCCGGTGGATTATCTATTGTCTCTTGCCGGAATGGCTCCCTTTCGGTGCAAGCGATGCGCCAGGCGCTTCCATGCGCGTGTCGTGACGCTGCGCTATGTGCGCTATGTGCGCTATGCGCGTTGCGGGATTTGCGGCAACCTGGGCCTGCAAAAAATTTCACCGGAACATGTGCAGAGCCCCATGGCGATGCTGGGCAGGATACTGGGGATTCCCGCGCTGCGTTGCGATCCGTGCAGACATAAGTTTTTTGCGATTCGCCCGGTGATACAGGAAAGAGTTCCGCTCAGTCCCGCCTCGCGGGACCGGGCCGCATAGCTTCTCACGACCTGTAATAGCCAACTCACTCACTCCTACCGAGTCACTTCCCTTTGGAGGTACGACTGGCCGAAGACAGTTAGTTGAGATAGATTTCATGGCGGAGGATTGTGAATATTCTTGCGGCAATCAAGAAGGAAGAACGGAAACTCGAGAAAGAGTTGCATAAGTTACAGCGCAAATTGAAAGGTGTGAAAGCGGCGGGAGAAGCGCTGGGGCATTCGGCCGGGCGCGAGTTAAGCAGCATGAAGAAGCGGGTGCTTTCTGAAGCGGGCAGAGTGAAAATTTCGAAAGCCGCGAAGAAGCGGTGGGCCAAGCTGCGGGCCCAGGCGAAAAAGGCGGTCAGTTAGGGCAGCATTTGCGGTCTGGTTTGCAGCGGTTTTTTCGCGGGGTGCCTTTGTGTGCCGCGCGGCGCGATGTTAAAGTTTATGGACGCGCTGTGGCGATATGGTGCAAGGGTTAGCACGCGGCCCTCTCAAGGCCGAAATCCGGGTTCGAATCCCGGTATCGCTGCCAGATTTTGTTTTTTTCCTGGTAGTGAATCCCTGAAAGAAATCCAAAAGCAAAAGCAGGTCCCTCTGCTTCGCATCGGGATGACAACCTAGTGGTTAGCCGGGGCGGCCGACGCCCAGGGCGTCTGCTACGCGATTGATGTAGTTGAACCAGGAGGCGATGAGGGTGATTTGCAGGATGCCGCGGTCGTCGAAACCGGCGGATCGGAGAGCGGTGTGATCGGCCGGGCCGCATTGGGTGGCGTCTTTGGTTAGCTTCACGACGTAGTCGAGCATGACGCGATCCTGTGCGGCGATCGGCGCGGTCTGGAAGTCCTTTTGCAGGGCCTCGACCATTTCTTTATCGAGCGTGACGCGACGCAGAAACTCTGCGTGAGATTCGATTCAATAGTGACAGCGGTTGGTGACCGACACCATAGTGGCGATCATTTCGTGCTGGCTGCGGGTGAGCGGCAAATCGGGGGAGAGTAGAACGCCGTAGGTGCTGAAGGAATGGAAAAGCGCGTCGGGGATCAGGGTGTGGGACGCGGTGATGCCGGCAGCGTCGCCTTCTGAATCGACGCTGGCCACCGGCGTGGCATATTCGATGGGATAAATCTTGCGCTGGGCTTCCATGGCCTGCTTGACGCGGTCGTCTTCATCCATCCGAACGGTTTTGATCCAGGTCATGGCCGACTCCTCTATTGGGATTGGCGCGAAGCGCGGTACACACCCAGCATATAAAAAAAATCGGCCGGATGGCTTCGATCATCCGGCCGTGATGCATTGGGGTGCTTCAGGGCCGGCCAGGAGCCGGGCCAAGAAGCGGGGTGTCATGTACATCGTTTATAAGGCGGAAGCGAAAAGGTAGCAATAATGCAAAAACACTACAGGAGACGGAGCGGTTTCCTTGAGCGTGAAACCAATCAAACGACGGGTTTTATTCCCTCGGATTCGGTGCATTCGTAGGATTTGCCGGCGGCGAGGTTTTTGTATTCTTCGGATTTACCGCTGGGCCAGTCGATGGTGAGGCGGTCGATTTTATCGCGCTGGCCGAGGCCGAAGGTGACGGGCAATTCCGATTGGGAGAGATAGCTGGAGCCGCCGCGGACCATACGCGACTGGCTTTGGCCGTTGTAAAAAATGCGCACGGTGGCGCCGATGGCGTCGCGATTGGATTTTGTGCCGATGAGGCGAACGCGAACGCCGTGGTTTCCGGAGGCTACGTCGTTGCGGAAGAGATAGGCGGGACCATTGTTGGTGGTCATCAGGAGGTCGAGGTCGCCGTCGCGGTCGAAATCGCCGTAAGCGAGGCCGCGGCCGACTTTGGGTTTGTCGAAGCCGCCGCCAACTTCAGCGGCCACATCGCGAAATTTTCCGTTGCCGTTATTCAGGAAAAGGTGCGGAGGCTGAGCGTAGCCCACGTTGCCGCGAATGTTGCGGACGGTCTGGTCGATGTGGCCGTTGGCGACGGCGAGGTCGAGAAAGCCGTCGAGGTTCACGTCGAGAAACGCGCAGCCGAAGCCCAGAGTATTTTTGGACGGTCCGCCGATTCCTGCGGGTACGGAGACATCATCGTAAGCGGAGGTTGATACGGAGCGGTACAGGCCGATCATTTCGTTGTCGAAATTGGTGATGGCCACGGCGGGGCGGCCGGAATTATCGAAATCGCCGGTGTCCACGCCCATTCCGGCGCGGGCTTTGCCGTCGCTGCTGAAGGCCAGGCCGGCTTCCACGGCGACATCCTTGAACTTTCCATTGCGCAGATTGCGATAGAGCTTATTGGGTTGCGTGTCGTTGGCGACGAGAAGATCTGGCCAGCCATCCTGGTCGTAATCGAACATGGCCACGCCGAGAGATTTGGAGCTGCTGTCGAAGACGCCACTGGTGGCGGTAACATCTTCGAAAGTGCCGTCGCCGCGATTGTGAAAGAGCCAGCAGGTGTCGCCGCGATAGGCTTCGGGCGTGCAATAGGATTTGTGGGTGCCGTCGAGGCTGCAGAAAACGTCGTGCTCCGGCGACCAGCGCACGTAGTTGCAGACAAACAGGTCGAGCAAGCCGTCGCGGTCGTAGTCAATCCATAGCGCGGAAGTGCTGAAGCCCTGGCGAGGCTGGAGGCCGGCGGCGCGGGTGACATCGGTAAATTTTCCGTCACCGTTATTGCGGAAGAGATGGCTCTGGCCGACGCAGGTGATGAAAATATCAGGGAAGCCGTCGTTGTTGTAATCGCCGACGGCCACGCCCATACCGTACATTTCGATATCGAGGCCTGCGGCGCGGGTGACGTCGGTGAACGAGCCGTTACGATTGTTGCGATACAACTTCAGCGTGGATTTCTGGCGCTTGTGGCCGGGCCAGTCCATGCCGTTCACAAGCAAAATGTCTTGCCAGCCGTCGTTATCGAAATCGAGGAATGCGCACCCGGAGCCCAAAGTTTCGGGGAGGAAGATGCCGCCGAAGGCCCCGCTGTTGTTTTGGAACTGCAGCCCGGCCGCGGCGGTGACATCGGCGAAACTGAAACCGAGTGGCGTAGGCCCGGGCGCGGCGGAAAAAAGTCGGCGTGGTGTAAAGGCGGCGCCGAGCGCCATGCCCGCCGCGGACAAGATGAATTCGCGGCGCTTCATGGAAGCGTCGTACTCGTCATGGAAGATTGACCAGGCCGTTGCGGATGGCGTAGACGACCAGTTCGGCGGTCTTGTGAATGCCGAGAGCGTCCATGATATTGGCGCGATGGACGGCGACGGTGTTGGAGCTGAGACTCAAGTCGACGGCAATTTCCTTGTTGGAT
>JBBRZT010000230.1:0-6238 GCA_038236395.1 Candidatus Acidiferrales bacterium
CTGCGCAAGTGCGATCCAGATGTGATCCAGCAAATCGTCGCCATCAATCCATGTATTACCGACCCCAGTTCCCTCCGCCCGGGACTGTGGCTGGTCATGCCGCACGTCACGAGAGCATCCGGATATGCTCGCGGCTCGGCCGTCGAGAAAGAGGTTGCATCGCAATGAGTAAGAACTTTGAATTGCTACAACGGGCGGAATACGGGCGGAAGGTTGCACCGGTTGTTGAATTTGATACCGCGCCGAAGACCGAGCTCAAAACCGCACTCGCGGGATCCAATGTCGGTCCCCTAAATGTCGGCCGGATGGCGAAGGACGAATCGCTCAAACTGGTTCAGCGTTTATTTCTGGCGCAGTCCAGCCCGGCGATTCGAACGGTCGTGTTCGCCGGCATCGATCATGGGAACGGATGCTCAAGGATTTGCGCGGATGCGGCAGCAACCCTGGCCGCCAACACGGCTGGGTCGGTGTGTGTGGTGGACGCAAACCTGCGCTCGCCCACGCTGCCGGAAATGTTCGGCGTGACCAACCACTTTGGATTGGCGGATGCGCTGCGCATGGACGGCCCAGCGCGGCGTTTTGCGCGACAGTTGCGGCCGGACAATCTCTGGCTGCTCTCTTGCGGCTCGACGATTGTGGGTTCCTCCGTGGTGTTGGACCGGGACCGATTGAAACTCCGGCTTGCCGCGCTGCGGGAAGAATTTGACTACGTGCTGATCGATACTCCGCCACTGAATCAATACGATGATGCCGTGGTGCTGGGGCAATTTGCCGACGGCCTGGTGCTGGTTCTGGAAGCAAACGCGACTCGCCGCGAGCCGGCGCTGCGCGTGATGGAAAATCTGCGAGCGGCGCAGATTCAGGTGTTGGGAGCGGTGCTGAACAAGCGCACGTTCCCAATTCCTGAAGCGTTGTACCACCGGATTTAGAGGGCGAAGTTCAGCTCTTGTGAGTTTGCTGCAGTGTTCCGTTGCCTGGGCCAGGGGAGCAGTTTGATCGAATCTGATCGGGCCCGGGAGATCAGTGAGCTGTTTAATTTGAGTGCCAGCGAGTCATCACCGATGTGACTCGATTTGGCGGAGCCACATTCAATATGCTGCAACAAGCCGAATCCACCTCCATCAAGACACAGCATCAAGCGGGAATCGCTCCGGAGAACTGGTATGCCGTGAACACCAGGCCGCGCTATGAAAAGAAAGTGGCTGATGCTTTACGAGCCAAGGGCATCACTGTTTTATTGCCGCTGTTTGCCGAGAGCCACCGGTGGAGCGATCGCCAGCGGGTCGTGCAGCTTCCACTTTTCACGGGTTACGTTTTCGTCAGGCTGGATGCGGTGGTGGAGGCCCGGATCCCGGTGCTGAGGACCGCGGGAGTGCTGGGATTCGTGGGAGTCCGCGGTGTGGGCGTCGCGATACCGGAAGAGGAAATCGAAGCGGTGCAAACTTTGATGGAGCAGGGCGTTTTGATGACGCCGCACATGTTCCTCCAGGTGGGGAACCGCGTTCGCGTGCGCGGGGGCAGCCTGGACGGCCTTCGGGGAATATTGCTGGCCAAGAATGGGGACTTGAGTCTGGTGATCTCCGTCCAGTCAATTCAGCGATCTGTAGAGATTCGCGTAACCGGATATGAAGTAGTACCAGACTAAAAAGCAATTTTCAGACAACTGCTGCGGTATTTCACACACTTCAATTCAGCCAGACCAACTGTCTAGAACCAGTTTCTGTAACGCACGACTCCCATGAGCGAAGCCAAACGACGATTTGTCCTGAACGCATTCAAGGTGTTTGACCTGGTCCTTCTGGTCGTGGCCTTTGCGCTGGCATCGCTTTTGTCGGACGCGTCGCGGGGGACCGTGTCGTTCGTCGAGTTTCTCTCGATGAAAGTCACACTCGGGAATGTGCTGACCTTTGCGGTGCTTTTGCCCACCTGGCATCTGATCTTTGTCCTGTTCGGGCTGTACGAGTCGAAGCGCCTGTCGAGCCGCAGCTCCGAAATGATCGATACGGCGAAGGCCACGACGTTGCTGTCGATTCTGCTGCTGTTCGCTTCGACATTTTTTCATATCAGGATGGTGAACCTGGCTTTTGTCGCGTTGTTTTGGTGCGTCAGTACGGTTTCCATCGCATTCGGCCGCTTCGCCGTCCGCTGGTTGCTCGGAAAAATGAGGCGCAACGGTCGAGACCTCCATCACATTCTCATTCTGGGCACGAATGAAAGGGCCATCGCGTTTGCAAGCCGCATCGAAGCGCAATCCGAATTGGGTTACAGGCTGCTTGGGTTTGTCGACGAGGAATGGGAAGGCATTGCCGGGTTTTTGGGCACCGGCTACGACCTGTGTTGCGACTTTGACGGGCTATCGGAATACCTGCGGACCAATATCGTCGACGAAGTGGCCATCTACCTGCCGCTGCGATCGTTTTATGCGTTGACTTGCCGCGTTGCTGCAATCTGCGAACAGCACGGGGTCATCATCAGATTTGATTCCGACCTGTTCGATTTGCAAAAAGTTCACTCGCGCGCCGAAGAATTCGACGGCGAGCCGCAGATCACCGTTTACACCGGAACGCTGGACGGCTGGCAGGTGCTGGTCAAACGCATTCAGGACTTCGCTATATCTCTAGTGCTTCTGGTCATTCTCAGCCCGCTGTTTCTGGCAATCAGCATCCTGGTAAAGCTGACCTCGGATGGCCCGGTGTTCTTTCTGCAGGAACGAGTCGGCCGCAGTAAGCGGAGATTCAAGATTCTAAAGTTTCGCACCATGGTTCCCGACGCCGAAAAAATGATGGCGGACCTGGAAGCTCTGAACGAACTGTCCGGCCCGGTTTTCAAAATCAGAAACGATCCGCGCCTGACACCTATCGGCCGATTCCTGAGACGCAGCAGCCTCGACGAACTGCCGCAATTGCTGAATGTTCTTCTGGGAGACATGAGCCTGGTGGGGCCGCGGCCCATGGCCGTTCGTGATTTTGAGGGATTCAGCGAAGACTGGCAACGGCGGCGCTTCAGCGTTCCGCCGGGCATCACCTGCTTGTGGCAAATCAACGGCCGAAATTCTATTCCGTTTCAACAATGGATGGAGATGGACATGCAATACATCGCGGAATGGTCGCTGTGGCTCGATTTGAAAATTTTGTTGCGAACAATTCCGGCGGTCTGGAAAGGGACGGGTGCGGCGTGACCGCTTCAGACACGGCCTTCGGCCAAATGGCTATGAGCAAACAATCACTGGCAAGTGTGGTGGTGGAGGACGATGGATTCAGCTCCGCGGCGATCGGCGGTGAAGTTTGCAGCATGAGGGGCTTCCTGCTGAATCTGTTTCGCCTGCTGGACGAATACGGCGTGAATTATTGCGTATTGCATTCCTGGGACTGCCTGCCCGAAAACCTGACCAGCGACCTGGATCTGGCCGTGCACCCGCGCGACAAGCACAAACTTCTGCTGGTTTTTGAGCAGTTGCGCAGCAAGGAGTACGTCTGCTTCCAGCGCCTGAATCATTCCATCAATGGACACTTTTTCGTTTTTTGCTGGGAAGAAGAGTCCGGCGTGAAAACCGCGGCCGTGGATCTGGTCTTCGATCATCGCCGCAGCGGATTGATTCTGGCTACCGGCGAGGAAATGGTTGAAGGGCGCAGGCGGCACCGGGAGTTCTGGATTCCGTCAAAAAAAATTGAATTTGGTTACCTGCTGGCAAAGAAAGCGTGGAAAGGCAAGACACCGGAACGCCAGTCAACTCGCCTGCGAGAGTTAGCGGAAGCGCTGGGAGAAGCCGAAGCGGAACGGATTGCAGGCACGGTATTTTCTGGCAAATGGAAGAAGCAAGCCGTACGTGCTTGTTTGAATGAATCGTTGGCCACGGACGTGGTTGGTGCGCGCAGACAGTTTTGGAGAACGGGTTGGACTCGCCGTCCTTTGCAATCGGCCGGATTTCTAATCACCAACTATGCGCGACTGATCTGGCGCGAAGTGCGCCCGTCTGGAATCCATGTGGCCGTGATGGGTCCCGACGGTGTTGGCAAAAGCACGGTGATCGCCGGCCTTATCGATTGCCTTGGGCTGGGATTCTGGCGCCGAAACAAATTATTTCACTGGCGGCCCCAGGCCCTTTTCGTAAAGCGCGATCAAACAATTAATCCCGACCCGCACGGAAAGCCGGCGAGAGGCTCGTTGTTGTCGATGGCTTATCTATCGGCGTTCTTTCTGGATCATTGGGTTGGTTACATATTTAAAGTCAGGCCCGCGCTGGGCAGAGCAAACTTCGTCATCTTCGACCGCTATTTTCACGACGTCCTGGTGGATCCCCGGAGATATCGCTACGGCGGGCCTTCTTGGTACGCGAAGTTTCTGGCGGGAATGGCGCCCGAACCCGATGTGGTGATCTTGTTGGACGCCGACGAACACGCCATCGCCGCGCGCAAATGCGAAGTGCCGCTACTGGAAATCAAGAGCCAGCTGCAGAAATATCGGGCGCTGCAATTTCAGCGGACTCCCAAAATTGTTGTGGATACCCAATCGGGAATCGAGGCCACCCTGCGATCGTCATCGCAGGCGATCACGGAAATCATGGGCTTACGAGTGCGCAACCGGCTGCGAAGCTGGCAGGAAAAAGCTTCGTGAGCAGCGATGCGATGGGAATGAGGCAAACAGTTGACTGCGAGACGTCACTGCGCACCGCGTTGCACATGTTCGCCGGAGTTGAATCCCGCGCGCCGGAGGGGGATGGCGAGGCCGCTGAAAGCAACGACTTACAATGTGATGATCTCGCGATCAGCTGGAACAATCCCGTTGCCGCCGTTGGGGATTTGAGAAATCGCGGCTTGTCGCATATGCATCGATTTGCGGTTTTGCCCTCTCGAAAGAGAGCTCGGTGGTTGTTGCCATTCGTGGAAGGAAACGGAACCGCAGGTGAATTTAATTTGTACAAGCCTTTTTCGCCCAGGGCGCGCTTGATGAAATCGCTGCTCGTTCGAATGCGTGCGCACGGCTGGCAGGCCCTGGGCCGGCAAACAATTGTGGTTGCCTCCAAAGAACCGCTGGCGATCGAACGCCTCGTAACGGAAATCACCGGAGAACAACGTTGCACATATGCGTTAAGTCTGGGCACGCCGGGGACGTATCAGAAGCTAACCGTGCAGGTTAGCCGCACTGACGGCAGCATCCTGGGTTATTTCAAGATGCCCATCACCAGCAGCGCCGGCGAACGGCTGCACAACGAGGCGGCGTTCCTTCGCAAGTTAGCAACTTTTTCGCAGTTGCGTCCGCACATCCCACAACTGCTGTTTGCGGGCGAGTGGAATAACAACACGATCGTTTTTCAGTCTCCGCTCGATGGAGAGACCGGACCGGTGAGTTTCACCGAGATGTATCAGGATTTTCTGAACGCCCTGCAGCATTGCGAGCCGAGCCGAATCACAGGAAAACTGATGGCGGAGCGCACGGCTGTCCGATGGGAAAAACTCGTTCCGCGCATGGCTTCGCGGTGGCTGGGGCTGGGCCGTGAAGCTCTAAAAATGATTATGCAGGAACTGAGCGGCGCCACGATTCCTTGCGGATTCCATCACGGCGATTTTGCTCCGTGGAACGCCCGTGTCCACCGCGGCAAGTTGTTCGTGTTTGATTGGGAGTCGGCGCGGTACGACGCTCCTGCGCTGTGGGATCAATTTCATTTCCTCACGCAAACCGAGTGCGTGCTGAAAGCGCACCACGCCTCAAGCTCGCTGGTGAGAGAGCAGAACCGCGCGCTCTATTTGCTGTATCTGTTGGATTCCACGATCCAAGCAGTGGAAGAAGAAGCTCGGCAATTTGCGATTGATTATCGCGAGAAAGAAATTCGGCGCTGCCTGGCGCCGCAGCTGATGGCGGCGGAAGCGTGACAGCGGACTTGATGCCAGTGAAAACGCAAAAACAGCCAACGAGATGCGATGTGCGCGTGCTTATCTCCGCATACGCGTGCGAACCCGGGCAAGGTTCTGAACCGGGCGGCGGGTGGCACTGGGTGTGCCAGATCGCGCGGTTCGAAGAGTGCTGGGTGATTACGCGCGTGAACAATCGCCCCGCCATTGAAAAAGCACTGGCTGCCCACCCGATGCCTGATGTTCATTTTATCTACTACGATCTGCCGCGCTGGGCCAGGTTCTGGAAGCGAGGCAAGACCGGCGTTCGACTTTATTACTATCTCTGGCAGATGGGCGTTTATCGTCTAGCCAGAAAAGTGCACCGCGAATTTAATTTCTCGCTGGTC
>JBBRZT010000231.1:0-6223 GCA_038236395.1 Candidatus Acidiferrales bacterium
CGCCACCGCAATATAGGCACACCCGCAAACCAGTCCCGCGCGGTTCCACCGCCGATACAAATTTGTTTGGGGAGTTCCCGAATCATTTTCTGAAACAGAATTATTCTCGTCGAAATCAAGACGCTTTGTTTTTTTCTGCGTGCGCCCCGAAGAGTTTTTATTGTTGAGCAGCGGAATTAGAAATAATGCGGCGAGCATCACGTCGAAAAGAAAAACGGTCGAACTGGAAATCGGCGCGCCAACAGAGTTGCCAATTGCCTGCACCGCGAAAACCGCCAGGATCGAAATTGCCAGCGACACCAGCGCGCGGCGCCTGCTTTTTTCCGGACGCTCATGCACCCACGCCAGAATCTGCGGCACCAGCAGAATTCCGGCGAACGTGAAATCCACGATAAAAATCAAATCCCACGCCGGCCGCGACCATTGCAGCGGTGACCACACCATCGTTCCAAAGCTGGTGATCAGGTCCATCAAAATATGGCTCAAAATCCCTACGGCGTAAATTCCCGTCAGCGCAGCGAACGACGGCGCGTCCCATTTTCTCCAGTGCACAATCCAGCGCGTAAGTGCGGCGAGCAGCAGCGCCCAAACCGGCAGCAACAGCAGCGAATGCGTGATGCTGCGATGCCAGGTAATCACCAGCAGCTCGTTGTGCGAAAGCATGTCGCGAAAAGTGTCGGCGTCCGGGAAAATCGCACCCAGCATCGCCGACCACGTCACGATGCGCCGCCGACTCATCGCGCGCATCGTGAATAAATCGTCGCCGTTAAACATCGCTTTGCCGATCAAGGCTCCGGCGATTCCGTGTGTGATGGTGTCCATGAAATTTGGCGTGATCGATTTTATTCGGCGGTCATTTTGCAAAAACTATTTTACGAAAATGAGGGGCGAGCGCTGGGCGACGACGCGGCCGATCTGGCGGCCGTCGACGACGTGGCGCGCCAGCGTCGCGATGCAATCGGAGGCAAAATCGGAAGCGATGGCAACCAGCAGGCCGCCGGACGTTTGCGGATCGAAGAGCAAATCCTGAAATTCCTGGGGCACATTTTCCGCGAAGGCTGCGCAGTCGGCCACGAAGGCGCGATTGTTTTTCAGTCCTCCTGAGAGATGGCCGGCACGCGCGGCGTCGACAGCTCCTGGAAGATAGTGGAATGCGGAGTGGTCCAGCTCGAATGATGTTGATTCGATTCCGCGGGACGGATCGCCCAGCGCCATTTCGCGCGCGTGTCCCAGGACGCCGAAGCCGGTCACATCGGTGACCGCGTGAATCGGAGATGCTTCGCCGCCGGTGCCTACCTTTACGTTGTCGACCAGCTCTAGCAACCCTGCGGTGGTGGCGCGATTGAGGGTGGTCATCGCGGTGACGGCGGCTTGGAGGGACTGCGGCGTGGCTTGATCTTTTTTCAGGGCGGTGGTGATTACGCCAGTGCCGATAGGCTTGGTGAAAATTAATGTGTCGCCTGGCAAGGCTCCCACGTTGCGCCAGATTTTTTGTGGGTGAATCCTGCCGGTGACAGCGTAGCCGAAGAGCATGTCTTCGGTGCGGATGGAGTGCCCGCCGAGGACGCTGCAATTGGCTTCGTTCATTTTTGAGAGACCGCCGCGAATAATCTGCTCGAGAATTTCGGGATCGGCGTGTTCAGGAAAGCCGACGATGGACAGCGAGGAAATTGGCTGACCGCCCATGGCGTAGACATCGCTTAGGGCATTGGCCGCGGCGATCTGTCCGAAGAGAAAGGGATCGTCAACGATTGGCGTGAAGAAATCGACGGTCTGCACCAGCGCGAGATCTTTGTTGATGAGGTAGACGCCGGCGTCGTCATTAGTATCGAAGCCAACCAGGACGTTTGGATTGGTCTGGCGTGGAAGTTTTCTGAGGACGGCTTCGAGCGTGGCGGGATTCAGTTTTGCGGCACAGCCCGCGGCTTTCGCCATGGCAGTGAGTTTCAGTGCGGAAGCCAATCGTCACCTCTCCTGAGAAGCTTGCCATTATAAGGATGCGGCGGCGCGATTGGTAACTATGATTGCATCGAAAATTTCGCGCGAATGTGTGGCGCGCGCGAAATTGAAAATGCGGAAGGGTTGCGCGAATTTTGTGGATGTGATTTCATGCGGCAGCACGCACAGAATTATTTTTCTTTGATGAGGAGACCCGCCCTCCATGTCCTTGATTCAACCGCCGTCCGAAGCGACCGTAAAGAAAGCGTTGAGCGAATTTAAAATCGAGACGGATGCCAGCCAAATCGAGCAGATCCGAGAGTACATAAAATTGCTATTGACCTGGAATGAGAAAGTGAACCTGACGGCCATTCGGGATCCGCAGGACATTCTTTATCGGCATTTTTGCGAGAGCATGATGGCGGCGCAGTTTGTGGATATGAGCAAAGGTCGACTTGCCGACATTGGGACGGGCGGAGGGTTTCCGGGGCTGGCATTAAAGATTGTGCTTCCGGAGGCGCAGGTGATTCTGGTGGAGTCGAGCGTGAAGAAGGCGACGTTTCTGGCCGAGGTGGTTCGAGCGCTTGGGCTAGCCAACGTGCAAGTGTTGGTGAGCAGGTATGAGGAACTCGGCGAGGAGATCACGCCGTTAGATTTCGCGTGTGCCCGGGCGTTGGGGGAGTTTAAGGCGTTCCTGGACTGGGCGGGATCGGCGAAGGTCGACGCTAAGCAAGTAGTGATGTGGCTGGGTGAGCGGGATGTGGCAGAGGTGCAACGAGTGGGTGGATGGTCGTGGAAGGCGGCGGTTCCGGTGCCGCAGTCGCTGCGACGGGTGATTTTGGTTGGCGAGAGGGCCAAAGGCTAAAAGTCGGCGTGTCGACATTTTCCCGTTTCACGTGGAACAAGGGGTCCGGGGCGTGACTTTAAAGTCACTTCACGTGAAACAACGGTTTGGGGAGCAGAACCGTGACTCAAAACGCGTCTATTTGCTGTTTCACGTGAAACAACGCCGGTTACAACTACACTCCAAACAGGTGGCGGCAGAAACAGTCTCTGTTTCACGTGGATGAGGGCATTATTTGGGCAGATGGTGGATGCGATTGCGGAATTAAGGCGTCGAGATGTCGTACCGTCGACACTTCCGCTCGTTTCACGTGGAACAGACATTTGAACCGCCCCGCACGAAAATGGCTGTTTCACGTGGAACAGCTATTTGGATCTCCTAAAAAGTCGGCGTCGAGACATTTGCTTGTTTCACGTGAAACAAGCATTTTGGAACGAATTCACCCAAGACCGAAAAAATGGCTGTTTCACGTGGAACACGCCGTCCCAAGAGCCCCGCTACAGAATAGTTGTTTCACGCTAAACAGGCATTTTGAACCGAACCTCCGCGGGCCGAGAAAATAGCTGTTTCACGTGAAACGCCGTTTCGGGATTGCCCCGCCCCAAAATTGCTGTTTCACGTGGAACAGGCTTTATGGGGCCCCATCCGGCGGATCGTTGTTCCACGTGAAACAGCGAGAGCCCCTCTCCCTGAACTCGAGATCCGAATTGGGACTTCGGTCGTTCGAATCAAGAGCGTTCGAACGGTCTCGTTCGAATGATTGAACGAGCGAACAGCAGGTCCCCACCCGCTGAAAGGCGCGGGTTCGGGATGAGGGATTTTAATTGGGGACTTGTACTTAGCGATAGACAGAGGGAGGACAAAGTCGGCGTGCCGACATTTTGGCTTTTCACGTGGAACATTGAGCGCCGATTGCGCGATTTTGGTGAATCTTGTTGCAACTGCGAGTGGGCTTTGTTAAATTTCGCGTGGGGAAACATTTGGCCCGAATTATTGCTTGTGCAAACCAAAAGGGCGGAGTCGGAAAGACGACTACAGCCGTGAATTTGGCCGCATGTTTGGCGGCTTCTGAACAACCTACTCTCCTCGTCGATTGCGATTCCCAGGGAAATGCTACCGCTGCTATCGGTTTTCCAAAAGATCCTGCACGGAAAACGCTCTACCATTCGCTGATTCTCGGCGAACCATTCGATAAAATCGTTCAAAAATCGCAAGTTGACGGGTTGGATGTAATTCCCGCAGACAAAAACCTGGCCGGCGCAGCGGTGGAACTGGTTACTGCAGAAAATCGCGAATACAAACTACAAACGGCGTTGAGGGGATTTCAGGACCGGTATCGATTCGTGGTTCTAGATTGTCCGCCAGCGTTGGACCTGTTGACCTTGAATGCGCTGGTGTGTGCGAGCTCGGTGCTGGTGCCAATCCAGTGCGAATATTTGGCTCTTGAAGGCGTTTCAGAGCTGCTCGATACGCTGATGAGGATCCGTCGAACGCTTAATCAGAAATTGGAGATTGAGGGCATTTTGCTGACAATGTTTGATGAGCGGACTACTTTGTCGAGACAGGTGGCTACGGATTTAAGGAGTTTTTTTGGGACTCAAGTATTTCAAGCGGTAATTTCGCGTAACGTGCGGCTGGCGGAAGCTCCTAGTTTCGGTAAGCCTATTATATTCTATGACATACATAGCAAAGGGGCCGAGGGTTATACACAACTTGCGCAGGAGGTAATAGCGAATGACGAGAAACGCGTTGGGAAGGGGGCTCGGAGCGCTCATTCGGGAGCCTGAGCCGCAGATTCCACCTCAAGTTGCACCACAGCAGATTGATCAGCCACAAGCTACGACGTCGAGCGGCGCGGCGGTTGCGCCAGCAAGGGATGCCGGGCAAACACTGCACATTGATATCGATCTGATTGAACCGAGTCCGCACCAACCACGAACAACATTTCGGGAAGCAGCATTGGAAGAACTTTCGCGCTCGATTTTAGCGAGCGGAATTATTCAGCCGCTGCTGTTACGCCCGATTGGCGACCGTTACGAATTGATTGCTGGCGAGCGAAGGTGGCGGGCTGCGCAACTAGCGGGATTAACGAAGGTGCCGGCGATTGTGCGGGAAGTACCGGATGAGCTGGCGCTAGAAATGACGCTGGTGGAAAACATCCAGCGGGAAGATTTGAATGCGATTGAATCGGCCAGGGCGTTCGATCGGTTGATCACGGAATTTCAGATGACGCCGGAAATGGTGGCGGAGCGCACTGGCAAGGATCGGACTACGGTGGCGAACTCTATACGGCTGCTGAAACTGGAGTCGACGATTCAGGAATGGATTGAAGAAGGAAAACTGACCGCGGGACATGGGCGCGCTTTGCTGTCGGTGGCGGAGTCGCCATTGAGAATGCGGTACGCGCACCGGGCTGCGCGCGGGGGATTGACGGTACGGCAGATCGAGCGACTGGCATCGCGACGGTCGCGCGCGAGGGCGGCGGCTTCCGTGGAGCAGACCGATCCGAATACGAGGTCGGCGATCGATGAGTTGCAGCGGAGCCTGGGGACGAAGGTGATGTTGCGGCCGCACACGAAGACGCATCCCGGGCAGTTGATTATTGAGTTTTATGACGAACCGCATTTGATGAGACTTTACGATCAGTTGATGAAATAGTCGGCGACCGAAGCAGACCTTGTAAGGTGGCGGTCCAGCGGCGGCGGATGGCAGCCAGGAATTTGGGTTTGTCTTTTTGGATTTGGTGGATGAGGGACTGGTTTTCTACTTTTTCGTGGGCGGCGGCCCAGAGAACCATTTCGGTTAGGACTGGGGCCAGGTCCATTCCTTTGGCGGTGAGGCGGTAGATTATTTTGCGTCCGTCGGCGGGGTCGGGCTGGCGGACGATAATGGCGTTGGCTTCGAGTTTGGCCAAGCGGTCGGCCAGGATGTTGGTGGCAATTCCTTCGTAGGAATCCAGAAACTGCCTGTAGCTGTTAAATCCCCGCAGCATCATGTCGCGAATAATTAATAAGGACCAGCGATCGCCCAGGATTTCGACGGATGCATTTAAGGGGCATAAGGAGCGCCACGATAAGGACGTGGTGCGTCGCCGGCCGGAGCGCGGCCCGGGAGGGCGCTTCTGGCGAGGGCTGCTGGTGAGCATGAATGAGGATGGCATTTTCACTTGCAATTTGCAAGTAACATATGCAGACTGTCGTGCGTTATACATTTGAGGGTCAGGCGTCCGGAGGATGAGATGAGCGGAGTAAGGGTTCTGGTGGGCACGCGCAAGGGAGCGTTCGTGCTGAGTTCGGACGGAAAGCGAGAGAAGTGGGACATCAGTGGTCCGCACTTTGCGGGCTGGGAATTATTTCATTTGAAGGGCTCGCCGGTGGATCCGAACCGGCTGTATGCGTCGCAGTGCAGCGGGTGGTTCGGCCAAATGATCCAGCGCTCGGA
>JBBRZT010000232.1:0-6220 GCA_038236395.1 Candidatus Acidiferrales bacterium
AATTCTGGAAATGCCCAAGCCCACACTACGGTAACGACCAGGGTTCCGATTCCTCCGAGGACCACGGCGGGGACGGTGCCGAACCAGTGGGCTGTGAGGCCGGATTCGAATTGGCCAAACTCGTTGGACGCGCCGATGAAAATCATGTCTACGGCGTTGACGCGGCCGCGCATTTCGTCTGGTGTGGCAACCTGGATCAATGTGCCGCGTACGATGACGCTGACCATGTCGGTGGCTCCGACGAGGACGAGCGCGGCTAGCGAGAGCGCCAAGTTGTGCGAAATGCCGAACAGGATGGTGCAGACGCCAAATCCTGCGACGCACCACAGCATCGAGCGGCCCGCTTTGCGCCGCAACGGGCGGTAGGCGAGGAATATCGCCATCGACGCCGCTCCCACCGCGGGGGCGCTGCGCAAAAGGCCGAGTCCCCACGGGCCGGTTTTGAGGATTTCCTGCGCGAACACCGGCAGCAGTGCCACCGCTCCTCCCAACAAAACGGCGAAGAGATCAAGCGAGATCGAGCCGAGGATTAATTTTTCGCGCCAGATATATTTGAATCCGGCGAACACGGTGTCGAGGTTGACTGGTTCGCGTGGGCGGGCCTTTACGCTGGTTTTGATTCGCAGGGTGGCCAGCACGGCGATCGTGGAGGCCACCGCGGCGGTGGCATACACCGCGGCGGGGCTATGAAACGCTGCGTAAGCCAAGCCGCCGACGGCGGGGCCGAGAATTGTTGCGGTCTGGAATACGCTGGAAGCCCAGGCAACGGCGCTGGGAAAATGATCTTCAGGGACGAGTTGGGGAAGAATGGCGCGGCTGGCCGGGCCATTTAAAGAACGCACGATGCCGAGGAGGACCAGCACGGCGTAAATCAGGCCGATGGAACGCGGTGCGCGAAATGCGACGACGAGCAGCAAGGTGGAGCAAGCGGCAAAGCCGCAATAGCACGTCACCAGAATGTTGCGGCGATTGAAGCGATCGACCACGTGGCCGGAAACCAGGAAGAGCAAAATCGCGGGCAGGAATTGCGCGAGGCCCACGAGGCCGAGGTCCAGCGGGCGATGGGTGGTTTCGTAAATCTGCTAGCCCACCGCCACGGACTGCATTTCCGTAGCGAGAACGACACAGAAGCGCGCCACCTGGAACAATCGAAAATTCTGGAAGCCGAAGACCGCGATGCCGGACCCTGGGTGTTCTGGCTGGGGCATTCCGTACTACTTTGCCACAAATAAAATTTTGGCGACTTGCGGCTATTTTGCAGATGGATTGGCGAGATGCAATCGTTGCAGCGCTTCGTCGACGATTTGATCGGGAGTCTGGTCCACGTCGATGGTGATCGCTTCGCGCGGCTCTTCCAACGCGGCGAACTGGCTGGCAAGGAGTTCTTCGCCGGCGAAGTGGCCTTGACGCGCGCGCACCCGCGCGGCAATCACCTGATAGGTTCCGCGTAGATAGACGATTTTAATCGCGCCGGCGTCTGCTTGCGTTTTTCCGTCGCCGGGCGACAGCAGGAGATCGCGATAAGTTTGTTTCAGCGCGGAGCAGGTGATCACTCCGTTTTTATTTGCCGCGATCCAGCGCCAGATCTGATCTCGGATGGCGAGAAGCCAGGGCTGGCGGTCGGCGTCGGTGAGCGGGATGCCGTTGTGCATTTTTTCTTTGTTGGCGGCGGAATGAAAATCGTCGGCGTCGGCGAATTCCCAGTGCAGGCGGGCGGCGAGCAGTTGGCCCACGGTGGTTTTTCCAGAGCCCGTAATCCCCATCACCAGAATGATCATTGCGATTGGTCACCGATTCCCGTGAAGCTTCATCAAACTTCAACGCAGTGCATGTGCAATACAGTACAGCCGCTGGCTGTCCTGGACTCTAAAATTTTCTATCACACCGTTTGTCGTGTGATAAAAAGGACCATCATGCCCAACGATTTTCATCAACGCGCGGCGGAATTTCACGAACAGGCGGCGCACGCACATCGCTCTGCCGCGGTACATCACGGAAAAGAAGACCACCAGACTGGCCAGGAGCATTCGAGGCAGGCGATGGAACATGCTTCCAAGGCGCACCAAGCGTCTCTGAATGCGCATCAGTGGTCGCAGAACTCGGCGCCGAAATCGGGCAAGTAGCGATTTAAGAGCTGGCGCTGTTGGGACGCAAAAAAATCAGTAGCAAGAAAGAAAAAAGCCGGCGAAGTCGCCGGCTTTTTTTAACATTAATTCATCGAATTTCGGTCGAGAAATTTAATTTATCGGTGTGGGAGGATTCGATACGCCGCCGGCGCTGCCACCAGATCCACCGCTGCCACCACTACCGCCGCCGCCACCGCCAGGAACGCTGCCGCTGCCTCCGCCGGAGCTGCCGCTTCCGCCGCTGCCCGAGCCACCGCTGGGGGAGCGATCAAGATGTTTTCGCAGGGTTTGTCCCGGGAGGTCGGGGCTCGCGGCATCACGGTGAACAATATCCAGCCCGGTCCGATTGATACGGAGCTAAATCCGGCCGTCGGCGAATGGGCAGTACCTCAAGAGGCGGTCACAGCGCTCGAGCGCTATGGAACTGTCGACGAAGTTGCCGCTTTGGTTGCGTTCGTGGCTGGTCCGGAGTCGTCGTACATCACCGGCGCAAACCTTACCGTGGACGGGGGCACCAACGCTTAACGGCGCGTCGCGTCGACGGCACATCGCACTAAACAAAAGTGCGGAGACTAAACAAATCTGGCGGCGGCTGCAGCACCGTGAGGCATTGCAGACGCCGCCAGACCTTATTGCCGAGAGCAGGCCGGGTTTATGGGTACGGGAGATATCTCCACAGATCGTTGAGATATCCGTTGCCGTTGTTGCTGGTGGAATCGTAGCCCTGACCGCCGAAGAGCCAGAGTTCACCGCGGCTGTCGACCCAGCTCATAGCACCGCGACGCGCGCCGGCTGTCCAGTCAACTTTCGTGAAGTACGGACGGGTCAGATCGCCGTATATACCGTTCTGGTTTCCAGTGTTGGAACCCTTGACCCAAGTCCACGTGCCCGGTTGGCCAAACGTGGAACTGGGAGAATAAGACCACAGGTCATTGAGGTAACCGTTCCCATTTGTTCCGGTGGCATCGAGGCCCCAACCGCCGAAGAGCCAGAGATGTCCTGCGGGATCGGTCCATGCGCTGGCGCCCCAACGCGAGCCAGGGAAAATGCCCGGCGAAGCTGGTGTCAGACCAACCGTGCCTGCGGCGCTGGTGGTATCGGAAGGCCCGACCAAAGGTTGCAGGCCGTAGTTGCCGGTATGGTTTGCAGTGTTGGAACCGTTGACCCAGGTCCAGCGATTGGTAGAAATTTTGTAGACCCACAGATCGTTGAGAATGCCGTTGGCAAGCCCGTTTACGTCTTCGCCTTCACCACCGAAGAGCCAGAGATTTCCCGAGGTGTCGGTCCATGCGGCTGCGGTCTGGCGGCCACCGGGCGTATTGCCGGCCGCCGCGGTTCCCTGCGTGCCGTAAATTCCAAGCTGGTTAGCAGTGTCGGAGCCGGGAATTACGGAAGAAACGAACACCCAATTTCCGCCGGTATATTCCCAGAGGTCATTGAGCATGCCGAGCGTTCCGTTTTTGTCGTAACCGAAACCTCCGAAGAGCCAGAAGTTTCCGGAAGCGTCGACCCAGTTAGAGGGAGTCCAACGCGCGCCGGGAGTCAAGGATGGCGCCGCACCGGTGTAAACGCCGGCCTGGTTGACGACTTTCGAACCAGAGACCCAGGTCCATTGACCGCTGGAGATATTGTATTTCCAGAGATCATTCAGCAAGCCGGGATTGTCGAAACCGTCGTCTCCCTGCCCGCCAAAAAGCCAGAGATTTCCGCTCCCGTCAGCCCAGCTAGCAGGTCCCCAGCGACCGCCGGGAAGATTGGAGGTTGAGCCGGTGCCTTTGGTCCCGTAGACGCCGGGGAGATTTTCGTTCTGGGCGACTGGAAACAGGTTCGCAACAGGGGTTTCGAGGAGCTTCCATTCGCACTGGTTAGCGCCATTGAGAGGGCACTCCCACAGGTCATTGAGGAAGCCAGACATCGTGTCTGGGGGAGTTTTACCGGTCAACTCGTATCCTATGCCGCCGAAGAGCCAGAGGTTGCCGGAGGCGTCGGTCCAAGCAGCGCCGGAGTCGCGGGCACCGGGAGTATTAGTGTACGGATTTGGGGTCGTCGGCGGAGGAGTAGCGGGAAACGAACCGTACTGAGGCGCCTGGTTCGTGCCGGCCGTTTTGGTGCCGTCGATCCAGGTCCAATCGTCATGAGCGCAATCGACGAGAATGTCGGTGACGTTGGCGGTGGCTACGCCAGTGAGCGGAATGGGGTTGTGGGCGGTGTGGATACCGCCAGAAGGTGCAGCCCTCAGGCTGAGTCGTCGGGAAGCTGATGGCGGAAATAAAGAACGCGCCATTCTGGGCAACGGGGGTTGCAAAGGTGAAAGGCCCGTTCTGGGTGATAATTTTGTTGTCGCCGCCGTTATTCAGCAGCTGGAAACTGTTATCGGTAAGAGGCGCGTTGTTCGGGGGCGTGGGCTGTTTACCGAGAAGTCCGACGACGGTTCCGCCGACGCTGAACGTGACGGCCGGGCAGGTGATGGCCACGCTGGTGACATTGGCCGTGGCGGTGCCGCTGCCGGTGCCGGTTGTAACTACGCAGGTCTGAGACGGCGAGCCAGGTTGGGCGAAGACCGTGACGGAATACGGGGCGCCCGTGGCGACTTGAGTTGCGAAAGTAAAAGCGCCGTTGGCAGTAATCGCGAGGTTGTCGCCGCAGTTATCTTGAAGAACCAGGCCGGTGCCGACGAGACCGGTGACGGTGCCGCCGATGGTGTAGCTGAGCACGCAGGAAACGTTAAGAGTGACCGTGGAGGTAGTGGCGGTGCCAGAGCCGTTCGCAACCGTGCAGAGCTGGGCCGGAACTGTCGGCTGAGTGAGGACGGTAACGGCGTACGTGCCATTCACGGTAGTCGCAAAGTTGAAGGAACCATTGGTGGGGACGGTCAGGCTGTCGCCACCATTGTCCTGAAGAACCAAACCGGTTCCGAGTAGACCGGTCACGGTGACTCCCACTGTTGCATTGGTGGCCGCATTGGTGCAGGTCACGACTAGCGAGACGTTGGAGGTGGCCGTGCCGCTGCCACCCGTCACGGCGCAGCTTTGCGCCGGATTCGTAGGCTGAGAGGCCACAGTCACAGCATAGGCGCCGCCGCTGGTCACCTTTGTGGCAAAGGTGAAAGAACCCGGGGCGCTAACGGCGAGGTTATCGCCGCCATTATCTTGAAGTACCAATCCGGTGCCCGTGAGACCGGAAACAGTCACCCCGATAGAAAAGGGGTCCGGTTCCACCGCCGCCACCGTTGCCGCCGCCAGAGTTGGGAACGCCGCTGCAGGCAGCAATTATGAGAGATGCCGCCACCAGAATAGCCAGACAGAAACGATTGGTAAGAGGGTTCATTGCGAGTATGGCTCCTGTAAGATCTTGGCCGCAGAGCAACTGCGCCAGTGCGAAGTGTCTCGGCGCTCTGATGGGGAAGTATCCCAACCCGACCACAGAACGAGGCCAGCCTAGAGATTCGGCCGCGCCACCCGACATTTCTAAACTAACGCTGGACGTAGCAAGATCGATTCTATTTTTTGATTGAATTGCACAAGACGCTAACAACAAGTAGGCAACTAATTGAGAGAGTTAGCTTTTTCGGGGGATTGACGGGCGGATATTTTTGCTTGTTCCATTGCCAAGCGAACTTGTTGCAAGATAAATAGCGGACGGGCCTGTAAGCCGGATTCTGTGCGGCGTTGCAACGCGCATGGCGCGCTGCAAACCGCGGCAATCATTCCTCTAGGTCCCGGTTCGCACCGGGACTCCAGCAGCCTACCCGAGGGTTTTCGCGCACGCTGGCTTGCGCCAACGTGAACGGAGCGCGTTCATCTGCATGAACGCGGCTCAATGAGCCGGGCCAGCTCTCCCCTCCTATTTGGCCTTGCACCACGCGGGGTTTTCCGTGCCCTCGCCATTGCTGACGAGGCGGTGGGCTCTTACCCCACCTTTTCACCCTTACCTGCGATGCGAACATTGTGAGACGTCTCGCAGGTTTCCCTGCGGGATGCCACCGTGCTGCGCTGCGCCGGCGGTTTAATTTTCTGTGGCACTATCCGTAGCCTCGCCTTGCGGCGAAGCCCCCTGGCGTTACCAGGCGCGTTGCCCTGTCGAGAGTTCTGGCG
>JBBRZT010000233.1:0-6207 GCA_038236395.1 Candidatus Acidiferrales bacterium
GCCTGCCTGCGCGAATTCCGTATTCATCGCGCGCAAAACGTCATCCAGGCTTTTCTCGTTGTCGGTGCGGTCGCGAATCAAAATGTCCAGCAGCACGCCCAGCACCTGGCCCTTGGTGTAATACGAAATGCTGAATTCCGGGCGGTTGTACAAAGAATATTTCTCCAGCCAGGCATCCAGGCTGGATTGTTCGGCGCTCTGCCAGCGATTTGCGGGGCGGCCTTCCAGTTCGGTGATCTGCGCGCCGAGATCGTGGTAGAGCTGCTGCTTGTTCCACAAGCCGCTGCGCTCCAGGGTGTAAGAAGCATAGGTATTGGTGACCCCCTCGGCGAACCACAACGCGCGTGTGTATTGTTCTTTCGCGTAGTCAACCGGGTAGAGTGTCGCGGGACGGATGCGCTTCACATTCCACAAATGGAAAAATTCGTGGGCCGCGAGGCCGGGCAAGTATTCGCCGGAAGACACCGAGATGGCCGTGGAATCCGCGTGCTCCATTCCCCCGCCCGCGCCGGCAGCGCCCTTGCCAATGTGGAGGAAAAACGTGTAGCGCGGGTACGGCGCGCCGCCCATTAGCTTAATTTCATACTCGCAGATTCGCTTCAAGTCGCTCTCGATTTGCTTTTTCTTCCAGTTGTCGCCATGTACCACTACCCAGATTCGGGACGCCACGCCTTCCAACTGAAACTCTTCAAATTGCCCAGCTTCGATCGGAGCATCGGTAAGCGCGTCATAATCTCGAAACTCCGAGAAAAAAACCGGGGCACTGGTCATCTGTACCAGGCCTAGTATTCCCGCGCCGGTTACCTTCCACTCTCCGGGAGCACCGGATAAGTAAAGTTGCACCTGTTCGGAGCGGCGATCAGGCACGTACATCAAAATCATTGCCGGGTTGATGAAGGCATGTTCCTGGTTGAGTTGCGTCGCAAACGGGCCAGGCTCGTCCCAATAAGCCGCGTATTGAACTTTGACGGTGCCACGGGCGTTGATACGCCAGGTTTGCTTGTCGACTTTCTCGATAGCGGCAGACTTTTCTTCTTGCTGAGCTTCAACTCTTTGGATGTGCGCGCTGAAATCACGAATCTGATAGAGCGCATTCCACGCGGGAATCTGGACTACAACGTGGTCCTCGACATCGGAGATGGTCATCGTGATATGGAACAAATGCTGCTCGGGATGCGCGAGGGAAACATCGTAGCGAATGGCGGCTTGGGCGCCGCCACTGAAATTCAATGTGAAACAAACAGCGAAGAATCCGAGAGCACGACATCTGGGGAAAAAGAAATGAATCACCTGCGGCTGGTCCCGGATGGCACGTTCACCTCGTCGCCGAGTTTCTTGATCAATTTGTCACACAAGCCATCGAAACTTCCATTGGACATCACCAGCAAAAGGTCTCCCCGCTCGGATTCAGCGGCCAGCACTGCGGCAATTTCATCGCTGCTGTTAAAAACGCGAGCCTCTTTGTTCAAAGCGCGGACACTCTGCGCCACGCTCTCCGGATCGAGGCGGTTGTCATCGCCAAGCTGCTGCGAGCGAAACACGCCGCCAAGAATGACACGGTCAGCCAACGCCAGCGCTTGTGGCAAAGTTTCCTGAAATATTTTGCGTCGCATGGAGTTGGATCGCGGCTCCAGGATGGCCCACACGCGGCGCTCCGGCCAGCGTCCGCGCGCGGCCTCAATCGTGGCGCGCACAGCGGTGGGGTGGTGCGCAAAATCGTCGACCACCAGCACGCCGCCGAATTCTCCCTTCACATCCATTCGACGCTTCACGCTGCGAAACGTTTTCAGCGCCTGGGCAATCTCGCCGGAAGCGATGCCCCTTCCCTGCGCGACCGCTATTGCCGCCAGCGCATTCAAAACGTTGTGACGCCCGGTGGCGGCCAGCGCGAACTCGCCAAAATGAACGCCGTGGTGAGAGACGCGAAAGCGAACGGTTTCCTTTTCGATCGTAAGATCGCTGGCGATCCAGTTGTTGCCCTCGGAAAAACCGTACGTTACAACTTTGCACAGAGCTTTTTCCGCCGCGCGGCGCAGTGCGGGACCTGAATCGTTGGTGTCGCCCCAGATGATGGTTCGACCGCGGCGCGGCACCAGATTCACAAGCCTGCGAAATGCGAGTTGGTAGGTCTCAAAATCAGGGTAAATATCCGCGTGGTCGTATTCCAGAGAAGTAATGATGAGGTCATCGGGATGGTAGTGGAAAAATTTCGGCCCGCGGTCCCAGAAGGCCGTTTCATACTCGTCACCTTCCAGAATAAATTCCTCGCCGCCGCCCAGGCCGTAACTCTTACCGAAATTCTCGGCTACCCCGCCCACCAGAAAATCCGGTTTCTTGCCTGCAGTCTGGAAAACCCACGCCAGCATGGCCGTCGTGGTGGTTTTGCCGTGAGTTCCGCTCACGACGATGGAATGATGCCCGGGCAGAAATATTTCTTCGAGAATTTCCGGCAGAGACCGGTACGGAATCCTTCGGTCGAGGACTTCCTCAAGTTCAGGATTGCCGCGCGCAATGATATTGCCCACGATCACCATGTCCGGCGCAGGCTGCAAATGCGCAGCATCGAAGGAATGAAAAAACGCGATGCCCAGGCTTTCGAGCAGGGTCGATGCCGGAGGGTACACGCCCGAATCCGATCCAGTGACGCGATAGCCGCGCTCGCGCAGCATTCCGGCGAGCGGCGCCATGGCCGAGCCGCCTATTCCGATCACGTGGATGTGTTTGGCTTCTGTCATGTCACCACCGCGGGCTCAAGAATCTCCAGCACGCCTTCTCCCTTGGCCGACAAACGAGCGCTTACGCCCAGAGGCAACGTCAACATGGGACGGTCGGTGTGGCCGAATGGCGCTCCAAAAACGACGGGAACGCCGAGCGGCGTGAGAATTCGCCGGCAAACGTCGCGAACGGTCGGGCTGCCCGCGATGGGCGCAGCGCACTCCGGAAAATCTCCCAGCACAATTCCGCGCACGTCTTTGAATTTTCCCGCCTGGCAAAGATGCGTCAAAGCGCGGTCGACCTGCCATGGTTTCATGCCGCGATCTTCCAGGGCCAGAATTGCGCCGGTGGTTTCCAATTCCCACGGTGTCCCGATTGTGGTTTCGACTAATGTCAGACAGCCGCCCAGCAGGCGGCCATGTGCTTCGCCGGGCTGCATGACCTCGCCTTGCAAGTTCAGCTGCCAGCCACTGGCAGAATGCTGCAGCGCCGCGATCAGCGAGTCTCGTTCGTAGCCGCGCACCGCGCCTTCCCCTGCTTCAAATCCGGCCGCGAGCATTGGTCCATAAAACGTGACCCAGCGATGATGCTGCCACAGGTAAATCTGCAAGGAAGTGAGATCGCTGAAGCCTAAAATGATTTTGGGGCTTGCAGGCGAAGCGACCTGCAATTCATCGAGCAGATAATTTGAGCCGTATCCGCCGCGCACGCCGACCAGCGCGCCAATGTCTTCGCGGTTGAGCGCGTCGAGAAACTCATTTCTACGATCGGTAATCGAACCGGCGAAGTAACCTTCAGGTGTGAGCGAGGATCCTTTCGCGACTCGAAATCCCATGCGCGTCAACTGCGCGATGCCGGCACCCATCCTTTCGCGTTCAGCGGGCGATGCCGGAGAAAAAGGCAGCAACACGCCATCACGTGCGAGGGCGCGCGGCTTGCACGCAGCCGCACCTTCGCCCACGGCAACAGGCTGCCCCGCTGTGGTGGGCTTCTCCCTTGACTTGGACTTGCCGACAACGGGTACGTTGCCTGAGCGAGGCGTCATTCGTGCTGCCTCTCCACCGGAAGCATCTCGCAAGTTACGCCCGGCCGCGTCAACGCCGTGAAGATTTTCTCCTGCTTTCGATGAGTAACATCGGCATCAAACTGGATCAGATTCTTTCCGGCGGCCATGGAGACCTGGAAATTGTCGAGCGCAATTCCTACGCTGGAAAAAAGACTGTGCACTTCAGAAACCAGGTCTACCGTGCTGTCGGTGGAAATGCGAAACAACATGTAGCGGGGCTTGAGGTTCAACCAGTTTTCCAGATAGATCAGCACCACCAGCGCAAACAACACCAGCAGGCATGCAAATCCCGAGGCCCGAAACATCCCGGCGCCGGCGCCCATGCCAAGGGCGGCCACTACAAAAATTGTCGCTGCGGTGGTCAACCCTGAAACGCCGCCGCGGTCGCGGAGAATCACGCCCGCGCCAAGAAAACCGATGCCCTGCACAATGTTGGAAGCGATGCGCGTGGTGCTGGTGTCGCCAGTGCGCCGGGCAATCTCCACCGAAAGAATGGTGAAAAACGCCGCGCCCACGGAAACACATATGCCGGTGCGCAGCCCGGCGGGCCGGCGGCGCCAACTGCGCTCTACGCCGATGACCGCGCCCAGCAACGCAGCCCACAACAAGCGCACGATTATGCTTTCGAGAGGAAGCATGCTCTCCACGTATTTCGAGGAACTGCAAAGAAGTTTACATTTTACAGCTTGAATTGCGTCAATTTCGCGAAGTGGCGTGCTCTGGCGTGTATCTCGGCCTGTTTCAACGAGAGCAGGCGCCCCAGCCCGAATTTTTCGACCGCGAAGCTGCCCAGCACCGAGCCGTAAACCATGGCCCGCCGCAGTGCCGCGTCGGTTTTCTGGCCCGCTCCGGCTAGGTAACCCATAAAGCCGCCTGCGAAGCTGTCTCCTGCGCCGGTAGGATCGTGCGGCTCCTCGAGCGGAAACGCCGGAACGCAAAACACGCCGCGCTTGTCGACGAGCATCGCACCGTATTCGCCTCGTTTTACCACCAGCGTTTTCGGCCCCATCTTAAAAATGTGCCGGGCCGCGCGCAGCAGGTTGTGTTCGCTGGAGAGTTGGCGGGTCTCCGCATCGTTGATCATCAGGATGTCCACGTGCTTCAGTGTTTCGCGCAGCTCGTCGTTGCTGCGCTCGATCCAGTAGTTCATGGTGTCCAACGCGACGATTTTAGGGCGCTTGCTGACCTGCTGAAGCACATCGCGCTGTAGATCCGGGGCAATGTTGGCCAGGAACACATATTTGGATTCGCGATATTTCTTCGGCAATTTCGGCTTGAAATCGGCGAAGACGTTTAATTCCGTAACCAGGGTGATGCGCTCGTTCAAATTTTCGGAGTAGCGCCCGGCCCAGAAGAAACTCTTGCCTGCCGCGCGCTCCAGTCCTTCGGTATCGATGCGCCGACCCTTAAACACTTCGGCGTCTTTGGAGGTGAAATCATCGCCCACGATGGCCACCAGATTTACGTGGGTGAACATGCTGGCCGCGACCGCGAAATAAGTGGCCGCGCCGCCCACGGTGCGTTCCACCTTGCCGTAAGGACTTTCCAGACCGTCGAACGCCACCGAACCTACAACCAATAGAGACACAGTTTTCTCCTAAAGATATTTGCCTATGATCGCAGCGAGACGCTTCTTGGTGGTTGCCGGCACCAGCTTCATATCTGTGATCAGCGCGTGTTGCAGCGCCGACCCGCATTTGCAGCCGCGATCCGCGGGCATGGCTCGCACCGCTTCGCGCAATACGCTCTGCGCGTTTTCGGCGTTCTGATTGAGCGTGGCGATAATCTGCGTGACAGTCACCGACTCGTGATCAGGGTGCCAGCAGTCGTAATCCGTAATCATCGCAATCGTGGCGTAGCAAATTTCCGCTTCGCGCGCGAGCTTCGCTTCCGTGGCGTTGGTCATCCCGATCACGTCAAAGTGCAGCTGGCGATGCATATTGGCTTCCGCGAGCGTCGAAAATTGCGGGCCTTCCATGCAGATATACGTGCCACGACGGTGAACCATGACCGCGCGGTGTACGCTGGCGTCGGCCAGCACCGCGGAAACTTGCGCGCAGGTGGGATGCGCGAGCGACACATGCGCGACCAGGCCACCGCCGAAGAAAGTGGAAACCCGCAGCCGGGTGCGATCCACAAACTGGTCGGGCACCAGAAATTCACCGGGCCGCAAATCGTCCCTCAGGGAGCCTACGGCGCTAACCGAAATAATCCGCTCTACGCCCAGCAGCTTCATAGCATAAATGTTGGCGCGATAATTGATTTTGCCAGGCAGTATCTTATGGCCTCGGCCGTGGCGCGCCAAAAACGCAACGCGCTTCCCTTCCAGCGTGCCCAGCACAAGGGCGTCGGACGGCGCTCCAAACGGCGTTTTCATGTGCACTTCGCGCGTGTCGCTCAGCCCGTTCATCGAATACAGTCCGCTA
>JBBRZT010000234.1:0-6203 GCA_038236395.1 Candidatus Acidiferrales bacterium
AATGATGCACGGCGGTTTGGGATTCATTCAACCGACTGACAAACCGATCGCTGGGCTGGACAAGAAAGTCGAGAGAACCGCGATGGAAGCGGCGCGGCGGAAGTTTTCGCCGGAATTCATGAACCGCCTGGACAAGGTGGTGGTGTTCCATCCACTGCAGCGCGAACAATTACAGGAAGTGCTGCAAATCGAGTTGGGCAACGTGCAGCGGCGCGTGCTGGAAACCGCCAAGGGGCAGTTTCTGTTTCGAGTGACCGACGCGGGACGCGATTTTCTGCTGCGAGAGGGCACCGACCAGCGCTATGGAGCGCGCCATTTGAAACGGGCCATCGAGAGGCACGTGGTCTATCCGCTGGCGAATTTGCTGGCCACCGAACAAGTGCAACTGGGCGACCTGGTGCGCATCGATTGGGATGGCGAACATAACCTGCTGACCTTCGTGCGCGAGGGAGAAGGCGCACTGGTCAGCACCGAGCCGTTAAAGGTTGAAGCTGCCGCGACGGCTGCTGAGGTCCGGGACGGTAAGACCGCGGACCCGCCGGCGGAAGTGGTCGCGGAGCCCAGAAAATCGCGCGCCGCGTTGCCGGCGGCTACCCCGGCGGCGGCGCCACAGAGCCGCAAGAAGCACGAACGCTAACCAACCGCATAAACTGACGACCAGCGCAGGCTAACAGCCGTGGTATGCCGATTTTTGTCCGTCGGCGACTGACAAAAACTGTTTCATCGCCTGCATTGTGCTCTCAGATGAAACAGTGTCTCAGCGCGTGAGACAGTTTCCACAACTGCAACTGTTGTATCTGACTGAGATCGCTCAACTTCTATGATCTGTATCTCTCTGACGCGATTGGCACTTGCCATGCTCTATCTCAAAGATGTGTAGCGCTGAGACTTCCGTCGTCTTTCCCGGGGTGCGGGAAACGAAGAAGGACTGAGGACATGAAAGCAGCCGTTCGACAGCAGCTTGATCCTTCCATCCGCAGCACCGACACTCGCGATTTTGAATCCACGCTGCACTCGAAGATTGTTGGGCAAGTCGAAGGCGTGCAGTCGCTGGTGGATATGTACCAGGTATTTTGCGCGGGGTTGAATTCGCCGGGGCGCCCTGTGGGGAACCTGCTGTTTCTTGGTCCCACGGGATCGGGCAAGACGCGGATTGTGGAAGCGGCCGCGGAAATATTGTTTGGCGATGCGCGCGCGATGATCAAGGTGGATTGCGCGGAATTTCAGCACTCGCATGAAATCGCGAAATTGATTGGCTCGCCTCCGGGATACCTGGGGCACCGTGAAACACATCCGTTGATTACCCAGGAAGCGCTGGCGGCCAGCCATACGGACAAGTTGAAGCTGTCGTTCCTGCTGTTCGACGAAATTGAAAAGGCTTCCGACGCGCTGTGGCAACTGCTACTGGGGATTCTGGACAAGGCGACTTTGACGCTGGGCGACAACCGGCGCGTGGATCTTTCGCAGACGGTGATTTTCATGACGTCCAACCTGGGCGGCGGTGAAATTACCGAGATGATGAACGGCGGGATGGGTTTCGTGCAGCCCGGGGACAAGAAGGACAAAGGCCTGAACGAAAAGATCGAGCGCACAGCGGTGGAAGCTGCGCGCCGCAAGTTCTCTCCGGAGTTCATGAACCGGCTGGACAAGATTGTGGTTTTTCACCCGCTCAAGCGGCCGCAACTCGAGCAGGTGCTGGAAATCGAACTGGAGCATGTGCAGAAGCGCGTGTTGCAGACGGCCAAGGGGCAGTTCTTATTTCGCGTGACAGGCGCGGGGCGGGAATTCTTGTTGCAGGAAGGAACGGATCAACGCTACGGCGCGCGCCACTTGAAGCGCGCTATTGAGCGTCACGTGGTTTATCCACTGGCAAATTTGCTGGCGACGGAACAAGTGCAGTTGGGAGACCTGGTGTGCATCGACTGGAACAGCCAACAGAATGGCTTGACGTTCGTGCGCGAAGGCGAAAATCTGGCGATGCCTGCGCGACGGCCGGAGCCGGTGGTTGCTGCGCGTTCCGCGCAGGCGCGAAATGGGCGGTCGGTGGAGGCTCCTTCGGTGGCGGTTGGGCCGGAGCAGATGCCGCGGATGGCTCGTTAACAGCAAAGTCTCAGAAAATTGCGTGCCCGGGCAGATTTTATGCCCGGGCTTTTTGTTTTTAGGGCTTGGTTTGCAAGGCGTGCGGAATGGTTTGGGTGCTCGTATAGTTGCAAAATTCCAACACGTAACACGATGTGTGTGGCACCCGCGGAAAAAACGTTAGTCGGCTGCTTCGGAGCGGGACGGCGTCGGCTTCCAGCGGAGGATGGGTTTGCGTGCGGCGGTGGTTTCGTCTAGCCGGCCGACGCGGGTGGAGTGCGGCGCGGTTTTTACGACTTGCGGATTGGTGGCGGCCTCGTGGGCGATAGACTTCATCGCGTCGATGAAGAGGTCGCACTCTTCGCGTGACTCGGATTCGGTCGGTTCGATCATCAGTGCGCCGGGAACAATCAGCGGAAAAGCCGTGGTATAGGGATGGAAACCGTAGTCGATGAGGCGCTTGGCGATGTCCATGGTGTTGACGCCGTTCTTTTTTTGGATGGCGTCGCTGAAGACGACTTCGTGCATGGAAGGCAGGGAATAGGGCAAATCGAAAACGCCTTCCAGTTTTTTGCGGATGTAGGTGGCATTGAGGACGGCGTCTTCGGTGGCCTGGCGAACGCCCGGTCCGTAGGCGAGGATGTAGGCCAGCGCGCGCACCAGCACGCCAAAATTTCCCGAGAAAGCTTTCACGCGGCCGATGGATTCGGGGCGGTTAAAGTCCCGCGTCAGGTGGCCGCCTTCTTTTTCGATCAGCACCGGGACGGGGCGAAACGGCTCAAGAATTTTTTTCATGGCAACCGGGCCAGCGCCCGGTCCGCCGCCGCCGTGCGGTGTGGAAAATGTTTTGTGAAGATTGAGGTGCATCACGTCGACGCCCATGTCCCCGGGACGGGTGATGCCGGTCAAGGCGTTCATGTTGGCGCCGTCCATGTAGAGAAGCGCTCCGCGTCTATGGAGGATGTCGGCGATTTCGGCGATGCGCGGCTCGAAAATGCCCAGCGTGGAAGGATTGGTGATCATCAGCGCGGCAACATCTTCGGTCACCAGTTCGCGAAGTTTGTCGACGTCGATCTGGCCGTGCGATTCGGACTTGATATTTTCAACCTGGTAGCAGGCGATGACCGCGGTGGCGGGATTTGTGCCGTGCGCGGAATCGGGGATCAAAACTTTTTTGCGGGGGTTGCCCTGTTTTTCGAGATAGGCGCGAATCAGCAGAAGGCCGGTGAGCTCTCCCTGGGCTCCCGCAGCCGGTTGAAGAGTGATCGAATCCATGCCCGTGATTTCGAGAAGGCAATCTTCGAGCAGCTTGATGATTTTCAGGCATCCCTGCGAGAGTTCCTGGGGCTGATAAGGATGCTCGGTGGCGATGCCGTCGAGGCGAGCGACAAACTCGTTCACGCGGGGGTTGTATTTCATGGTGCAGGAGCCCAGCGGATACATGCCGAGATCGATGGCGTAATTCCAGGTGGAGAGGCGGGTGAAATGACGCAGCACTTCAATTTCGCTGACCTCGGGGAAACCGGTGACGCCTTCATCGCGGAAATAGCCGCCTAAGGCTTTTGCGGCGTCGGCGTCGGGAACGTCGAGCGGGGGCAATTCGAATGCGCGTTTGCCCGGCGAGGACTTTTCAAAGATCAGTCCTTCGTTCTGGCTTACGTTGCGGGACGCTTTTTTGAAATCCTCGGTCAATTTTTCAGTCCTATCGAAACGATGAAGGCATTTTGTAAATGTTGCACTCGTCGCGCTAAATGGGTTGCTCCAAGGCGACGCGCAAGCAGCCGGCGAATCGTTCGATTTCGGCGCGGTTGATGGTTTCGGTGACGCAGACCAAGGCGTGCTTGGTCAATTCCGGGTACGCAGTGCCGAGGACAAACGGGCCGACGATTTTGTCGCGCAGGAGCTGGGCGTTGACCAGTTTTACGGAGCGCGGCAGCTCGATGGTGAATTCGTTGAAAAACGGAGCGTCGAAAGATCGGCGGACCCCGGGAATTTTCTCCAGTTCGGCCAACGCGAAGCGCGCTTTGGAAAGATTCTGATGGGCCATTTCGCGCAGGCCTTCTTTGCCGAGCAGGCAAAGATGAACGGTGGCGGCCAGCGCGCACAGCGCCTGGTTGGTGCAGATGTTGGAGGTGGCCTTCT
The DNA here is from genome assembly GCA_038236395.1 of Candidatus Acidiferrales bacterium. Classification (GTDB taxonomy): domain Bacteria; phylum Acidobacteriota; class Terriglobia; order Acidiferrales; family UBA7541; genus Acidiferrum. The sequence goes on from JBBRZT010000234.1 coordinate 4,222, forward strand.
CGCGGCGGATATGTTGTTCGCGAGTGGCGAGTGTCAAGACGAAGCCGCGGCGTCCACTTGAATCGGTGGTCTGCCCCGCGAGACGGCCGGGCATTTGCCTGAGAAATTTCTCACGAGAGGCGATGACGCCTACATACGGGCCGCCGTAGCTGGGTGCCAAGCCAAAGCTTTGGCCTTCCATAGCGACGATGTCGGCTTCCGCGGGAGGCTTCAGCGCGCCGAGAGAAACCGCTTCGGTGGTAGAAACGACCAGCAACGTACCGGATTTGTGGACGGCGTCGGCGAGTTGAGCGACGGGTTCGATGACGCCAAAGAAATTTGGGGATTGCACGAGGACGGCCGCGACATCGTCTTTGAGAGTGGCTTGCAGGGCTTTCGAATCGATGGTGCCGTCGGGTTGCGCGGCGATTTCTTCGACGAGCAATCCGGAATTCTTCGCGTATGTTTTGAGCACGGAGCGATATTCGGGATGGACGGAACGGGCGACGAGGACGCGGCGGCGGGAGGTCAATCTCTCCGCCATGAGCACGGCTTCGGTGGCGGCTGTAGAGCCGTCGTACATGGAGGCGTTGGCGACTTCCTGGCCGGTCAACTGGCACATCAGGGTTTGAAATTCAAATATAGCTTGCAGAGTGCCTTGGGTGATTTCGGCTTGGTACGGGGTGTAAGAAGTCAGAAATTCGCCGCGCTGGATAATCGTGTCGGTGATCACCGAGCGCAGATGGTTGTAAACGCCTGCTCCCAGAAAACTGGTGTAGCCGAGAGAGTTTTCCGCGGCGCGCGCTTTGAAATACTGAATAATTTCGGCTTCGGAAAGCGGGCCGGGCAGATTTAGGGCTTTTTTCAGGCGATATTTTTCGGGCACGCTGGAAAAAAGATCGGCGGCGTTCTTGGCGCCGACTACAGCCAGCATTTCTTCCCGCTCTGCAGGACTTTTGGGGAGGTAGCGCATCAGGCGGAGGCTTCCTTATCTTTCGCGGCGATAAAAGCTTCGTAGGCCTTGGCGTCCATGAGCTTGCTGAGTTGGGAGGGGTCAGCGAGCTTGACGCGAATCAGCCAAGCGGCCGTGTGAGGATCGGAATTTAGCTTTTCGGGCGAGGCTTCGAGATCGGCATTCGCTTCCAGCACTTCGCCGGAAACGGGTGCGTAAATCTCGCTGACGGCCTTGACGGACTCGACGTTGCCGAAAGTCTTACCGGCCTCCACTTTGGCGCCGGGTTTCGGCAGCTCGACGAAAACAACGTCTCCGAGCTCGTGCTGGGCGTAGTCGGTGATGCCGATGGTGCCGACGTTGTCTTTCACGTCGATCCATTCGTGTTGCGTGGTGTAACGGTAGGACGCTGGGTAGGGCATCGATTCCTTCCGATTTGCTTCAAGCGGGATTTGCCACGCTTTGCGATGCTGATTTTCTAGCACGTTTATAAAACGGCGTGGCCACGACCTGAGCTTTCGCTTTCTGAGTACGAATTTCTACATAGACTGTCGTGCCCAGAGCCGACATTGACGGTGGAACATAGGCCAGGGCAATGTTTTTCCCTAACGTGGGCGACGGGGAACCGCTGGTGATGACGCCGACTGGTTCGCCCTGGTCGTTCATGCAGCGATATTCGTCGCGAGCGATTCCGCGTTCGACCATTTCGAGGCCCACGAGAGTTCTGGTCAGGCCCTCTTCTTTGGCGCGAGCTAACGCGGCGCGGCCGACGAAATCACCCTTTTCCATTTTACAGTAGCGATCGAGTCCGGCTTCCCAAACATTGATAGTTTCGCTGATTTCATGGCCGTACAGAGCCATCTTCGCTTCCAGGCGCAGAGTGTTGCGGCACCCGAGGCCGCACGGGATAATTCCAAATTCGTGCCCGGCGTCCATCACTTTGGCCCACACGGCTTCGCTGGTGGCGATGTCGCCCGGCACGTAGAGTTCAAAGCCGTCTTCTCCGGTGTAGCCGGTGCGCGCGACCAAAGTGTTTTTCAGTCCGCAGACC
>JBBRZT010000235.1:0-6172 GCA_038236395.1 Candidatus Acidiferrales bacterium
CGAAATCCTGATCGTAAACCGTGTAGCTGAGGTAGTAAGGCGCCTGTTCGGTTTTTCCCAGCTCTTTGTTCGCGCGTGAAAGCTCGGTCTCCATCACCTTCAGTACGGGATCGCTCCCAATTTTCTTTGCCTCAACGCCCGCCGCCGCGGTTTTCGTAGTCGTCTTCGCGCCGACACCCTCGGCCGCCCAACCCGCCGGCGCCACCGCCAATTGCGCACACACGACGCCGCAAGCCGCCATGCGCAGCAAACCATTGATCCCAATCGCCACGCGCACGAATTTTTTAGAAAGGCTGGAAATAGACATTAACGATGAGCTCCCGTGGGCATGAAAACCAGAAATTGCCGTCCTGCAAGAAAACCTGCAATAAAACCGTGGAGAAAACGAGTATGCCTCAGCGTTCCGCGACGCGCAATTTAGCTGTGACCAAAGCGTTCTTCTTTGGCTAACCGCGCGCCGTTCACGAATTCCTGCGCCGAAACCTTACTGCGTCCCTCCAGTTTGACGGCCTCAACCCGTAAAACGGTTGTGTCCCCGCACGCCACTCGCAGCTCACCCTCTGCCAGCAATAGCAACGTCCCCGGCACCTCCGCGGTTCGTTCACCCAGGATCGCTTCGCCCCACAGTTGGCACGTCTTCCCCCGAAACGCCGTGAACGCTCCCGGCCACGGATCGAATCCGCGCATACGATTGGCAATCTCCAGCGCCCGCCTGGTCCAGTTGATCCGCCCATCCTCTTTCTTCAGCAAAGGCGCGTACGTCGCCAGCTCATCGTTCTGCTTCTTGGTCGTCACCGACCCATCCACCAGTCCTCGCAGAGTCTCCATCATTAACGGAGCGCCTGCTTCGGACATGCGCGCCGCCAACTGCGGCGCCGTCTCCCGCGCCTCGATCTCGATTTCCTTCTGCAGCAGCATCTCGCCGGTATCCATGCCCGTGTTGATCCGCATGGTCGTCAGCCCGGTCAACGTTTCGCCATTGGCGATCGCCCAGTTGATCGGCGCCGCCCCGCGATATTTTGGTAGCAGGGAAGCGTGCAGATTGATCCATCCGCATTTCGCCAGCGGCAACAAGCCTTCCGGAATGATTTGCCCGTAAGCGATGATCACGAAGCACTCCGGCATGAAGTCTTGCAGCACCTCGCGGGCCTCAGGAGCGCGCATCTTCTCCGGCTGCCGCACCGCAACTCCGGCATCCAACGCAGCTTGTTTAACAGGAGAAAACGACACCTCTTGTCCGCGCCCGCGCGGCCGGTCCGGCTGCGTAATCACCGCGACCAATTCAAAGTCCAGAGCCGAAATGATGCTCTTCAGCGTGGGCACCGCGAAAGCTGGGGTTCCGCAGAAAACAATCCGCATGGACTTCCTTCCGTTCAATGATTCTTGCGCGAATCCTTAAACGAATGATGAACGAAACATTCAACCTAATTTGACACTACGACAACAAAGAGAAATCCCGGTAGGAATCAGGAGGGTCAGCGGGGAAACGCTAACTGACTAACTCACCACTCGCCCTGTTTTCTAAGCTTCTTGATCTTTCGTCTGATCAAATCGCGTTTCAGCATACTGAGGTGCTGAATGAACAAAATCCCGTTCAAGTGATCGATCTCGTGGCAGAAAGCCCGCGCCAGCAAATCCTCGCCTCGAATTTCAAAAGTCTCGCCCTTGGCGTTCTGCGCCTTGATGGTCACGAACTGCGGCCGCACCACATATCCCCGAAAACCAGGCAGCGATAGGCAACCCTCTTCCTCGCGCTTCTCGCCTTCCGCATGAACAATCTCCGGATTGATCAATACGATCTTTGCTTCCGGATTTTTCCCCGCCGTCACATCCACCACCGTCAATCGCAGGTTCTTTCCGATTTGCGGCGCGGCCAATCCCACTCCCTGCGCCGCATACATCGACGCAAACATGTCTTCCGTCAACTCTTCCAGCTCGTCATTAAATTCCGAAATGGGCGCGGTGGGTTTTTCCAGAATCGGATCGCCATACATTACGATCGGATAAATTTTTCTCGCAGGTCCGGCAGGCGCGGCGGTCTCCGCATTTACCGCCGCTGCCTCAGAACTCGTCGATTTGTCGGGCATAGTTATCGAAATTCCGCCTCATCTCCGCGAGGGAGTCTCCTCCAAATTTTTGCAGAAAAGCATCGGCCAGCACAAGGGCCACCATAGCCTCGCCCGCCACGCTGCCCGCCGGCACCACGCACCAGTCCGAGCGTTCGTACGCCGCCTGCACCGGCTCCTTAGTCACCATGTCGGCCGTTCCCAGCGCGCGCCGCAGTGTCGAGATCGGTTTCAGATAGCCGCGCACCACCACGTCCTGCCCGTTGGTAATCCCGCCTTCCAACCCGCCCGCGCGATTCGATGACCGCCGAAACCTTTTCCCCGGTTTGTCGTAAGAAATCTCGTCCTGCACTTCGCTGCCATACGATCCCGCCGCCGCGACGCCCGCGCCAATCTCGACGGCCTTCACCGCCTGTATGCTGGCCACCGCCTGCGCCAGCCGCCCATCAAGTTTTTCATTCCACTGCGCGTGGCTGCCCAGCCCCACCGGGACGTTATGAGCAATCACTTCAAACACGCCGCCGACCGTGTCGCCCGCTCTCAGCGCCGCGTCCACTTCCGCTTTCATTTTTTTCTGCACGCCATCGTCTACGCATCGCAACGGCGATTCCATATCCGCACACACCGCCCGAACTTCCTCCCACGTGGCTCCCCGTTCCAGCGCCACGTGCCCCACCCGAATCGTATGGCTGGCGATCTCCGTGCCCAGCTCTCGCAACAAAAGTTTCGCAAACGCCCCCGCCGCCACCCGCGCCGCCGTCTCCCTCGCGGAAGCACGCTCCAGAATGTAGCGCGCATCATGAAACCCAAATTTCTGCGCGCCCGCCAGGTCCGCGTGCCCCGGCCGCGGCGCCGTCAATCTTTTCTCCTTGCCCGCCGATTCCGCTGACTCTTCCACCGGCAGCGCCAATTCCCAATTCGCCCAATCCCGATTCTCGATCCGCAAAGCCACCGGTGCGCCAATCGTCTTCCCATGCCGCACTCCCGCAAAAATATCCGCCCGGTCCTTCTCAATCTTTTGCCGCCCGCCGCGCCCGTAACCCAGTTGCCGCCGGTGCAGCTCATGATTAATAAATTCCACATCCACAGGTAACGAGGCAGGCAAGCCAGAAATAAACGCCAGCAGCGCCTGCCCGTGCGATTCACCCGCGGTGTAGAAATGCAGCATGCGCCCGAAACACCCTCACGAATTTTGATTTGTGCTGATTACTTCAAGAAGAAGGAGTGTATCCGCCCCAGACGCACCGAGTCCAGTTGGACGTTGGCACGGTCCAAATTGAAACACCGCGATGTAAAAATCCAAGAGGGGGTGCCGCATCCTTTGTGATTTTCAAAGGGTGCGGTCTGTGACGTTGTTTCTTTTCTTGTAACAACAAACACCAATGTCACCTGACTCCTCACTTCACTTGACGCCTATCCCTCACCCAGTTACGCTTCCCTCGCGCCCATCAGCACCACGTCATCAGCACCAAAAAGGCCAGCGTGGCAGGCACACCTCTTCAAATCGGCAGCGAAGCCACTCCCGAACCACGGTTGTCGGTCGTCGTTATCCTCACCGACTCAGTAAAAGCCTGGGTCGCCAGCGTGCAGGACTATTCGCTCATGTCCTTCCGCTCCATAAAAAATCTCGCCACCGGCCCGCGCTATTTTCAAGACACTCTCGACCAGATGGACGACATCGGCGTCGGCTCGCTCCCCATCGTCTTGCTTTCCGGATTTTTCATCGGCGCGGTCATGGTTCTCCAGACCGGCTCGCAATTCATCCGCTTCGGCCAGGCGGCGCTCACTGGCGATGTGGTCGCCATCGCTCTCGTTCGCGAACTCGGCCCCACTCTCACCGGCATCCTCGTCGCGGGACGCTGCGCTTCCGGCATCGCCTCCGAATTGGGCTCCATGCTGGTCACCGAGCAGGTCGACGCGATGCGCGCCATGGGCACCGATCCCAGCCGCAAGCTCGTAACTCCGCGCGTGCTCGCCACCATTCTCGTGCTTCCGCTGCTCACCGCCCTCAACGATTTCGTCGGCCTGCTCGGCGGCTGCGTAGCGTCCGTCTTCTCCCTGCGCCTCGGCGCCGTCGAATTCTGGACCCGCGCCATCAAAGCCCTCGATTTCGCCGATTTGATGCAGGGCTTCACCAAGCCCATGGTTTACGGCTTCATCCTGGCCACCGTAGGTTGTTATAAAGGACTAACGGTTCGCGGTGGCACTCAGGGAGTCGGCCGCGCCACCACCCAGGCCGTAGTGGTCGCCTCCGTCATGATCATTGCCGCCGATCTCTTCCTCACCAAGTTGGCTCTCTATCTGGGTGACAAACTTTTCTAGCCCCCGTATCTGTTTGCGCGCGCTCCGGCTTGGCATTTCCGGATGACGGTTAGCATCGACTTGCCCATATAATCCCTATAACCAATGTCACAATCCATGACATCAACAGCCGCCTCCACCGCCGTCACCAACGCGGGTCCTGCGGTAGTGTTCGACGACGTCTCCATGGGCTTCGGCGAAGGCGACATCCTTCGCGGCATTTCTTTTTCCGTCCCCCAGCGCGAAACCCTGGTCCTGCTCGGCGAAACCGGCACCGGAAAAACTCTCACACTAAAACTCGCTGCCGGTTTGCTCAAACCCACTCGCGGAAGCGTTAACGTTCTGGGCCAGGAAGTTTCCACGATGTCCGAAAAGGGACTCCTGCAACTCCGCGAGCGCATCGGTTTCGTTTTTCAGGAAGGCGCCCTCTTCGATTCCATGACCGTCGGCGAAAACGTTGCCTATCGCCTCCGCGAAGAGCGCGTCAAAGAAGAAGAAATCGAGCCGCGCGTCCAGGAAGCGCTCCAATTCGTCGAACTCGAACACACCGCCGACCAGTTGCCGTCCGAATTGTCCGGCGGCATGCGCCGCCGCGTCTCCATCGCTCGCGCCTTGATCAATCGCCCGGACATCGTTTTATACGACTCGCCCACCGCCGGCCTCGATCCTGTCACTTCGCAAACCATCATCACTCTCATCCTGCGCTTGCGCGATGTCTACGGCGTCACCGCTCTTTTAGCCACCCAGCGCCTTCAAGACGGCTTCGCCCTCGCCAACTTCTCCTTCGACAAAAAAACAAAAGAAGTGGTGCGCGTGAGCGCCTCCAACACCACCCAAAACGCCGCCACCCGTTTTCTCGTTTACAAAGACGGCCGCATCTATTTCGAAGGCGAGCCGCAGGAGATGGCCAACTCCAAAGATCCGTATCTGCGGCGCTTTCTTGTTTAATTTTGCTGTAGTCTTGTTGCCAGACTCGGGAGGGGAGTGGTAATGGCCCAGAGGAAGCAGCTCACCTGGACGGAGCTACGTGTAGGCCTTTTCGTTCTCATTGGTCTTTTCGTGCTGGCCGCCGGGATTTTTTACGTCACCGGCACGAGTTTTCTCGGCCCGAAATACCGTCTGAAGACCTACCTCGCCGATGTTTCCGGCTTGGCCAACGGCGCTCCCGTTCGTGTCGACGGTGTCGATGTCGGAAATGTGGAGTCCATTACCCTCGTGCCCCGCGCTCAGGCCAAATCCGCCGGCAAAGCCAGGAATATTGAAGTAATCATGCGCCTTGAGCGCCGCTACCAGTCCGACGTCCTTACTGATTCGGCTGCCAGCATGGTCACCGAAGGCCTCCTCGGAAATAAATATCTGAATATTTCGCGCGGCTTCACCGGCGTTCCGCTTACTGAAGGCCAGGAAGTTCCCGCTTCCGAAGTCAAAGAGATGCTCGGCAGCCTGCAGGCTCTCTCCGATTCCATGCAGATCATCATGGATGACATTTCGGAAGGCAAAGGCTCCGTCGGAAAATTAATCACCGACCCGGCAGCCTACAATCATTTGAACGCCGTCCTCGACAAATTTGACCGCATCGTGACCAACGTTCAAAGGGGCCGCGGTACGCTGGGCAAACTCGTCGCCTCCGACGAGTTGTACAACAAAGTCGACAAGGGCATCGACAACGTCAATGGTCTGGTCACTGACGTGCGCTCCGGCAAAGGCACCATCACCAAACTGCTCAACGATCCTTCGCTCTACGACGAAGCCAAGCAGGCTCTCAACAACGGCAACGTCATCCTCGGTGACGTCCGCGCCGGGAA
>JBBRZT010000236.1:0-6170 GCA_038236395.1 Candidatus Acidiferrales bacterium
AAATTCGCGGGGGCTTTTTGCGGCGTACCGCGAGACGCACGCAGAATTTTCGATCACCATGCAGGAAAAACCGGCGGCGAGCTGGGCTAAGGCTAATTCGGCTGACGTGCGGAACTTTGATACGCAGAAACTGGCGGAGCGGGCCAGCGAGAAAGCGCATCTGGCGGTTGCGCCGAAGGAATTGCCGGTTGGACGTTATACCGTGATTCTTGAGCCGGCCGCGGTGCTCGACCTGGTGGGATTTCTTTTTTATGATTTTGCGGCGACGGCGCTGCAAGATAAACGTTCGTGCCTGAACGAGCGCATGGGTCAGCAATTATTCGGGAAAAACATTTCGATTTGCGATGATGCGTATCATCCGTTGCAGCTTGGCGCTCCATTTGATGGAGAAGGGATGCCGCGGCAAACGGTGCAACTGGTGGATCGCGGCGTGCCGAAGAATTTGGTGTATTCGCAGAGCAGCGCGAAGGTGGCGGGGAAAAAGCCGACGGGGCATGGGTTTGCATTGCCAAATGAGTATGGGGAAGCGCCGATGAATCTGGTTTTTTCCGGTGGCGACAGCTCGCTGGAAAGGATGATTGCTTCGACGGAGCGCGGGTTGCTGGTTACGCGGTTGTGGTACATCAGGGAAGTCGATCCGTATGAAAAGATCATGACGGGGATGACGCGGGATGGGTTATTCCTGGTGGAAAATGGGCGGGTGGTTTCGGCGGCTCGCAATTTCCGGTTTAATCAGTCTTTGCTGGAGATGCTGCGTAATGTGGAGTTGATGGGGCCGGCGGTGAGGGCTACCGGTGAGGAAGCGTTCGAAATGGTGGTGCCGGCGATGAAGGTGCGCGAGTTCCACTTTTCTGAAGTAACCAAATTTTAACCAATCCTTCCGTTGTTACCCCAAGTCAAGGTCAACAGCAGATTCCTCACCCGCCTGGAAATGCGGCGGGTTCGGGATGACGACGTGCGAGGGCGTGCGGTTCCCCGAGCAATCCCACTGTACTGAGGGACGGGTAGGCCCCGTCAGAAAACGAATCCGGCGGATTCAAATTCTGAGTTTTACTTGGTTGGCTGGGGGAGCCTAAATGGAGCATGGCTTCCTGGCGCCGGGCCTCCGAAGAAAAAGAAAAGGCTGTCTCTGCGCAGGGTGTGCGCGCCCCGCATGCCGGGTGTGCCTCGCACGCTGCGCGTATGTCCCACGAGCGCCATCCCAACTGGGGGCATCCCGATCATGATGCGTGCGGCACTGGATTTGTGGCGCGCCTCGGCGGTCCCGCTGGTTACGACATTATCCAATATGCATTGACTGCGCTGGAGCGGTTGACGCACCGCGGTGGAGTGGACGCGGACGGCGCGAGCGGCGACGGAGCGGGGCTGCTGACTTCGCTGCCCGTAGAATTTTTTCGCGCGCGCGCGAAAGAGCAGGGAATTGAGTTGGCGGAAACGTTTGGGTTGGGTTTTGCTTTTTTCGCGGCGCACGCTGCGGCGGATGCGCGTTCGGCCATTGAGGCAGCCGCGGAGAGCGAGCGGCTGCGCATAGCGGGATGGCGGCGCGTTCCTGTGGACGTGCGCTCGCTGGGCCGGCGTGCAGCGGAGACGATGCCGGAAATCTGGCAGTTTTTCGTGGAAGCTGTTCAAACGCCGCGCACGCCGGCGCGTTTCGAGCGGCGGCTGGCGATGCTGCGGAAGCGTGCGGAAGTGGCGATGCCGGCGCGGTGTTATGTGTGCTCGCTGTCATCGCGCACGGTGGTTTACAAGGGCTTGCTGACGCCGAGCCAGTTTCCGCAATTTTATGAAGATTTGCGCGACACGTCGTTCGCGACGACCTTTGCGATTTTTCACCAGCGTTATTCGACCAACACGCAGCCGTCGTGGGACCTGGCACAGCCGTTCCGGCACGTAGCGCACAACGGGGAAATCAACACCATCGTTTCCAATCGGCGGTGGCTGCGCGCGAAACAGCGCGAGCAGCGGGCGGCGCTGAAGGTGGGCGCGTGGTTTCGCGCGCTGGAACCGAATGTCAGCGATTCGGCGAGTTTCGATAATGCGTTCGAGGTGAAATTGCTGGAAGGGTTGTCGCCGGAGCAGGCGATGCTGGCGCTGGTGCCGCCGGCGTTTGAGAAGGACCCGTTGCTTTCGCGGGATGTGCGCGCGGCATTGACCACGCTTTCACAAACTAATGAGCCGTGGGACGGTCCCGCGGCGCTGGTTTTTTCCGACGGGCAATTTGTGGGCGCGAAACTGGATCGCAATGGATTGCGGCCGCTGCGGTATACGCTGACGCACGACGGCTTGCTGGTGGCCGGGTCGGAAACCGGGCTGATCGACTTTGAAGAATCGCGCATCGCCGAGCGGCAGCGGCTGGGGCCCGGCGAAATGATTCTTGCCGATCCGGAATCGGGATTATTTTTGCGCTGGCGAGACATTTTGAAACGCCTGGCTGCGAGTAAAACTCGCGGAGTCGCGGCGCCGCGGCCGCTGGGCGATTCCGTGGCGCCGACGGTTTCCGCGGCGGTGGAGCAGCCGAAACGGATTGCGGCTGCGGCGGGATGGACGGACGACCAGTTCAAAATATTATTTTCGGCGTTGGTGCATGGGAAAGAAGCGGACTGGAGCATGGGCGACGACGCTCCTCCGGCGTTTCTATCGACCTTGCCGCGCACGTTGTGGGATTACTGCAAGCAGCGTTTTGCGCAGGTCACCAATCCGCCGATTGACCCGCTGCGCGAAGCGCATGTGATGTCGCTGGAAGTGCATCTCAAGGGTGGGCTGACGCTGCCAACTCCTTTGATCGATGCGCGGCAGCTTGCGGAGTTGAGCGAAGCGTTTGGTCCGGTTCTCAAAATAGATTTCACTTTTCCTGCCGCCATGGGAGTTCCGGGCGCGCGCCGCGCAATTGCTCAGCTATCTACTACCCCTCTGAGCAGCGATGGGCGTCCGGGGCTCCTCCTCCTTTCCGATCGAGCGATCGGGAAAGAGCGAGCGTGTTTACCAGCGTTGCTGGCCGCGGCGGCGGTGTGGAAGGCGATGGTGCGCGAAGGATTGTGGGATGTGCCGCTGGTGGTGGAGTCGGCGCAGGTTTTCGACACGCATCATATCGCGCTGCTGGTGGCGAATGGGGCGAGCGCGGTGTTGCCGTATTTGGCGGATCAGTTTGCGGATGCGCTGGAAGAGGGCGGAGCGGGGCGGGTGCGCACGGCAGTACATGCGGGATTGCGAAAAGTTTTGGCGCGGATGGGAGTTTCGACCATCGTCAGCTATCGCAACAGCCAGCTGTTTGAAATTGTGGGGCTGTCGGAAGATTTCTGCTCGGAATTTTTCGAAGATGCCGCCGATTTTCCTGGACAGAAAAGCCTGGATGAATTGCTGACCGATTATTTGCGGATGCACACGACGGCTTTTGCCGCTGCGACGGAAGAAATGGGCGATTCGGGGCTGTTCCGCTTCCGCAAAGGCGCGGAGTTGCATGCTAATTCGCCGGAAATTGTGCGGCGGATGCACGCGCATGTGCGCGCGCCGGACGCGAAGAAATATTCGGCGTTCGAGGAACTGGCGGAGCGTCAGGGAAATGTTTTTCTGCGCGATTTGCTGGACACCGTGCCGGGAACGCCGGTTCCGGTGGAGGAAGTGGAAGCGCCGGAATCGGTGCTGAAGCGTTTCAGCACGCAGGCGATGTCGCTGGGGTCGCTTGGTCCAGAAGCACACCGCACGCTGGCGCTGGCGATGAATATTCTGGGAGGCCGCAGCAATACCGGCGAGGGCGGAGAAGATCCGGCCACGTATCGATTCGAGCCGGCGGCGGCAAATAAAATCAAGCAGGTGGCTTCCGGGCGATTCGGGGTGACCGCGGACTACCTAGTGCACGCGGAAGAGCTGGAAATCAAGATGGCGCAGGGGTCGAAGCCGGGCGAAGGCGGGCAGTTGCCGGCGCGAAAAGTTACGGAATATATCGCGCGGATACGGCATGCCACTCCGGGGACGCCGCTGATTTCGCCGCCGCCGCACCACGATATTTACAGCATCGAGGACCTGGCGCAGCTGATTCACGATTTGCGCGCGGTGAATCCGTTTGCGCGGATCGGCGTGAAGCTGGTTTCCGGCGCGGGAGTGGGAATCATCGCGGCGGGCGTGGCCAAAGCGGGCGCGGACGTGATCACCATCAGCGGGCACAACGGCGGGACGGGATCTTCGCCGCTGACTTCCATTAAAAATACCGGGTTGCCGTGGGAAATCGGGTTGCGCGAAACGCATGACACGCTGGTTCGCGCGGGCCTCCGTTCACGACTCTCTCTCCGCGTGGACGGAGGCCTGAAATTCGCGCGCGATATTATTCTGGCGGCGATTCTGGGCGCCGACGAATTTGGATTTGGCACCGCGTCGCTCCTGGCGATTGGCTGTGTGATGGCGCGGCAATGTCATTTGAATACTTGTCCGGTGGGAATTGCCACGCAGGACGAAACGTTGCGCGCGCGCTTTGCGGGAAAGCCGGAAATGGTGGTCGCGTATTTTCAGTACCTGGCGGAAGAAGTGCGCAATCGCATGGCGGAGCTGGGGGTTCGCTCGCTGACGGAACTTTCCGGATGGTATGACCGGCTGGGCACGCGGAGCGGAATGGATGCGCTGCTGATTGTGCCCATTTCTGAGTCGCGGCGTGTGGCTCCGCAGCAGGAGCCGGCGTTGCACGCCGCGGCGCGCGAAGCTTCGCTGCATTTCGGACAGGATCTAGGATCGAAGGTGAAGACGCAAGCGATTCACAATTCCGACCGCAGCGTGGGCGCGGGGATGAGCGGCGAATGGATGCGGCGCATCAAGAACGGGCGGCCGGTGATTGGCGAAATTGAGCATGAGTATCACGGGTCGGCGGGGCAGAGTTTTGGCGCGTTTTTGGCAGAGGGGTTGACGCTGCGGCTGCGCGGCGAAGCCAACGATTATGTGGGCAAGGGATTGTCGGGCGGGACGATTACGATTTCGGCGGGCAGCGCTGCTTCGCGGCGCGGCGATGTGCTGGCGGGGAATACGGTTTTGTATGGGGCGACTTCCGGCCGGCTATTCGTGGCAGGACGCGCGGGCGAGCGATTTGGCGTGCGCAACAGCGGCGCGCTGGCGGTGGTGGAAGGAGTCGGGCAGCACGGCTGCGAATATATGACCGGAGGAGTGGCCTTGATTTTGGGGCCGCTGGGATTGAATTTTGGCTCGGGGATGACCGGCGGGTTGGCGTACGTGTTGAGCTCGGAAGCGGAAGATGTGCTGCATCGCGAATTTGTGGCGCTGGCGGGAATTAGCGAGTTTGAGGAAAATTCGCTGCGGCGGATTCTGGACGAGCATGTGCAGTTTACGGGCAGCCCGATTGCGGCGCGGTTGCTGGCGCGGCGCGGGACGCTGCCGCTGGTGCGAGTGCAGCCGGTGCATTTTCAGGGGACGGTGGAGGCGACGTGGCGTCCCGTTTTGGAACGCTGCAAAGAGGCGGAGGTGCCGCTGAGCGTGACGCCGGGCGCGGAACCGCAACAGCCGGAAGCTGCCATGCATGTTTAAAAAGCGGCGCGGGCCGCGGGTTCACGTGCTCTTAAATAAGTTATAATCAGCGCCGAGCACCCTCTATGGATTTCGATCAACTCGCCACATTTGTTTACGTAGCCAAGCTGAAAAGTTTTTCGCGCGCGGGACAGAAAGTGTTTCGCTCGCAATCGGCGGTGAGCGCGCAGATACGGCAACTGGAGCAGGCGTACCGCGCGAAATTGCTGGATCGTTCGGCGAAGTCGGTGGAGTTGACGCCCGCGGGTGAAGTGCTGTTTGAATATGCGGAGCGGTTGTTGCGCTTGCGCGACGAGTCCGTGCAGGGCGTGGCGGACCGCGGGAACCTAGTGCAGGGCACGGTGTTATTCGGGGCGAATGAAGCGACCTGCCTGTATCTGCTGCCGGATATTTTCGCGGAATTTCAGCGGCGCTACCCGCTGGTGCACATCAGCATTTACCGTAATTTCAGCCACAAAATTCTGCAACGCATCGAGGACGGCACGATCGATGTGGGCATCGTGACCTTGCCGATCAAGGCGCTGAACACCAAGGTGCACCATATTTATCGCGACCGGTTGCGGTTCATGGTCAGCACGCGGAATCCGTTGGCGAGCAGAAACAAGATTACGCTGGAAGAAGTGGCGGCCCAGCCGCTGATTTTTCCG
>JBBRZT010000237.1:0-6165 GCA_038236395.1 Candidatus Acidiferrales bacterium
CGACAACCAGCGGCGCATGGCGTACAACGGTGAAGCCTCTTTACCAGGCGAAAGCATTCTTCGGAGAGATCAAATGAGAATCAAAATCTGCGTGTTACTGTTGATGGGATTCACCGCAACGATCGTTGCCGGCCGCACTCCAGAAAAATCGCCAACCCTGGGAGTCACCAAGACTGTGTTCGGGAAAACGCACGACGGTCGCGAAGCTCACCTTTTTACTCTGTCCAATAAATCCGGCATGGAAGTCGTCATTTCCGATTTTGGCGGCAACGTGGTCTCCATCAAGGTCCCCGACCGCAACGGAAAAATGGGCGACGTGATTCTCGGCTACGACACCGTCGGGGGCTACGAAACCGGCACGTCCTACATCGGCGCGACCGTCGGCCGCTACGCCAATCGCATCGGCGGTGCTAAATTTTCGCTCGATGGCAAAGAGTTCACGTTGCCTAAAAACGACGGTCCTAATCACTTGCATGGTGTGTTCAACAAAGTGTTCTGGGACGCCAAGCCCGGTCCGGGAAAAAGCGGCCCTTCGCTTCACCTCCATTACCTCAGCAAGGATGGCGAAGAGGGCTATCCCGGGAATTTATCCGTGGACGTGACCTTCACGCTCACCAACTCCAACGAATTGAAAATGGAATACTCGGCCACTACCGATAAGAAAACCGTCGTCAACCTTACCAATCATTGTTATTTCAATCTCGCGGGATCCGGCAACATTCTCGAAAATAAGCTGACCCTCCACGCCGAACGTTTCACTCCCGTCGACGCCACCCTCATCCCCACCGGCGAGCTTCGCTCCGTCGCGGGCACACCCTTCGACTTTCGCGAATCCACCGCCGTCGGCGCGCGCATAGAGCAGGATAACGAACAGCTCAAACTCGGCCACGGCTACGATCACAACTGGGTACTGGATCCCGGAATCACAAAAACTCCCGGGCTCGCAGCTTCGCTGTACGACCCGTCAAGCGGCCGGACTCTCGAAGTGTGGACCACCGAGCCAGGCATTCAGATCTATACCGGCAATTTTCTGGACGGCACTATTCACGGTAAAGGCGGCCAAGTCTATGAACGCCGCTCGGCAATCTGCCTCGAAACCCAACATTTTCCAGACTCGCCAAATTATCCCGATTTTCCGTCCACCACTCTGGTGCCCGGCAAAACGTTTCACAGCGTCACCATTTACAAATTTTCCGCCAGGAAATAATTTGGTTCAGTCAAGGAAAGGAAAACCGGAAAGTCGAATCAGCAGCCCAGGCCGCTATATTTTCGCTGTCGAGCAGCCGCGGCAAATATTCGCTATTGCGCGGCAACAGTAATTTGTTTGCCAGAGTACTGCACCACTCTATCCGCTTGTGCAGACGCCTCTAGCCCCACTCCCACGCTCTCTCGCACGAACAGGATCCTGAAACTCCGGCTCGCCAGCATCCCTGGAAAAGTGCCGTAGCGGTCGCTTAACGTGAGCGCTTTTTTGCCGTCGTCCCAGTGCATCGCGATCGTCGCGTAAGCGCCTTTTTCGTAACTGTAATTGTCGTTCTCGTCCTCATACATCACGAAATCGCCGTCAGCTCCCGCATAAACTCGCAGCTCGATGGGGTCCGCGGGTTTTTCCGCCGCATACATCACTTCTGGCCCCATCGGAATAATCGAGCCCGCGCGAACGTAAATCGGAATGCGCTCCAGCGGCGCAGCAGCATCGATGGCCGCGCCGCCCTCCACCGCTCGGCCCGTCCAGAAATCACGCCATGTGCCCTTCGGCAAATACAGATGCCGTTTCGTCGCGCCCGGCTCGGTCACCGGATTCACCAGCAGCGCCGGCCCAAACATAAATTGGTCGCCAGTATTCAGTGCGCGCGTATCGCCGGCGAAATCCATCGCCAGCGGCCGCATCGGTGTGTACCCTTCGCTGGTCGTCTTCCACGCCAGCGAATAAATGTACGGCATCAGCCGGTAACGCAGTTGGTCATAGCGCGTGAGAATTTCCTGCGCTTCCGCGCCGTAAGACCACAATTCATTCTGATTCGTCGTGCGCGTGCCGTGCAGTCGAAAGATCGGACAGAATACTCCGTACTCAAACCAGCGAATAAAAAGCTCGCGGTACGCCGGATCGTCAGGATTGCCGATGATGAATCCTCCGATATCCGTCGTCCAATACGGAATCCCCGAAAGCGAAAAATTCAGCCCCGCGGGAATTTGACGCGCAAAGCTCAACCAGTTGGACTCCACGTCGCCCGACCACGCCGCCACGGCGTTGCGCTGGATCCCTGCTGCCGCCGAACGCGAAAGAATAAAAACGCGCTTCTCGCTGGACGCCCCGCGTTGCCCTTGGTACACGGCCTCGGTGGTCATCAGCGAAAACATGTTGGCATAGCGCGCGCCGCTGCCCATAGCGACCTTGTTGTTCACTAGTATGTTGGTTTCGCGGCCTTCCGTTTCCGGCTCGTCGGTATCCAGCCACCAGGCGTCAGCGCCAATGCGGAATAATCCTTTGTCCAGCAATTGCCAATAATATTTCCTGGCGTCCGGGTTAAACGGATCGTAAAGAGCCTGCCCCAGCGGGTGAAATCCCGCGACTTTGGTGCGGTCGATGAAGAATCCACGCTTGTCCATCTCTTCGTAAACGCTCGTGCCGGCTTTAAAAAGCGGCCAGAATGAGAACATTACGTGGAAATTATTCTTGTGCAGGTCCGCCATCATCGCCGCCGGATCGGGATAATTCTTGTTGAACACCGGCTCGCCCATGGACTTCCACCAGAACCAGTCCTGTACGATGTTGTCCACCGGAATGCCCAGCTCGCGATATTTGTGCGCAACGCCCAGAATTTCCGCCTGGGATTCGTACTTGTTCTTGCATTGCCAGAAGCCGTACGCCCACTTGCCGAACAGGGGTGCGGCGCCGGTCATGTCCCGGTAAGCGCCGATGATCTTGTCGAACTCCGGCCCGAACAGAAAATAGTAGTCGACTGAATCCGCGACTTCCGAGCTCAAAAATAGCGCGTGAGGGAAGCGGTTGTTAAAGCGGCTTCGGGAAGCGTTGTTCCAGAAAATGCCGTAGCCATTGCTGGAAAGAAACATGGGCACGGAGATGTTGGTGTTATCCTGCGAAAGCTCCACGTCTTCGCCGTGATAGTTCCAGACTCCCGCCTGATGCTGGCCCAGACCGTAAAAAGCTTCCGTCGAATCCCATAGGTTGGAAAACATTTCGGCGTGATATGTTTTCTCTCCGTTCACTTCCACCGGCGTCAAGGTCCGGTCGTAATCCTGAAACAGCTTTTTTCCGCTCACGTCGCTGAAGAGAATGGCACCGTTCGCGCGGGTGATGGTCACTTTCAACCGGGCCGTCGACAGCGTCACGTCCTTATCGGTGGATTGCATGGTCCACTGCGACGCCGGCCAGCTAGTCTTTGTGATCATCAGCTGCCGCGTTTCCGGAAATGAGCTCGTCGCCGAATAGGTCACCCGCACGATTGATTCGCTGGCCACCTGAATGCGCAGCGTTCCGGCCTGCATCGTCAAAGTGACACCACTATCGTCGCGTTTTACGTCGCTGACGGGATTGAGCGGGTTCCATTGCGCCGTGCTGCAGCAGGGAAGCGCGAACCAAAGCAGTGCGCCAACAAGCGAAGCCCTTCTGTGCAGCCTAGTCGTTTGCGACATGAGACTCCCGACCTTAGAATAAGTTGGCGGGATTATACGCGACTGCCCTGCGTCTAGGCAGAACGAATGCGAAGTTCGCCGCTATTCGCCAGCAGCAACAGGGAGTATATGCATTCACAAAAATGTGGAATCGTTTTCCGTCTTTCTGCTTCTGCGTTGGCGCCGCTGATTTTTCTCTGCCCGGCGATCCCTCAGCAGACGACCTCTTCAAGCGCCGCCAAAGCCCTCACCGTGGAGCGCATTTTCTCGCAACCCAGCCTCAGCGGCCGTCTGCTGCACGGAATCGCGTGGACGCCTGACGGTAAACACATCAGTTTTCTCGAGGCTAAACCCTCGCCTGCGGAAACTTCTCCCGCAGCCGGCGACAACCCATACCCGCAGAAATCTCGGCTCAAGAAAGAGCCCAATGTCGATCTTTGGCTTGTCGACGCCGCGTCCGGCGAACGCCGCGTGCTGGTTTCCGCCGAGCGCCTGGCGGCCGTAATTCCTGAGAATCCCGCGGCGCCCACGCAAGCCACCGGCCTCGGCAGGCACGCGCCTTCCGATTACCAGTGGGCGCCGGGTGGCGACGCTCTTTTATTTCAAGGCCCGACGGCGCTGGTGTGGTTCTATTTGAAAGCGCAAACGCCGCACACCCTGGTCTACGGCAAAGCCACGCTGGCCGATCCCAAAATTTCGCCGGACGGAAAGTACGTCAGCTTCATCCGCGATCACAATTTGTGGCTCGTAAACGTTTCCGACAATCAGGAACGCGCTATCACCCATGGCGGCAGCGAAGAAATTCGCAAGGGCGAGCTGGACTGGGTCTATCCCGAAGAACTGGATATAAAAACCGCCTACTGGTGGGCGCCCGATTCTTCCGCAATCGCTTACATGGAGATGGACGAGCGCAAGGTCGCGCAGTATCCGTTAGTGGATTTCGCGTCGTACAGCGGCGAAGCGGACATGGAGCGCTACCCGCCGGCCGGTGGAGCGAATCCCATCGTGCACGTCTTCGTCGCTCCTGTGTCCGGCGGTGAAGCCAGGCAAATGGACACCGGTTCCGAGAGCGATATTTACATTCCGCGCGTGAACTGGCTGCCCGATTCGAAGCGCCTCGCCATTCAGCGCCTCAACCGCGCGCAGACTGTTCTCGACTTCATGATTGCCGAGGCCGCGAGCGGAAAGTCGCGCGTGGCGTTCACCGAAAAAGATCAGTACTGGATCAATATCAGCGACGATCTCCGATTTCTAAAGGATGGCAAACGTTTCCTGTGGTCCAGCGAACGCTCCGGCTATCGTCATCTCTATCTATACAGCACAGAAGGGAAGGAGTTGGCGCAGCTCACCAAAGGCGATTGGGAAGTTTCAGGCATCGACGCTGTCGACGAAAAGTCGGGCGTGATTTATTTTACAGCCACGGAAGCATCGCCCCTTGAGCGTCAGCTCTATCGCGTTGCGCTAGATGGCTCGGGTTTCAACCGCATCACCAAGGAAGCGGGCACCCACGCCGCGTTCTTCCCGCCTGCTTCAGCCACAAATGCAGCGGCCACATCGAGCGGCCCCTTAACCGCTTTCATCGATACGCTCTCAAACACCACAAATCCTCCGCGACAAGACTTAGTGCGCGCGGACGGCACGCGCATCGTTTCGATCAACGAAAACCAAGTTCCCGAACTCGCTGCCTACCACCTTTCTCCCGTCAAATTTCTGCAGGTGAAATCGCACGACGGCGTGATGCTCAACGCCAGCATGATCAAGCCTCCCAACTTCAATCCGCAGCACAAATATCCCGTCCTGGTTTACACCTATGGCGGCCCGCACGCGCAGGTGGTCTTGAATCAGTGGGGCCGTTCGACTTTTCTCTGGCACCAGTTGATGGCCCAAAAGGGTTACATTATTTTTTCGCTTGATAATCGCGGCTCCGCTGGGCGCGGCCATCTTTTCGAAGAGCCCATTCACTACCGCCTCGGGGCACAAGAACTTTCCGACCAGCGCGACGGCGCCGCGTATCTCAAATCGCTGCCGTACGTGGAAGCCCATCGCATCGGCATCTGGGGCTGGAGTTATGGCGGGCACATGACCCTGCATGCCATCTTCGAAGACCCCGAAGATTTCAAGGCGGGATTTGCAGGCGGTCCGGTTACTAACTGGCATTATTACGACACGATTTATACCGAACGATATCTCGGCTTGCTGCCGGCGAACGAAGAGTATTACCAGGAATCGTCGCCCATAGAAAAAGCCAGGCAGCTTCAAGGCAAATTGCTGATTGCCCACGGCACCGGCGACGACAACGTGCATTTCGCAAACACCCTGGCGCTGATCAACGAATTGATCGAAGCGAACAAATATGTCGAGGTGCTTCCGTTTCCCGGTCGCGGACATGGCGTCAGCGATCCGCCGGCCTCGCGCCTGCTCTTCGAACGTGTGACGCGCTTCTTTCTAGATAATCTGTGAACAAGAATGGGCACATCACGCTGCCCACTTACCGCGGTGTTTGCGCATCCAATATCAATGCGAAATACA
>JBBRZT010000238.1:0-6138 GCA_038236395.1 Candidatus Acidiferrales bacterium
TGATTCAGGATGTACGTCATCCGCTGCGGCGACTCGTTGAAATAAATCGGCACGCTGACGCCGCCCGCGCCGGTAATCGCGAAATCGGCGGTATGCCACTCCGGCCGGTTGGCGCAAAAAATTCCCACCCGGTCGCCCGTTTTCACTCCCAATTCGACTAGCGCGGCCGAAAGCCCAGCCACACGTCGAAGAAATTCCTCCGACGAAATGGCCTCCCAACTATTCACACCCCGGAACATTTGCGCCCGAGGATTCGGCAACTGATCGATGGCGTTCAGGAATCTCGAGGGAAGCGTGCCGTAATTCGTCACGATTTCGACTGTACTCCAGCAATTTAGCGAGCGCAAATGTTCGCTCTTTCGGCGCTTTCGCGTAAAAAAACACGTCGCGCCATACGGCCGGCCGGCACCTGTGCAATTGCCGCGCCGCTGCGATAGTATTGCCGCTGAGCCATTCATGACTCCCCTTTCTTCACAGCCGCCCGTTTTATCTCCTCTCAGCAAAGGCCCGTTCAGCGCGCCGCGTGGCACCGAACTTTTCTGCAAGGGCTGGCAGCAGGAAGCCGCCTATCGCATGCTGCTGAACAATCTCGATCCCGAGGTAGCTGAGAAACCGGAAGATCTGATCGTTTATGGCGGCACCGGAAAAGCGGCGCGAAATTGGGAGTGCTTTCACGCTATCGTTCGTTCCCTCCACGCGCTGGAGGCCGACGAGACTCTGCTCGTCCAATCCGGCAAGCCGGTGGGTGTCTTCCGCACCCACGATTACGCCCCGCGCGTACTAATCTGCAATTCGAATCTCGTTGGCCACTGGAATAATTGGGACCGCTTCAACGAACTCGATCGCGCCGGCCTTATGATGTACGGCCAGATGACCGCGGGCAGCTGGATCTATATCGGCTCGCAAGGAATTCTGCAGGGCACCTACGAAACATTTGCCGCCGTGGCCGCCAAACATTTCGGCGGCGACCTGGCGGGCAAGCTGGTCGTCACAGGCGGAATGGGCGGCATGGGCGGCGCACAACCCTTGGCTGCCACCATGAATGGCGCGGCTTTTCTCGGCATCGATGTGGACCCGGAACGCATCAAGCGCCGCGTAAAGACCGGCTATTGCGATGTGATGGTCACAAATCTGGACGAAGCGCTGCGCATCCTAAAAAATGCCGTGCGCAAGCGCGAAGCCGCCTCCGTCGGCCTGGTCGGCAATTGCGCAGACATAATTCCAGAGCTGGCTCGCCGCGGAGTGGTCCCCGACGTGCTAACTGATCAAACCAGCGCGCACGATCCGCTGAATGGCTACGTGCCCAACGGGATGAGCCTCGAAGCCGCGACGGAACTTCGCGCGAAAAATCCTGCCGACTACACCAAAAAATCCATGGCCGCCATGGCCGCCCACGTCCAGGGCATGCTCGATCTGCAAAATCTCGGCGCCATCACCTTCGACTACGGAAATAACATTCGCACTTTCGCGTTCGAGCAAGGCCTCAAAAACGCCTACGACTTTCCAGGATTTGTTCCCGCCTACATCCGTCCGCTTTTTTGCGAAGGTAAAGGACCGTTCCGCTGGGCCGCGCTTTCCGGCGAAGCATCCGACATCGCGCGCGCCGATCAGCTCGTACTGGAAATGTTTCCGCACGACGAACACTTGAGCCGCTGGATCAAGCTGGCGCAAAAACGCGTGCGCTTTCAGGGCCTGCCGTCGAGGATTTGCTGGCTCGGTTACGGTGAGCGAGACAAATTCGGCCTCGCCCTGAACGACCTCGTTGCGCGCGGTGAATTGAAAGCTCCCATCGTCATCGGACGCGACCATCTCGATTGCGGCTCCGTCGCCTCCCCTTATCGCGAAACTGAATCCATGCTCGACGGATCGGACGCTGTGGCCGATTGGCCGCTCCTCAATGCCCTGCTCAATACGGCCAGCGGCGCATCATGGGTTTCCATTCACAATGGAGGCGGCGTCGGCATCGGCTATTCGCAGCATTCCGGCCAGGTCACTGTCGCCGATGGCACAAAAGAAATGGCCGCTCGCATCGAACGGGTGCTGACCAACGACCCGGGCATTGGCGTGGCACGCCATGTCGACGCCGGATACCCCGATGCCATTTCGTTCGCGAAAAAAGCAAATCTAAAAGTTCCAATGCAGTAGATTGCTGTTTTCGAAATTTGTAAATATCCAACCTGGGTCCCGGAGCATCGTTAAGTACAGCACCACCAGAAGGAGCCCACCATGTACGTCATCTTCGGAGCAACCGGAAATATCGGCACAGAAATCGTTCATAGATTGCTCGCCAAGGGCGAAAAAGTCCGCGCCGTAGGCCGCAACCCGGAAAAATTGCGCGCTCTCGCCGACAAAGGAGCAGAAACAGTTTCGGCGGATCTTCATGACACCAATGCTCTGACCAACGCTCTTGCAGGCGCCCGCGCAGCGTTCCTGATGATGCCTCCTAACCTCACTTCCCCGGACTATTGGGAGGAGCAGGAGCGCTTTGGCGAAGCCATCGCCGCCGCGGCAGAAAAATCCAAACTCCAATACGCGGTGGTCTTGAGCAGTATCGCCGGACAGGTTCCTTCAGGCACCGGCCCGATCGCCGGGTTGCACCGACTCGAACAAAAACTGAATCGCATCCCCGCGCTCAACGCTTTGTATCTGCGCCCGGCGTTTTTCATGGAAAACCATCTTATGGCGCTGGACATGATTCCTAAAATGGGCGTTTTTGCGAGCGCCCTGCTGCCCGATCATCTCATCCCCATGATTGCCACTCGCGACGTCGGCGCTTACGCCGCCGACAGATTGCTGCAGCTCAATTTTACCGGCAAGCAGGCACAGGATCTGCTCGGCGAGCGCGATCTCTCCATGAACGGGATCACCGCCATCATCGGCCGCGCCATCGGCCAACCCGACCTCCGCTACGTGCGGGTTTCCTACGATCAAGCCCAGCAGGCTTTGATGGGCATGGGCGTGTCCGCGAAAACCGCGGACCAATTTGTGGAGATGTATCGCGGCCTGGATGAAAACATCGTGGTCAGTGAACATCCGCGTTCCGCGGCCAGCACCACTCCCACTTCATTCGAGACATTTGTGCAGGAAGTTTTTCTTCCTGCTTACCGCGGCAAAGCCGCCAGCGCGTAAGATTCACAAGATATTTTTTCAGTCGGCAGGGCTGCAGATAACTTCTGTCGCGCTCGGTGGCTCTCCTGCATAATGTCTGGGCCTTGACCGCTCCCATGCTCATCGCCGGCGCATCGCAAATCCTGACCTTGCGGGCCCGCGCGCCGCGCCGAGGCTCTGCACTCGGCGATGTCGGGGCGATAGAAAATGGCGCGTTGCTCGTGAGCGACGGCGCAATCGTCGCGATCGGCCCGCGGCAAAAGGTCGAAGCTCACCCGCTGGCTCGAAACGCACAACCACTCGACGCCGCCGGTCGCGTCGTAATCCCAGGATTCGTCGACTCGCATACTCACCTGGTTCACGCTGCAAGCCGCGCCGAGGAATACGAGCTTCGAATTACCGGCGCAAGCTACGAGGAAATCGCGCGGCGCGGTGGCGGCATCCTGAATTCCGTCTCTAAACTCCGCGCGGCTACCTCTGACCCGCTGAAACGAAGGGCGCTCGCCACGCTAGAACAGTTTGCCGCTTACGGGACTACCACGATTGAAGCGAAAAGCGGCTACGGACTCGACGCCGTCAGCGAGCTAAAGATTCTGCGCCTGCAAAAAGATTTGTCCGCCGCGCAGCCACTGGACATCGTCTCCACCTTCCTCGGCGCACATGTAATCCCCGCCGAATTCCGCGGCCGCGCCGCAGGCGCCAAGGAATACATCTCGCTTCTTGTCGATCAACTGATCCCCCAGGTTGCCGGCGAAAAGCTGGCCGAGTTCTGCGATGTTTTCTGCGAACGCGGCGCATTCAACGTGCCCCAAGCAAAACAAATCCTCGAAGCCGGTAAGCGCCACGGCCTGAAACCGCGCATTCACGCCGAACAGCTAACCCACACTGGCGCCACCCAACTCGCCGTAAAACTCAGCGCGGCAAGCTGCGATCACCTCGAAAAAATAAATCGCACCGATATCCGCGCTCTGTCTAATTCCAACACCGTTGCCACGCTGCTGCCCGGCTGCGATTTTCATCTCGGCCTCAAGCAATACGGTCCCGCCCGCGCGCTCATCGATGCCGGAGCCATCGTTGCCCTCGCCACCGACTACAATCCCGGCACGAGTCCGACGGTGAGCATGCCCATGATCCTCTCCCTCGCTTGCACGCAGTTGCGCATGACCCCCGCCGAAGCCATTGCCGCGGCAACCATCAATCCCGCTTACTCGCTCGGCCGCCACAAGCACATCGGCTCCCTGGAAGTTGGTAAACTCGCGGACATCTCTATCTTCGATGTGGATGACTACCGCGAAATTCCCTATTATTTTGGAATGAACACCTGTCATACCACCATCAAGCGGGGCAAAATAATTTATTCGCAATCGTCGAACTGGCGCGGCCTGGAATAGATTCAACCGTCACACGGACAAATCACCCATGACCCGATTGATTGAATGCGTCCCCAATTTTTCCGAAGGCCGCGATCCCGCAAAAGTGGACGCCATCGTTGCCGCCATGAGCGCCGTTCCGGGCGTGTATGTCCTCGGCCGCAAAATGGACGGCGACCACAACCGCTGTGTCGTCACCCTCGCAGGCGATCCCGACGCCGTTGCCGAAGCGGCGCTGCGCGGTGTCGCCAAAGCCGCTTCGCTCATCGATCTCACTACGCATCAGGGCGCTCACCCCCGCGTGGGAGCCACGGACGTGGTGCCCTTCATTCCCATCGAGGGCGTAACGCTCGACGATTGCGTCGCTCTGGCCAGATACGTCGGCAACGAAATCTGGAAGCGCAACCGCATCCCCGTATTTTTTTACGAAGCCGCGGCCACCCGCCCCGATCGCGTCAATCTCGAAAACGTCCGCCGCGGCCAGTTCGAAGGCTTGCGCGACGACCTGAAACGCAACCCTGAGCGCAGCCCCGACATCGGCGATCCCAAGCTGCATCCCACCGCGGGAGCCACCATCGTCGGCGCGCGCAAATTCCTGGTCGCCTACAACGTCAACCTGAATACCGCAGATGTCTCCGTCGCCAACAAAATTGCTAAAGCCATTCGCTTTTCTTCCGGTGGTTTGCGCTACGTAAAATCGATGGGCGTCTCCTTGAAGGCGAGAAATCTCGCGCAGGTGTCCATCAACCTCACCGATTACGAAAACACGCCCATGCATCGCGTCTATGAAATGGTCAAGCGCGAAGCGGAACGCTACGGCGCAGCTCCCGTCGGGAGTGAAATCGTTGGCCTCGTCCCGAAAAAGGCTCTCGAGATGGCCGCCGATTTTTTTCTGCAGTTGGAAGATTTCTCGCCCGACCAGGTACTGGAAAATCGTTTGCAATCCGCGTTGGCTGGAGCGCCCGCTCAATCTGCCACAACGGAAAGCAAATTCGCCGCGCTGGCTACACCGTTTCTCGACGCTGTCGCCGCGCCAACCGCCACTCCTGGCGGCGGCAGCGTTTCAGCCTTTGCCGGCGCGTTGGCGGCTTCGCTAGGACAGATGGTCGCGGGCTTGTCGAGAAAGAAAAAATCACAGGCGAAGCACGTTGTGCAATTGTCCGAATCATTGGAGCGCATGCGCAAGACCACCGTCGATCTCACCCACGCCATCGATCGCGACGCCCACGCTTTTGACTCGGTCATGGAGGCATACAAGCTGACACACGACGATGCTCAGCAAATTATCGCGCGCGACAACGCCATTCAATTGGCTACCCGCGCGGCCGCCGAAGCACCCCTGCAGGTGGCCGGTGTGACAGTTGCGCTTTTCGAACAGTTGGGACAACTGGAAGCTATCGCCGCCGCATCCATGCGTTCAGACTTGCAGGTAGCGCGTTTCATGGCCGCCGCCGGTGCGCGTGGCTCACTGGCCAACGTGGAGATTAATCTCGACAGCCTGCAGGACCCCGCATTTGTTTCGCAGGCGAAAGCCAAGGTTGCTGCTCTGCGGGAACGCCTGGAAAATATTCCGGCCGCTCAAATGAAGCCAACGAAATGATAAAGAAGTCCGCTCTTCTCGAAAGGAACACCAGAAATGAATCCGCGAACAAATTCACAA
>JBBRZT010000239.1:0-6113 GCA_038236395.1 Candidatus Acidiferrales bacterium
CTGACCAGGTTCGCCGCCACTTTTCCGTCCGGCAATTCTTCTACGCTCTCCACCTCTTCATTCAATCGCAAAGTCGCGCGGTGATCGCGCAGGTGATACATCAGCGCTTCCACCATTTCGGTATCCGCAAACTCCAGCAGCTTCGGCCGTTTCTCCACAATGATCAGCCGCACACCTAAAGTCGCGAACATGCACGCGTACTCCACTCCAATCACTCCGCCGCCCACCACGATCAGCGTCCGCGGAATTAGCGGCATGCTCAAAATCTGGTCACTGCTGATAATGTTTCGCCCGTTGATAGGCACCTTCACATTCATCGCCGGCTTCGTGCCCGTGGCGATCACCACGTTGTCCGCTTCAAACTCCGCCACGCTGTTGATGCCTTGCACCCGAATGTGGTGCGCGTCACGGAAACTCCCAGTGCCGTGAATCAGCGTCACCCCATTTCGTTTCAGTTGGTCCTGGATTACTCCAATTTCATTTTCCACCACATGTTGTACCCGGAAATTCAGATCCGACATCGCCACCGGCCCATTACCGTTGCTGTGGCTCACTCCATAGAAATTCTTGTCGTAAAAACCCGATAGATGCAGCACCGCCTCGCGCATCGTCTTGCTCGGAATCGTTCCGGTATTGATGCACACTCCGCCCACGGTCGCTTGTTTCTCGATGATCGCCGCGCGCTTCCCGGCCTTCGCCGCCTGAATCGCCGCGCGCTGCCCGCCCGGCCCAGAACCAATCACGATCAGGTCATACTTCAAACGTCACCCCTTCGACTC
Organism: Candidatus Acidiferrales bacterium; assembly: GCA_038236395.1. GTDB lineage: Bacteria > Acidobacteriota > Terriglobia > Acidiferrales > UBA7541 > Acidiferrum. The sequence goes on from JBBRZT010000239.1 coordinate 780, forward strand.
CGCCCGATCAGCTCCCCGGTTGGCCGAGACGGACCGAAATAATAGCGGCTTTCTTCGCGCCCCGCTCGTTAAATTATTTACATGAAGATACGGACACTGCACGGTATGGACCACAAATAGATGAACGAAGGCCAGGGCGATGTTACGCTCTCCATCCGGCAAAAGACGCCCTACGGCTGACGTAAGTTCTCATCACCGCGTGAAGGAGTACCATCGACCGCCGATGCCGCAACAAATCACCGCACCTGCCCGCCCAACGATACTATGTGTCGCGCTCTTTGCCACCGTTTCCATGCTAAAAACATTCACAGCGGGAGGCCAAATCGACCAGCCAACGAAATCTCCCCAGCAATCGACGGATCCGCGAATTCTGACGCAGAAAATCGACGCCATCTTCGCGCCGCTCGCAGACGAACACTCCCCCGGCCTCGCCGTCCTGGTCCTCAAAGACGGCAAAAAACTTTTCGAACGAGGCTACGGCCTCCGCGACCGGCAATCCGCCGAAAAAATCGACCCACACACCAATTTCCGCCTGGCCTCCTGCTCCAAACAATTCACCGCCATGGCCATCATGCTCCTCGTCCACGACGGCAAGCTCCGCTACGACCAGACCCTCACCGAAATCTTCCCGAATTTCCCCACCTACGGAAAATCCATCACCATCCGCAAACTCTTGAATCACACCGGAGGCCTGCAAGACTACGAATCTCTAATGGACCAGGCCGACGCGCCCAATTCCACTTATCCATTCCCGCATCATTGGGCCGAAAAAAACCAAATCCAGGACGCCGAAGTCCTCACTCTCCTGGAACAAACCGATCACGGCATGTTCCCGCCCGGCACCCAGTGGTATTACAGCAACTCCGGCTACGTAATCCTCGGCCTGGTCGTCGCCAAAATTTCCGGCCAACCCTTCAGCGAATTTTTGCAGCAACGCATTTTCGCCCCGCTAAAAATGGACCACACCGTCGCCTACCAGCTTGGCAAAAACCAAATCACCAATCGCGCCTACGGCCACACCAAAGAAGGGAACACCTGGCAGCAAACCGACCAAAGCCCCACCTCCGCCACGCTGGGAGACGGCGGCATCTACTCCGCGCTGGAAGATTTAGCCAAATGGGATGAAGCCCTGCGCACCAACCAGCTACTCAGCAAAGACGAAATGCAACCCGCGCTAACTCCATTTGTTTTCGCCGATGGCCACCAACCAGTTTGGCCCCCCAACTCCGACCGCCCCGCAGGCAGCCCCGCCCTCTATGGCTTCGGCTGGTTCCTCGACCCCTATAAAAATCACTCACGCATGTGGCACTACGGCGAAACCATCGGCTTCCACTCCTACGTAGTCCGCTTCCCAGACGACCACCTCACCATTATCATCCTCTGCAACCGCACCGACATCTCTCCCGAATCCCTCGCCCTTCAAACCGCCGAACTGCTCCTCGAAGGTTAATCGGAGCATTTAAGAAAAACCTCCACACCACGAATTTTGTGATCCTCAAGCGAGGCGAGACCCCCCTTTCAACCGCGTATCTTCCAGACACAATGACTTGCAACCTTACTGGTATTCGACCCATCCTATAAACACAGAGCAGATTGTTGAGGCTCCAACAAGCCTCTCTCGTCCCCGCCGGCCCTACAAAAGGAGAAAAAGATGAAATATCGTACATTCATTCTGATGGCCGCAATGGCGTTCGCCTTCGGCTCACCAGTTTTTGCGCAGCGCTCGCATCCAAGCCCAGCCGGACCACCGTCTGGACGCGGACCGGGTAGCGGACCCGGAAGCGGTGGCCCAACGACGGGTGCAGCGCATCCAGGCGACACCGCGTCGCATTCCGATATGTCCCACGGTTCGCCTAGCGACGTTCTAAGTCACAACCCGGCGATCGGTGGCAAGATCCAAACCCTTACGGGCCAGGATGCGCAGACCGCTTGCAGCGGCTTCAAGAACATTGGCCAGTGCGTTGCGGCCGCGCACGTAGCAAAGAACCTGGACTTCCCCGGCGGCTTTGATGCCATCAAAGCGAAAATGACCGGCAGCGGCGCAGTAAGCCTCGGCAAGGCGATCGAGGAGATTGCTCCTAATGCCAATGCAAAGTCCGAAGCAAAGAAGGCCAACAAGCAAGCTTCGAACGACTTAAACGAAACTGGCTCCTGAATCCCGCACGGCTCGGGGCGAGCCCTACCCTCGCCCCAGAGTGGATCTATTTTTTTCTGAATTTTTCCCGTATCAAGCGCTAACCACGGTCACAGCGATAAACCAATTTGGAAATGCGGCCGCGGGCCAGTCTGGCCTACGCCGAGCTGAACTTGGCGCATCGGTAGTCGGTAGAATGTTGACCAGAACTGTTTGAGTGCGAGTTACGACTCCCGGCTGTGCATCCAGGAGAGAATCAATCCCGTAACTAACCCAAGCCCACACGTACCCAGTATGAACAGGCGCGCAACAGGAATTGCAATCCACGCAATCACCACCAACCCAATCGAAACAATCGCCCCCGCCCGCGTCCCCGGCACCGACACATTTCCAAACACACTCAACGTCGCGGGTTTGGTTCGATCTGTGCTGCGAGGCAACATCGTCTCCACTTGAGTAAATCAACGAATTAGGTCGATGTCAGACGCGACCTTATCCAAATCGCAAATTCTTCTTCGCTAAGTATCCCAGCCGCCAAGTCTACAACCTTTCGGATGGCCTCCATATTGTCGCTCACCTTCAGTCGATGCCCGTTCAGCAGACAAAATAAGCCGGCGGCATGGAAACTGATCCGCTTATTGCCGTCGTGAAACGGATGATTCCGGGTCAATCCGAAGCTGTACGACGACGCCAACGTTGCGATATCGACGTCCGGATCGTACGCTAAGCGATTTCGAGGCCGTGCAAGCGCTGAGTCTAACGAGGCACGGTCACGAATTCCCGCGCGTCCGCCGAACTCAGAAAGTGAAGCGGAATGGAGATGTAAAAGCGCAGGGAGAGTAATCCAGCGCGGCTCTGTCATTTGGCCAAAGCGCGAAAAATATCTCGGTGCTGAGACATAAATTCCAACCCGAGCCGCACTTGTTCATCCACCTCTGGATCATAAGGTGTCAACAGGTAACCATCTGGCGTTTCGACTGCAAATAATGAGTCGTCCCTTGATACCCTGAGTCGATGCAGGAGTTCCTTCGGCAGGATTATTCCAGTCGAGGTGCCAACCGCTCTGAGCTTCAGTTTCATAGCAGGTCCATTACCATGTTAATTATAATGCTTATCTATAAGATCTGCAAGCGTCTACGACATCCCCGCCAGCTTCCCCAACCCCTTTATCTTGCTCCGCGCCGCCATCGCCCCGTACTGCTTCATCATCTGCCGCATCTGCATGTATTGCTTGATCACCTGATTCACGTCCTGCACCGTCGTCCCGCTGCCCTTGGCGATCCGCTTCCGCCGCTTCCCATCGATCACGCTGTGATCCCGCCGCTCCTCATTCGTCATCGAGCCGATAATCGCTTCCACCTGCTTCAATTTCCCCTCGTCCACCTTCGCGTCTTTCGGCAAACTCTGCAGCGGCCCAACTTTCGGCAGCATATCCACCAACTGCTCCAGCGGCCCCATCTTGCGAATCTGCTTCAGCTGATCCCGAAAATCCTCCAGCGTGAACCCTTCATGCCGGAGCTTGCGTTCCAGCTCCGCCGCCGCCTTTTTGTCTACCGCCTGCTCGGCGCGCTCGATCAGCGACATGATGTCGCCCATCCCCAGCACGCGCGACACAATGCGCTCCGGATAAAATCCCTCCAGCGCATCGTATTTCTCGCCCAGCCCCACGAATTTCACCGGAGCGCCAGTAACTTTCCCGATCGACAGCGCCGCGCCTCCGCGCGCATCTCCATCGAGCTTCGTCAAAATCACGCCCGTCAGCCCCAGCCGCTTGTGAAATTCTCCCGCCGACCGCACCGCGTCCTGCCCGATCATCGCGTCCGCGATAAAAAGAATCTCGCTGGGATTCAATTCCTTCTTCAGCGTGCTCAACTCGTTCATCAGCGAGTCGTCGATGTGCAGCCGCCCCGCGGTATCCACCAGAATCACGTCGCTCGCCGAAAGCTTGGCCTCTTTGATCGCGCCTTTCACAATTTCCAGCGGCTTGTCCGTCCCCGCGCCCGGCCAGATCGCCGTGCCCACCGCTTTAGCCACTTGCGCCAGTTGTTCGCGCGCCGCGGGACGATACACGTCCGTCGACACCACCAGCGGCCGGTGCCCACGCAGCGCCAGCCACTTCGCCAGTTTTCCGGTGGTCGTCGTCTTACCAGAACCCTGCAAGCCCACGATCATCCACACCGAAGGCGGCTTCGACGCAAACAGCGGCTTCGCATGTTTCCCCAGCAACAGGGTCAACTCATCGCGCACCGTCTTGACCACTTGCTGGTCCGGCGAAAGCTGCATCATCACTTCGCTGCCAATCGCTTTTTCGCGGATATTCTTCAGCAGCTCGTCGGCCACGCCCACGTTCACGTCGCCTTCCAGCAGCGCTTCGCGAATCTCCACCAGCGCCGCGTCCAGGTGCTCCTCGGTCAGCTTCCCCTGCCCGCGAAGATTCTTAAACGTGCGCTGTAATTTCTCAGTTAAATTTTCAAACATTTTTCCCGCTCGGCATCAAGTTGAACTAGTGAAGTGGACGGCGGCGCAATCGCGCCGCATCAGTCACCTCTCGATTCTAGGCGACGCTCCAGGGTCGGTCAAACACACTCGCCCAGCGCCTACGCCCGTTGGTCAACAAAGCATCTCGTCCTGCTTCAACTAGGTATAGAATGCCGGTATTTGCAGTATCAAATGAGAATCCTGACGATTCTCAAGAAGGAAAATATGCGAAGGTTAACTTCGATTGTCGTACTCTCCGCAGGCCTCTTAACCGTCGGAACCATGGCTCAAAAAGCTCCAGTATCGGACACCCAATACATTCATGACGCTCTCTCCGCCGCGCCCGCGGCCGTCGCCAAAGACGCAGCGGTCGTGCGTGTTGGCGAAGACGGCAGCATGCGCACACTTCGCGCCGGGAAAAATGGATTCACCTGCATGGTCATGGGTACCGACAAAATGTGCAACGACGCCAACAGCATGGAATTCGTTCACGCCATGTTGAAGCACGAACCCCCGCCCGATAAAGTCGGCATCTCCTACATGCTGGCTGGTGATCACGGCGCAAGCAATACCGACCCCTACGCCACTGGCAAAACCGCTGACAATCATTGGATCGTCACCGGCTCTCACATCATGCTTTTTGGACCCGCCAGCAAAGCTCTCGGCTATACCGAGGCGAAAGACCCCGATCCCAAAAGCCCATACATGATGTGGGCTGGTAC
>JBBRZT010000240.1:0-6100 GCA_038236395.1 Candidatus Acidiferrales bacterium
AACGGGCGACCGGGTGGGAATTTTTTGCGCCAACCGGCCGGAGTGGCATACCGCCGATTTCGCGATTACCGGCGCGGGCGGCGTCAGCGTGCCGATTTATTTCAACGAGTCGCCGCAGCGGATGACGTACATCCTGAATCATTCGGAGGCGAAAGTTGTATTTGTTTGCGGTGCGAGCCAGCTGCAGAAATTGCTGGCTTGCCGGTCGCAGCTGCTGAGCGTGGAGCATATCATCGCGGCCGATGCCGGCGCTGAGCTGCCGGCGGAGTGCCTGCGCTACGAGACGATCATTGCGGGAGCAGGCGCAGGGGATGTCTCCGCGTACCGCATGCGCACGTCGCAGGTTGCGCCTGGCCAGCTGTCGTCGCTGATTTACACCTCGGGAACCACTGGCGAGCCCAAGGGTGTAATGCTGACGCACACAAATTTCTGTTCGAATGTGACGGATACGCACAAAGACCTGCGACTCGACCCTGCGATTGATCTGACGCTGTCATTTCTTCCGCTGGCGCATGTTTACGGGCGGATGATCGACTACTCGTTCTTATTTCACGGCGTCACGGTAGCGTACGTGGCAGCGGTCGAAGACGTTTCCCGGGCGATGGTGGAGTTGCATCCGACGGCGCTTTCGGCGGTGCCGCGAGTTTTTGAAAAGATGTATACGCGGATCGTGGAGCAGGGAAGCAAGACCAGCGGCGTTAAACGCAAATTATTCGATTGGGCGATGAAGGTTGCGAATCAGTCCGCCAGGTGGCGCTGCGGCGAAGCGCAGGCGCCCTTGGGTGTGAGGCTCCAATGGGCGCTGGCCAACCGGCTGGTCTACTCCAAGATCAGGGCGGGGACCGGAGGGCGATTGAGAATCGTGTTTTCCGGTGGTGCTCCCTTATCGAAGGACCTGACTGAATTTTTCTGGGCTGTGGGCATCCCGATTTATCAGGGATATGGGCTGACGGAAACTTCGCCGGTGTTGACGTCCAACTACCCGCGAAACCGTGCCGGCAGTTCGGGCAAAGCGATTCCAAACGTGAAGCTGAAAATTGCCAGCGACGGTGAAATTCTGGCGCGCGGGCCGTGCGTGATGCAGGGGTACTACAAGAATCCGGAAGCGACGCGCGAAGTATTGAGCGCGGACGGCTGGTTCAGCACCGGCGACATAGGATATCTGGATGAGGATGGATATCTGTTCATCACCGACAGGAAGAAGGACCTGATCAAAACGGCTGCCGGAAAATTTGTGGCGCCGCAGCCGATTGAGAATTTGTTGAAGAGCAGTCCTTACTTGTTGAACGCCATGGTGGTGGGGGACGAACGCAAGTATGTCGTTGCGCTGCTGGTGCCGAACCCGGTGACCATTTCCGCCAAGGCTGCCGAAGAAGGGATCAAGTTTGCTTCGAATGCCGAAATGGCCGCCAACGCTCGGGTTCACTCGCTGATTGACTCGGAAGTGCGGCGATTGACGGCGCACCTGGCGCAGTATGAAAGCATCAAGCGGTTCGCGCTACTTCCTGAAGACTTCACGTTTGATAATGGCAGCCTGACGTTCACGCTGAAACTCAAGCGCCGCAACGTGGAGCGGCACTATCGCAAGATCATTGATGACCTTTATAGCGATACGGCTGAGCCGCGGCCGATGTTACAGGATTAGATCCTCAAGGATTTCGCGGCAGCGAATTTGGAAGTTGGCGATTTGCCGAGGCTGTCGCAGCGGACTAAAATCGGGAGTGGGTGAAAAAATGTCCGATCAACTGGTAATCGCGGGGCGCGCGTTCAAGTCCCGGCTGATTGTGGGCACGGGAAAATATCGCAGCTTCCAGGAAATGGCGCGCGCGCATGCGGCGTCAGGCGCGGACATGGTTACGGTCGCGGTGCGGCGGGTGAACCTGACGGATAAATCCAAGGAATCGCTGATCGATTACATCGACCGGGAAAAAATCTTCATCTTGCCTAACACGGCGGCGTGCTATTCAGCGGACGAGGCCATTCGCACCGCCCGTTTGGGGCGCGAGGTCGGGCTTTCGCATTGGGTCAAGTTGGAGGTGATCGGCGACCAGGAAACATTGTTTCCGGATACCGAGCAGTTGGTGGAAGCCACACGCGTTTTGGTGAAAGAAGGATTTGTGGTGCTGCCGTACACCAATGACGACCTGATCGTGGCGCGGAAATTGGTGGACGCTGGCGCTGCCGCCATCATGCCGCTGGCGGCGCCGATCGGTTCGGGGCTGGGCATTCAGAATCCTGCGAACATTCGAATTTTGCGCGAACGCATCACAGAGGTGCCGTTGATTGTAGACGCGGGCGTCGGCACGGCTTCGGATGCGGCACAGGCGATGGAGCTGGGCGCGGACGGCTTGCTGATGAATACGGCAATCGCGGAAGCGCAAGACGCGGTGCTGATGGCGGAAGCGATGCGTGACGCGACGATGGCCGGGCGCAAAGCGTATCTTGCGGGGCGTATGTCCAAGAGGTTGTATGCTTCGGCTTCCAGTCCGATGAGTGGCGTGGTGCGCTAACGCCGGTAGGCGATCCCGTTTAACCCACATTCGATGAGCACTCCGCCGGCAGCGCCTTTTCCGAGACTAGCGTACGTCGACTGGATGCGCGGCCTTGCTTGCGTGACGATGTTTCAGGCGCATTGTTACGACTCCTGGCTCAACCCGGAAGCACGAAAAACCGTCCTTTACCGCTGGTCGCAAGAACTTTCCACTCTGCCCGCGCTGATTTTTCTTTTTCTGTGCGGTGTTTCGTTTGTCCTGGTTACGGAGCGGCTCCGGCAAGAAAAGAAACCTGCTATGGAAATCTTCAAAACCGCACTCTTGCGCGGGGCGGAGATTTTCGGGTTGGGGTTGCTGCTGCGGGTTCAGGAATTCGTGCTGGGATATCCAAAATCGCCGTGGACGGATCTGTTCCGCGTCGACGTGCTCAACATCCTGGGAGTCTCGCTGATTCTGATGGCGCTGTTCTGGAAGTTTACGACGGCGCCGAGCGTTATGCCTGCGGGGGGAGCCAACCAGCACTGGAGAAACAGAACGATCGCGGTGGCGCTGCTGGTGGCCACGGCGATTGCGATAATTACTCCTCCGCTGTGGACCACTCATCGGTTGCGATTTCTTCCCTGGATGCTGGAGTCGTACATCAACGGCGTGCACATTTACGATGCGCCGCAACCGTGGCTGTTCTCGATTTTTCCATGGTGTGGATTTGCATTTGTGGGGCTGGCGTTCGGTTTATTTATCCTCTCGGATTTTGCCCGGAAGAGGGAAGTGCTGGCGCTGGCGCTTGCGGGGGGCGTCGGTGTCGTGGCGTGCGCCTTATCGGTATGGTTGGACCATTCCGGTCCGCGCGTTTATGCGGTTTATGATTACTGGCATAGCAGTCCGAATTTTTTTCTGATGCGCTGCGGGATTTTGTTGATTCTCGCGTTCGCCATTTTTGGGTGGTGCCGGTGGGGCTGGGCGACGAAGGGATTCAGTCCGTTTATTCAATTTGGCAAAACGTCGCTGCTGGTGTACTGGGCGCACATCGAGTTCGTTTACGGGCGGCTGTCTATTCTGCCGAAGAGGAGAAGCGGCATTCCTTTAGCGACGCTCGGAATGGTCGTGATTTTTGCGGCGATGCTGGGGCTTTCGATCTGGCGGACACGGTCACGAAATCGCGCGACGGCCAGATTAAAGGCTGCTACGGCACAAACTTTGAGCGAGGCGATGTAGGTGATCCTGGGAAGGTGTAGAAACTAAGGCTTGGTGGCCAACGCCTGCGGAAGCAACTGCGATTGCGGAATCTTGATGATGATTTCGCCGGGTCGGGCGAGGATCAGTTCTTCGCGGGCAATCTTTTCGATGGCGCGCGGGTCGGTCTTTAAATCTTTCACGGCTTGTTCCAGAGCGGCATTCTCTTTATTCAACGTCTGAATTTCGGATTGCGCTTTCTTGATGCCGTCTTGAGTGCGGCGCATGGACAGGTAACCGTGCGCGCCAAAAATATCGTGAACGAAAAGCAGGGTTACAAATAATGCGAGCATTACGCGCCCGTGTCTTTGTGCAACTTTCTTGAATTTCTCGCCAAACTCCATCTTTTATCCTTGTAACACCCAATTTTTTGCGTCGGTGGTCAACTTGATCGAAGCAGCCAGGCTGTCGGCTTCGACATACAACCGAAGAAGCGGTTCGGTGCCGGACAACCGCAAAAGCATCCACGAACCGTCTTCAAAGACGAACTTTGCGCCATCGGTGCGGTCGACGGAAACAATTTTCCTGCCCAGTAGTGTCGAAGCGTCAATGGCCACCCGCTTCACTGCATTCGCCTTTTGTTCGTCGCTGAGGTGCATGTTCTCGCGCACCGGCCAGAATTCGCGGCCGAGTTTTTTGAACATCAATTGCACCTGCTCCTTGATGGAGCCGCCACGAGCAGCGAGCATCTCCGCCACGAGGAGGCACGCGAGGATGCCGTCTTTTTCGGGAACATGACCACGGATAGTGAGGCCTGCGCTTTCTTCGCCGCCCATGGCGATTTTGTCTTCGCGAATCAACTGACCGATGTATTTAAAGCCCACGGGAGTCTGATAAGTTTTCTGGCCGTGATGCTTGGCGACGGCATCGATCATCTGCGTAGTGGCCACGCTGCGCGCAGCAGGCATTCTCCATTGGCGCGTTTCCACCAGATAGTCGTAGAGCAGCGCGAGGATGTGATTGGGCTGTATCCAGGTGCCGTCTCGATCGATGATTCCGAAGCGATCGGCGTCGCCGTCGGTGGCCAGTCCGGCGGCCGAGCCGGAATCGAGAACCGCTTTGCGGAGCGGGGCGAGGTTTTCTTCAGAGACATCGGGGCCGGTGCCGTCAAAGAGACAGTCGCGATTGAGGCGCATGGCCTGCACGCCGACACCGTTGCGCGTCAAAACGCCATCGAGATAGCCGGCGCCGCAGCCGTGGAGGGCATCGGTGACAAATTTGGTTTTGGACTGGCGTAACACGTCGAAGCGCACCAACTGTTCGATACGCAGGAGATAATTTTCACGCAGATTGACCAACTCGTTCGTGCCGCGCTTGGCGGCGTCGTCTTTATCGGACGCCGCAGGGGAAAGAGCGTCTTTCTTGAGCATCTTGACGACGCGCGCTTCGATGTCTTTGGTGACTTCCGGCAACGCGGGTCCCGCATCCGCAGAAGAAAATTTCAACCCGTGATAGTGAGCGGGATTGTGGCTGGCGGTGAAATTGATGGCGCCGTCGAGTTTGCGGCGGGTGATTTCGTAGGCGATCGCCGGAGTGGGGGTAAAAGTGTCGCACAGCTGCGTGTTGATGCCGTAATGGTTCAAGGTGTCGACGGCCAGCTGCGAGAACTCTTCGGAGTAAAAGCGCGGGTCGTAGCCGACGAGGATGGTGGGATTTTTCGTTTTGCTGTTGACGTGTCCGGCGATAGCGGTGACGGCCAGGCGAACGTTGGCAAAAGTAAAATCGTCGGCGATAAGGCCGCGCCAACCGGAAGTACCAAACTTGATAGGAGAGGGGTTCATGGCCGTGTATTCTAGCCCGGAGTTGAGAACGGCAAAAGGGCAGGAAACGTGGCGAAACGTTTGGCTGCGGGAAAAATACAAAAGCGCGGGCAGTGCCGGGTGGTGCTGGTCAGCCGCGGAAAGACTTCCGAGGCGCGGCGAATTGCGCGAGCGGCCGTGAAGAGCAAACTGGCGGCTTGCGTGAATTTACTATTCACCCCGGTCGAGTCCGTTTTTCGCTGGCAAGGCAAAGTGGAAATTACGCGGGAATATTTATTGGTGATGAAGACGGTGGCGGACCGGCTGCCCGAGCTGCAACGACTGGTGAAGAGGTTGCACAGTTACGACCTGCCTGAATTTATCGTTCTACCGATTGTCGATGGGTCGTCTGAGTATCTTGAGTGGTTGGTGGAAAGTGCGAAGGGTTCGCGTTCAGGTAAATAGATCGCCGCTCGCTACTCAGGAGTAGAGCAGAGCCTGATCGAGGTCAGCGATGATGTCTTCCGCGTCTTCGATGCCGACCGACAAGCGCACCAGGCCGTCGGTAATTCCCACACGTTCGCGCACTTCCGCCGGCATGGAGGCGTGGGTCATGAGCGCGGGCAGAGAAATTAG
>JBBRZT010000241.1:0-6008 GCA_038236395.1 Candidatus Acidiferrales bacterium
ATCCTGCGCAAAGGAGCGTGATGCCGAAACTACCCGCGCTTCGATTTCCACCTGCTGCGATTTACGATCCAGTTGGCGGATCAGGTTATCGATGGTCGGAATTACCGATGGAATATCGCGAATGATAAGTTGGTTCGAACGATCGTCGGAAAGAATGTCTCCCCGCGCGCTCAGGAATTTCTTCAGCGTGTCCTTCATGGTCAGGGCCTTGCCGTAGCTCAGCACTCGAGTCACGGTCACCGGAGCTACCGCTTCGGCTTGCGCCTTTTCCAGGTCGCGCTGTGTTTCCGCTTCCTTCTTCAGCGTGTCGCGCGTCGCGATGCGCAGCACGTTGCCGTTCAGCTGTTTATCCAGTCCGTTATTCTGCAGCACGATGTCTAGCGCCTGATCCCAGGGAACTTCATCCAGAACGATCGTCAAGGTCCCCTTCACCGCTGGATCCAGCACCACGTTTAACCCGCTGATTTCGTGAATCAGCCGGAAAAAGTCGCGCAGGTCCACATCCTTCAGGTTCACAGAGATCGGTTCCCCCGTATACCTTCCCGGAGGTGCTGCCGCTGGTGAAACCGTCGAATTTTGGGCCCGTGTTCCCGCAGCCGAGTTGGCCTGCTGGATGGCCTGTTGCGCCGCCTGCCCGGAAGCTGCCGTCGGACGAGCCGGTTCGCTCTTCCCGCCAAACGATGCCAATTGGAATGAGGGCTGGGTCAGTTCGCCCGGCAAGGCAAAGCGAGGTGAGGAATTCTTTAATTTCTTGGCATTCATCGCCGCTGCCGTCCGCGGAGCCGCGCTGCTATAACGGAATTCTCCACGTGAATTGTTCGACGTCATCGTTGCGGCCTTGGCGATCGCGCCCGGTCCCGCTGGCTGTTCGTTGAACATCACCACGATCGCGGTTCCGTCATGCGAGAGCTGGTAGCGAGCCGCGTCCGTCAGGTCGATCACCACCCGCACCACGTTGCTGCGAAACTGTCCGAGGCGAACACCGAGCACCGGGGCCAGAACGCCCGGGATCGCCGTCTTCTGCGCTCCCAGTCTTGCGCCATCGAAGTCCAGGACCAGCCGGTCCGGATTCTGCATGCGTGTGGCACGGGCTTCCAGCTTCCCTTCGCCCTCCACTCGCACGCTGGCTCGCTGCGCGGCACTCTGCAGGATCGCGACGCTCGAGATGACTGCCGGCGTGGTCGTCGCACCGGCGAGTTCCTGCGGCCGCGCGGGCAACACCACGGCGCCCACGGCCAAGCTCGCAAGGATCAAGAAACCAGACCGTAAGGCCGGCCAATTCGTCTTCATTGCTCTTCTCCTGCACTCGTGTAAATTCTCTTGTTTACTTGCCGTTCCACGGGCTTCCCAAATGCGTCCTTGCCTGACTCATGGAACGAAATGCCGTCCATTGCAATCTTGTCCACGCGACCGTCATACAACTGGTCCCCTTCGCGAAGAAAATACGTGCGTTGCTGCGGATTGCTCACCACGCCGATCATGCCGTTCGGACTGCGCACGATCCCGTCAACCTTGAGGGTGCTGACTTGCAGCCCGCCCTTGCCTGGAGGAAGATTTTTTGCCGCATCGGCTTCGGCCTTTTGCCGGCCTACCAATGACTCGAATGGATCCCGCCGACCGGATTTGACCGCTCCGCCTTCGGGCGCTTGTTTCCCACTGGTCGCCGTAGCACCAGTCGCCGCCGCATGTTTCTTAGATACCGACTTGACCTTGGGCTTCGCAGCCTGCTTTGTCGCGGGCTGTTGCGCCACCGTCGGAGTCTTTCCCGGCGTTCCCGACGGCCGTGCCTGCGCGTACGAGCAGCTCGCCACCGCCGTGAGTAACATCCCAGAAACCACTGTGATCACTGAACGCATAGTTCGCTCATTCCCGCTCAGGGCTTTCCAGCCGCTGGCACCGGAGTCCTGGCTCCCGGTGCGGGAGTTGGGCTCAAGTCAGCTGGCTTGGTGAAAAATGTAGTTGCTGTGAATACCGCCGTAACCGTGGTCCCTGGGCGCAGTGGATATTTAGTTCCCGAGGCTTTATCGGGATCCTCGAATTTCAAATCACCCACGTTGATGATTCGCGACAATCGGCTCATCCGGCTGAAAAAGTCCAGCAAGTTGAAGTACGGCCCGTCCGCCTGTAGCTCGAACGGCATATCGTAGTGGTACTCTCTCGGCACCACTGCCTGCGCCGTAAATCGCCGGATTTGCACGTTCGAAGCCGCTGCCGCTCCTTGCACCATGCGGATGAACTCGTCGACTTCCTTTTCTTCCGGCACGATGGCCTTCAGTGTTTCCAACTGCTTCGAAAGCGCATCCATCTGCTGCTTCAATTCCCCGTAACGCTGCTTGTACACCTGCAGTTGCGTTACTTCGTCGCTCAAGGTCTTCCGTTGTTCCACCGCTTTGTCCACGTAGCTGCGTTCCTGCGCTACCGGAGAGAACGGCACGTAAACCCCGATCAGAACGATGATCACTGCGATAGCCGCCGCTACCAGCGCCTGCATAATCACCGACATGTCTCGAAATGGATTCGCCATGGCTTACCCTTTCCTCGCAGGGGCCGCTGCCGGTACCGGCGCGCTTACCGGCTTCGCCTGAACTTCTGCCGGCGGTGTAATCTCAGCGGTAATCTCAAACTTGAACGTCTGCACCGTGGTGTTCTGGTCGTCCTGCTTCGATTCCTTGATTTCTACTTTCTGGAAATACCCCGACCGTTTCAGCGCCGTAATAAAATTCGCCACCGAATTGATCGACGCCGACGACCCTTCCAGCGTCAGGTTGTTGCCTTTGCGCGTTACCGTCGTCAGCCACAGGTTTTCGGTGCGCGATACCGTGTTGGCCACCATGTCCAGCAATTCCTGGCCGCCCGTCCGGTCGCGCTGCAGTTGCTCGATCGTCGACACCCGCTGCTGCAGAATCGTCTTTTGCTTCTGGAATATTTCTACCTGCTGCTTGATCTGTTCCAGCTGCGTTTTTTCCGCGGTCAGTTGCGCGATCTTGGCGTTTTCTTCGTTCAACGATTTCTGGTAGTTAAAGTACAGAAAGGAAAGAAACGCCAGGCCCAGCACCAGCCCTGAGATCATGAAGATTGCCGGCATCGCTGCTCCGGTATCTACAGGCCGCCGCCCGGTCTTCGGTCTGACTTGTCCGAGAAGGTTTATTCGAATCATGGCTAGTCGAAGCTCCTCAGCGCCAGTCCCACAGCAATGGCCAGTCGCGGCGCCATCTCGCGAATCTGATCGTCACTGTGCCGGCTGGGATTGATGATCACCTTCCGGAACGGGTTCAACTCTTCCACCGGCATGGCAAACTCTTCTCGCAACAAATCCACCAGTCCAGGCACACGCGCCGTGCCGCCTGCCACTACAATGCGCTGGATGTTTTCTCCGCTCGCCGTGGCCCGGAAGAAATCGAAAGTCTTTTGTATTTCCAGCGTCAGGATGTCCGACACGCTGCGCAGAATTTGCTGTTTCTGGTCGTCGGTCACGCTGGGCAGCGTTTCGCCCATCTTCAACCGCTCTGCGTCCTCGAAGCTTAGATCCAGCTCTTTCTGTAGCGCGTCCGTGTACTGGTTCCCGCCCACGCTCACGTCGCGGGTAAACAGCGGAATCCCTCCGCGCACGATATTGATGTTCATTACGCTCGCGCCAATGTTCAGCAGCGCCACCGTCTGCCCCGCATCCGGCTCGTAATTCATCTCGAAGCAGTTTTGTAGTCCGAAAGCGTCGATATCCACCACCACCGGCGTCTTCCCCGCCTGCGCCAGCACGTTGGTGTGATTCAGAATTTTGTCCTTCTTTACCGCCACTAGCAGCACGTCCATCTGCGCGTCCATCGACTCCAGCAGCTGATAGCTCAAATTCACGTCCGCGATGTCGAACGGAATATGCTGGCTGGCTTCCGACGGGATGCGGTCATACAGCTCATCCTCACTCATCAGCGGCAGCGGAACCCGCTTCACGATCACCGAGTGCCCCGAAACCGAGGTGCCCACGTTCTTGGTCTTGATCTTCTGCGCGTCGAATATCTTGGAAATGGCGTTGGCTACCTGCGGCGCATCCATGATCGCGCCGTCCACCACGGTATCCTGCGCCAGCGGCTCCAGACCGAAGCTCACCAGCTCATATCCCGCCTTGGTGGATTTCAGCTCCACTGCCTTGATTGAGCTGGACCCTATGTCCAGTCCCACCAGTTGCTTCCCTTTTCGCCCGCCTGGTAACCACATATCGCGGCCTCTTTCCTTCTATCTCTGCTCGAACTCGGACCTACCGGCGCCTCGCGTGCGCCTGACTCATCTTCCGTTCCATCCAGCGGTCCAGAATTGTCTTACGAAGTTTCCATCGGTTGCCAAGTTTAAAGGCAGGTATTTCGCCCTCGGTGATGTAACGGTACAGGGTGTCCGGGGAGATCCCCAGATACTGCGACGCCTGCCGAACGTTCATCACTTCTCGCGATTCATTCACGAGGACAGCCACCCTGGCTTCCGAATACTCGCCCAGACTTTCAATCATTTTTTGGTGCGCCCCGCGCTGCGCTGCAAACTGGCGGAGTGCTTTTCGTGAATTCGTTATGACATCCGCGCGAGCACACCGTCAAGGAATTCTCTGGCGGAGTTGTCCTAAGAATAGGGGGTTGTTTTCCGGTAATTTCAGGCAGTTCTAGGGTATTGACGCATGATGTGCTGCATATTGCGGTATAGGGCTCTCAGTACCACTATTTGTGGGCCGCCCGCGAACCCGATGTTCTTCCCCGCTATTACTCTTCCCGAACGCAACCCACGCACCGCCAGCCCGGAAGAAATAAATTATTACGCACAAAATTTATCGCGATACCGGTGACTTAGATTCTGGGTGCACCACACGCCGAATTTGCGTTTGGGATTTTGGAAATGCACACGCAAGAATTTTCGTTACGCCCACCAACGAAAATTCCCTCTCACTGTCGATTCCACTACAATCCCAAATTCTTCCACAACCCATCGATCCGCGCCTTGGTCCCCGCATCCATCAAAATCTCATCCGGCCACGGTCGCGCGAATCCCTCCGTCGCCCACTTCCGTGTCGCATCAATCCCCATCTTCGATCCAAAATCCTGTATCCGCGAAGCATGATCCAAAGTATCCGCCGGCCCCAGATTGAACTGCACATCTCTCTCCGGATCGATCGCGCACAACGCCTTCCACACCACTTCGCTGTAGTTGTGTACGTCCACGTCGTGATCCACCACCACAATCACCTTCGTAAACATCGCCTGCCCCAGCGACCAGATCGCATTCATTATTTTCCGCGCGTGTCCCGGATAACTCTTGCGAATCGCCACAATCATCAAATTGTGAAAAATTCCCTCCGCTGGCATGGCCACGTCCGCAATCTCCGGATACTGCATCTTCATCACCGGCAAAAAAACTCTCTCCACCGCATACCCCATAAAATAATCTTCCTGCGGCGGCGGCCCCACCACTGTAGTCAGATAAATAGGATCCTTCCGGTGCGTGATGCACTCGACGTGAAAAACGGGATACTCCCCTTCCAGCGAATAAAACCCCGTGTGATCGCCGAAGGGTCCTTCCGTCCGCATCTCCCCGAGATTCACATACCCTTCCAGAATGATTTCCGCGTTCGCCGGAACTTCCAGATCGCACGTCTCGCAGCTCACCATCTCCACCGGCTCGCGCCGCAAAAATCCCGCGAACATCATTTCGTCCAGATCCGGCGGAATCGGCAGCATGCCCGCCAGCGCTGTCGCCGGGTCCGCGCCAATCGCCACCGCCACCGCAATCTTCCCATCAGGATTCGCTGCCCGCGCCCGCCGGAAATGTTCCGCTCCGTGTTTCTGCGTCTGCCAGTGCATCCCCGTAGTGCGCTCGTCGTACACCTGCATGCGGTACATCCCCACGTTGCGCTTGCCGGTCTCCGGATTTTTCGTGAACACCAGCGGAAAGGTAATGAACCGCCCGCCATCCTGCGGCCAGCATTTCAGAATCGGAAACTCCAGCAGGTTCACATCCGCGCCCTTGCGAAT
>JBBRZT010000242.1:0-6006 GCA_038236395.1 Candidatus Acidiferrales bacterium
CTTTAGCGTCGATCGCGAAGGCCAGCGACGTGACCGTGTCCAGCACCGCTTGCGGCAGCGCCTGCGGACCTTCCGCAATCGCCACCGGTTTGTCCGTCACCGGTTCCGTCAACGCCAGCGATTCCGTAAATTGTTTCAGCCGCGAATAGATTTCTTCGAACGCCTCCGGCCCGGTCGAAAACAGTCTCTTCAACGTAACCCCGAGATAGGCCTCCAACACGTCGCGTTTCCATTTCTTCGCTTCGTTGGGATCGAAATGATCCGCCGTGGAAACGGTATTCCCGCCCTGGTGCTTCGACAGGTACATCGACGCGTCCGCCACCTGAATCAGTTCCTGCGGTGACGAGCCGTGCAGCGGGTAGCACGCGATGCCAAAGCTGGCGCTGATATTTTTCTCGCGTAACAGTGAGTCCACCGCCACGCATCCGCGCAACTTCGAAGAAAGCTGCCGCGCGTGCTCCATATTCGTTTCCGGCATCAGGATCACGAATTCGTCTCCGCCATACCGCGCTACCACGTCGGAACGCCGGCAGTTTGTCTCCAGAATGTGACCCACTCGCTGCAGCACCAGGTCGCCTTCCAGATGCCCGTAAAAATCATTCACGAATTTGAAGCGGTCCAGGTCCATCAGCACTAGCGCGAAGGCTCGCGCCGCGCGCGTCGAGCGCTTCCACTCTGCCGACAGCGCTTCCATGAAGAAGCGATGCGTCTTGACTCCCGTAAGCCCGTCGGTAATGGCTTGCTCCTGCGCTTTCTGAAACGTAACCGCATTATGCAGCGCGGCCGCCACCAGGTCCGCCAGTGTACGCAGCAGCAAAATTTCCTCATCGGAAAATTCCGTAGGCGCTGAGCACTCGACGAAAAGTATGCCGTGCAACTGCTCGGCGTAAAAAATCGGCAACGCCACGGCCGCCGTCGTGTCCGGCAGCAGCGGCTTCAGCGCCGCGTCCGCGATATTTGCACCGTGGTAAAACGCCATCTGCCCGTTGCGCGCCACGTGCCCGATCAGTCCCGCGCCCAGCGGAATCCGCTGCCCCACGCTGCCCCGCCGCTTGCCCGCTTCCGCCTGCACTACGATCTCGCGCGTCGAGTAATCCAGCACCGCGATCCCGATGTGATCGTAGGTCAGCCCTTCTTCCAGTTGCTCCGCGATCTTCGCCAGCATTTCATCGGGATTCAGCGTGGCAATGGCGTTCCGCGAAATAATATTCAGCAGCGACAGGTGCCGCGCTTTGGTGCGTTCTTCCTGGAAGAGCCGCGCATTTTCAATCGCGATACTCGCTTCGCTGGCCAGCACGCGCAGTAGCTCCAGATGCCCCTCGTCGAAGGTGCGCTCGTGATCCGAGAAAACCGCCATCGCTCCGATGGCCCGGTCGTAGGCAACCAGCGGCACGCCGCAGATACATCCGCCAGTGCGGATCGGATCCACTCCCAGTTTCTTGACTTCCTCCACGTAACTGTCGCGAATCAAAACCGGCTGTCGCGTGCGAATGATGTATTCGGAAAGATGATTGCCCGATGGCCGCGTGCGCTTGGGCATGCGCACCCCGTCGATCATCTCCAGATCAAAAGTCATCTCGTCGCTGGCCGGGTCCAGTGAGGTTATATAAAAATTTTCCACGTCAAACAACCGCCGCAGCTCTTCCCACACTTTACGCAGCAAGTCTTCCTTATTCAACGTCGAGCTCAACGCCCGCCCGATTTCGTTGAGCACGTGCAATTCTTCCGAGCGCCGCGACGTCTGCTGAATCAAATAACTGTTCTCCACCGCCATCCCGATCTGGTGCCCCAGCGCCAGCAGCAGGCGCAGCTCCGCCGGCGTGAACTTGCGGCTATCCGAAGTCCCCAGCAATAAAACTCCAAACGCATTTTCCTTGGCCTGCAAACTGATCGCGACGATGCTGCGCAATCCCTGCCCCAGCGCAATCTCTCTGAATCTTCGAATCGACGGTTCCTTGTCCAGCGCCGAAAGCGAATCATCCCGCAGGTCGCGAAAACCCAGCAGTCCGCCCAGTCGCGCCACTAATCCGACAAAGTAGTCGTCCAATCCCTCTTCCTGCACTGACCGGCTGAAATCGTCATTCAAGCCCACGGCCACCACGCAGGTAGGCCCTTGCGGGTCCCCGTGATGCAGAAACAACGCTCCCGACGGCAGCCGCACCACGCCCAGCACGCGGTCCAGCGCCTGTGAAAGCATTCGCTGGATTTCCCCGCCCACAAAACTTGAAGTGGCCAGGTTCAGGTTCGAAAGCGCCAGCATATTGCGCTCGACGCGCCGCTTTTCTTCTTCGTACAGCGCCATCACCATCAGCATGGCCACGAACGCCGACGGCGCCGCCGCGATGGACCGCATCGCCGCCTGCTGCCCCTCGCCGGAGTGCTGCAGGAATAAATAAAGCGACAGCCGTAGGATGGCCCACGACGCAAACGATAGAGCCAACAAATTGTCCGCCAACGTTTCCTGCCGCCGGCTCTCTCTCCAGAAAAGAATGGCGATGGCCAGGAACAGCGCCGCCGAGGGAATTACTACTGGAATAGAAATCAGGTGCAGGGAGTTGCCCGCCGACCAGATACCCAGCACCACCGCGGTAATCGCGGCCGGCAACACCCAGGGCTTACGTTGCGCGTACAGTTGCACGCCCAGAAAAAAGCAAATTGACGCCAGCGCATAGATCCACCGGCTCAACGACGTTTCCAGCGGCCCCTCGGGAACCCATCGCCGCAAAACCGGCCCCAGATAATGCAGCGCGTAAAGCAGCCAGCCAAAGGTCCACAGCAACAAGTATGTTTGCCGCTTGATCGTGTAGATGTACCCGAAAAAACCGGCCACCAGAGAGGTCGCCGCGAACAACGCAATTACGATGAAATTCTCGTTGATCAAAGGTTTAGTCGCCTACACACGCGCACTTCGCCACCGTCTCGAATGAACAGAATCGTTCCAAATGCGTACACCACCCGATTTCCGCGCCACATTTGGAACAAACATGGCCCGTCAGCAAATCGTAGCGCACAAAACAAAGTACTTGCGATTATGGAGCATAGAATTTTTTAGAGGCAAGGGTACCTGGATACTGGTAACCAAAAGATTACCGAACCACTTCGCTTCGGCTTCCACATCCCGCCCGGCCGGGCCTCCGGCAAGCCCATCACTCCATGGCCCAACTTTATGATAGGCTCTGGCCATTCCGAGGGTGTTGGCTGGTGTGGTTGATATGCCGAGCGCACTCCCACCACTGAATGCTTCTTGACCTGGCAAAGGAGAAATTTCATGAACCCTCTTCGCTTGGGAATTGGTTCCTGCGTCATTCTGGCTATGGCCATGTCGCTGGCTTCTTGCGGGTCCGAGTCCTATCACCAGAAGGAAGAGCGTTACGTTTTTATCTCTACCAACGTGAATTTGCCCTACTGGCAGGAAGCTGAAGCGGGCTTCCAGGACGCTGCCAAATGGCTGGGCGTCAAAGCTGAATTCGCCGGTCCGGAGAAGTTTTCACCGGAAGATGAGCTGGCCGCCTTCAAAAAAGCCGTGGGTGAAAATCCCTCAGGCATCTTGATTTCTGCTGCGCGCGTGGACCTCTTCAAAGACGCCATCGATAGCGCTGTTTCCGCGGGCATACCCGTGATTTGTATCGATTCGGATGCGCCCAGCTCCAGGCGCCTGATGTTTATCGGCACCGATAATTATCGCGCCGGAATGGAAAGCGCCAAGCGCATGGGCGACCTCTTGAAAGGCCAGGGGCGAGTCGTCATCGTCTCCATTCCCGGCCAGTTTAATCTCGATGAACGCGTCCGCGGCGTTACCGACGGCCTAAAAAAATATCCCGGCATCAAGATCGCCCAGACCATCGATGACAAGGGCGATCCCCGCAGCGCCAACGACCAGATTTCAGCCCTCCTGGCCAAAACCACCAAAGAAAAAGTCGATGGCATCATCTGCCTGGAAGCATCCGGCGGATCGGGCGCCGCGGAAGCGCTGCACCGCCTAGATCAAAGCGGGAAAGTTCCCATCGTCGCATTCGACAAAGATCCCGAAACTCTCGACTTCGTGGAAAAAGGCGTGATTGCCGCGACCATTGCGCAGAAACCCTACGTGATGAGCTACTACGGCCTGAAATTCCTCGACGACTTGCACCACAACGCCGTCCACGAATTCAAAGACTGGCGCACCGCCCCCGTCGCCCCCATGCCCACCTTTGTTGATACCGGCACCGCCGTTGTCGACAAATCCAACGTCGCGGCCTTCCGCGAAGCCCTCGCCGCCCACCCCAAGCCCCTCTAAGCAATCGCCTTTGACCGTGGGTGCCCCACCCTCAGATTTTTGAGGGTGGGTCTTTCTTTGCTCTAGCTTTAGATCGCGCTCTGGACATAGAGCCACGCTACAGGCTTACGTCGGTCGTTGTTCCGCTCACTTCTTGTGCTTGAAATATTCCACCTGCTGCAGTCGCTTCTCCGCTTCCTTTTTCGTCTTATAAGGACCGCCGAGATTCTTACCCTTTTCCGACAGCACCTTATATCCGCCTTCCGCTTTCTTGATCATCGCAACCCCCTATTATCACGTAATTTCTAAAACCACTCAAAGAACACAGATACTCGCCCGGCGCAAAACGGTCCATACGGTTTCTTACTGACTCACTTGAGGCGCGATATTTCCCCTCCAGAGTTGACAGCGCTTGACCGCCGCCCTACGCTGCCTCCGCACAATGGTCTCGGAGGACAACGTGAGAACCCAACTATTTGCGGCAAAACTTTTCGTGACGGTGTTTCTATTCTCATCGAGCACCGCCGCGCAAGCCGCCGAAAAATACGAAGTTACCGCCGAACGCAACGTCTCCGCCAAAATGCGCGACGGCGTCACCCTCCGCGCCGATATTTATCGCCCCAAGATCGAAGGAAAATTTCCCGTGCTGCTGGTCCGCACGCCCTACGACAAAACCCAGGAAATGACTTTTGGTTTGAAAGCCGCCGCCCGCGGCTACGTAGTCGTCGCTCAAGACGTCCGCGGACGATACGCCTCCGAAGGCGAATGGTATCCCTTCAAAAATGAATCTCTCGACGGCTACGACACCGTCGAATGGGCCGCGGCTTTGCCGTATTCCAACGGCAAAGTGGGCATGTTCGGCGGTTCCTATGTTGGCGCGACGCAATATCTGGCCGCCATCGCCCATCCGCCACACCTGTCTGGCATCAGCCCAAATGTGACGGCCTCCAATTACCACGAGGGCTGGACGTACCAGGGCGGCGCATTCGAGCAATGGTTTAACGAATCGTGGACCACCGGCCTGGCCACCGACACCATGCACCGCCGCGTCGATTCCAGCGGGCACGCCGTCTCTTGGACCGCAAAGCTGCCGCTCACGTCCTATCCCGTGCTCGACCCGGTTTCCGTCACCGGCGTCGCGCCATATTTCACCGACTGGCTCGCGCATCCCGCGTACGACGAATACTGGAAGCAAATCTCCATCGAAGACCACTATTCCCAGATTCAGGTGCCGGTCTTCGGCTTCGGCGCCTGGTACGACATTTTCCTGGGTGGCACGCTCCGAAATTATCAACTCCTCAAGACCGAGGCGGGCACCGACGCGGCGCGCAAAGGCCAGCGCCTGCTGGTTTATTTGGGCGGCCACGCCGGAGGCACAAACGAACGAAAAATCGGCGCCGTGGATTTCGGAGACAAGGCTCCCTTCGATCTGGACGACGCCATGCTGCGCTGGTACGACTGGCTCTTGAAGAATCAAGCCAATGGCGTGGACCATGACAAGCCGGTAAGAATTTTCGTCATGGGCAAGAATGAATGGCGCGATGAAGACGACTGGCCCCTCGCGCGCGCCAGCAAAACTTCCTACTACCTGCACAGCGCCGGCGTCGACAACACTTCCAGCGGCAACGGAGTTCTCAACACCACTCCGCCTGCCGAGGAAAAACCCGACCACTACATCTACGACCCAGAAAATCCCGCGCCCACCATTGGCGGCCCGCTCTGTTGCGGACCTCTGCCCACCGGCATCGGGC